>JASGGP010000020.1:0-25998 GCA_047604985.1 Lacrimispora sp.
GTTTATTATACATAATTATGATAAATATTACAATCCCTGATTTTCCATTTTCCCTAAATAAGAGAAAAAAATGATAGAATCCTGTAAACACTTACAAAGGCTGTCACAGCTCAGATATGAAGAAATTCATCTTGCATTTTCCCCATATGGCAGGGTATACTAGAACCAGAAATGGAGGCCAACCATGAAACTGAACAGAACGACACAGCGAACCGTAGATATTTTAAAGCTGATTTCCAAAACCCCGGAGGGGGCAACCTTAGATGATCTCTGTGAAAGGCTGAATCTGCCAAAGACCAGCGCCTACGACATTGTAACCACTCTTGTGGAAATGGGGATGGTAAATGTGACCAGAGGGCAGAAGCAGAGCTATACCATAGGTTTAATGGCATACAGGATCGGAATCAATAACACTAATAACCTGGATTTCATCGGAATCATTGAACCGGTGCTTAAATCATTTTCAAAGGAAGTGGGGAAAACCGTCTTTTTCGGAATTCCCTCTGATCACCATGTTGTATACATATGTAAGTTCGAACCGGAGAACCCTATTATAACCACGGCTACGGTGGGTTCTAAAAATCCCGTCTACTGTACCTCTCTGGGAAAGGTGATCCTGGCTTACAGTAAGGAAGAGGCAAGGGAGCAGATCATTAACCGGATAAGATTCAGACGGTACACGGAGCGGACCATTATGAACAGGGAACAGCTTTTAACAGAACTGGACAAGGTTCGGGAGAGAGGCTACGCCTTTGACGCCAGGGAAATGGAAGAGCACATGCAGTGCGTGGGAGCCCCGGTTTTTGACCGGGACGGCAATGTGCTGGGAGCCATCAGTATTTCCAGTCTTTATAAGCCCAAGGAGGATTATGAGGCCCTGGGCAAGCTGGTATCTCAGAAAGGCATGGAGGTTTCCAGACTGTTAGGATTTCTTGGAAAAATATGAGGAATACTTATTGACAAAACAGCCGGGAGCGATTAATATTTCAAGTATAAGAATCGTAAATATGAAATGTATTCGTATATACGAATTAAAGAAGGAGAGAGGCTCAATCATGAAAAAAGAACAGGTTTTATCAAGAATGAAAGAAGACTGTCTGGTAGCGGTTGTCCGCGCAAAGAATTTGGAGCAGGGCGAAAAGGTAGTTGATGCTATTATCGCAGGCGGAATCAATTTCATTGAAATCACCATGACTATGGATGAAGGAAATCCTATCGAATTCATCGCGAAAATGTCTGAAAAATACAGCAAAAATGAGAAAGTGGTTATTGGAGCAGGCACCGTTCTCGATCCGGAGACAGCCAGAGCTGCCATCCTTGCAGGCGCAAACTATGTAGTGAGCCCCGGCTTAAACGTGGATACCATTAAGCTCTGCAATCGTTACAGGGTTCCTATGCTTCCGGGTGTTATGACCCCAACCGAGGCAATCACTGCTTTAGAGTGCGGTTGTGATGTCATCAAGATATTCCCAGGCAACATCATGGGACCGGCAGCCATCAGCTCTTTCAAAGGACCTCTTCCCCAGGGCGATTTCATGCCGTCCGGCGGCGTTGATGTTGACAACGTTGACAAGTGGATCAAGGCGGGTGCATATGCCGTTGGTACAGGCAGCAGCCTGACAAAGGGCGCTAAGACAGGCGATTTCGCAGCAATTACTGCTACGGCAAAAGAATTTGTTGAAGCGGTGGCAGCAGCGCGTAAGTAATCAGAAGACAGAAAGATTAAGGAGAGTAAATATGGCAAAGATCGTAACCATGGGCGAGATCATGTTAAGATTGTCTACCCCCAACAATGAAAAATTTATTCAGGCAGACGAATTCGACGTAAATTACGGCGGAGGCGAGGCTAATGTAGCAGTTTCCCTGGCAAACTACGGCCATGACGCTGAACTGGTGACAGCTATACCGAAGAACCCGATCGGTGACTGCGCAGTTGCGGCTTTAAGAAAATATAATGTGGGCACAAAGAACATCGCCAGAGTCGGCGAGAGGCTTGGCATCTACTTTCTGGAGACAGGCTCTGCGATGAGAGCATCTACCGTAGTATATGACAGAGCCAATTCTTCCATTGCGACTGCAAAGGCCTCTGACTTTGATTTCGATAAAGTTTTCGAAGGTGCTGACTGGTTCCATTTCACCGGTATCACACCTGCAGTAAGCGACAGCGCAGCAGAACTTACAGAAGCAGCCTTAAAGGCAGCCAAGGCTCACGGCGTAACCGTTTCCGTAGACTTGAATTTCCGCAAGAAATTATGGTCTTCTGAAAAGGCTCAGAAAGTCATGACAAACCTGATGCAGTATGTTGATGTCTGTATCGGCAACGAAGAGGATGCAGAAAAGGTTCTTGGCTTTAAGCCGGGCAACACCGATGTAACTGCCGGAGAGCTGGAATTACAGGGCTATGTAGATATCTTCAATCAGATGATCGATAAATTCAACTTCAAATACGTGGTCAGTTCCTTACGGGAGAGCCATTCCGCTTCTGACAATGACTGGTCCGCATGTATTATGGACGGCGCAAGCCGTGAGTTCTACCACTCCAGAAAGTATCACATCGCTCCAATCGTAGACCGCGTGGGCGGCGGCGACTCTTTCGCAGCCGGCGTTATCTGCGGAATGGCAGACGGTAAGGACTTCAAGAGCTCTCTGGAATATGCGGTTGCCGCTTCCGCATTAAAGCACACAATTCCTGGAGATTTCAACCTGGTATCCAGGGGAGATGTTGAAAGCCTGGCCGGCGGAGACGGTTCAGGACGTGTTCAAAGATAATTCCGGTTAAAGAAACATGGGGGGTCATTGAGGAATGGCCCCTCTTTTTAAAACTTATGGAGGAAAATATCAGAATGAGTGACAGACCATTTGATTTATTGAGCCTGGGTGAACTGCTTTTACGCCTGTCTCCGGAAAGCGTGGAACGGCTGGTCCGGGGCGATTCCTTTCAAAAGCAGGTAGGCGGTGCGGAATTAAACGTTGCCGTGGGTGCGTCTCTTTTGGGACTGCATACCGGAGTGGTGACCCAGCTTCCGTCCCACGATATGGGAAACTTTGTCAAGAACAAGGTCCGTTCTTACGGGATCAGTGATGACTATTTCGTATATGACAGCAGCGCAAGCGCAAGGCTTGGGCTTTATTATTATGAATACGGTGCTTATCCCAGAAAGCCCAAGGTCATTTATGACAGGAAGAACAGCTCCTTTGTCAGCATCAGTGAGGATTCCTTTCCTGACGACATGTATAAGGCCACAACCTGCTTTCATACCACGGGCATCACCCTGGCCCTTTGTGAGGAAACAAGAAAGACCGCTGTTTCCATGATCCGCAAATTCAAGGAAAACGGCACCATCATTTCCTTTGATGTAAATTTCCGGGCCAATTTATGGACAGGAGAGGAAGCGAGAGAGTGTATCGAGCAGATACTGCCCTATGTGGATATTTTCTTCTGTTCCGAGGATACGGCAAGGCTGACCTTTAAAAAAGAGGGAACGGTCAAAGAGATGATGAAGAGCTTTACCGAACAGTATCCCATTTCCATTGTGGCCTCCACCCAGAGAATCGTCCATAGTCCTAAAAGCCATACCTTCGGCTCCGTAATCTACGATGCTTCCAGAAATGAATACTACGAGGAAGAGCCCTACCGCAACATCGACGTCGTGGACCGGATCGGAAGCGGCGATGCTTATATTGCAGGAGCTCTTTACGGACTTTTAAGCAGCGGCGGAGACTGCATGAAGGCAGTCCAGTACGGCAACGCCACAGCGGCTTTAAAGAATACTATACCCGGAGACCTGCCTACTTCTGATTTGAGCGAGGTCAATACGGTGATCCGGGAGCATAACGATAAGGGCCCCCAAAGTGAAATGAGCAGGTAAGCGGATAAAATAAGATAGATGAGATAAAATAATAAAATAGATGAAGTAAGATAAAGTAAAAGGTAAATAAATAAAAAGTCCTGTCAGGAAAATACTGACGGGACTTTTTTGTCTATTAAGGAATGCAGTTCTATTGGAAAATGCAGTTTTATTAGAAAATGGAATACTATTGAGAATGCGGCTGGGGACCTGATTTGCAGGCTAATTGCCGCATTCAATACTGATTTCGTTGAATTTATCCAGAATATCTTCCACCAAAAGATTGGATTTTTTCTCTCCGGCTTCATCAATAATGGCCTGCCCCTGGTGCATCATCAGCAGGCGGTTTCCATATTCCACCGCATAGCGCAGGTTATGGGTTACCATAATGGTGGTCAGTCCCTTTTCTCTTACGATCTTGCCGGTCAGCTCCATAATGATCTCCGCAGTTTTCGGGTCCAGGGCAGCGGTGTGTTCATCCAGAATCAAAAACTCAATCGGTGTCATGGTTGACATGAGAAGAGCCATGGCCTGCCTCTGACCGCCGGAAAGGGCGCCTACCTTTACATGAAGCTTATCTTCAAGGCCAAGGCCCAGAGAATGAAGCTGTTCCTTATAAAACTGTATTCTCTGCCGGTTAGTGCCCGGACGGAGATTAAAAGGCTTTCCCTTTGTATCGGCCATAGCCATATTTTCAAGGATGGTCATATTGGGGCAGGTGCCCATGGCCGGGTTCTGGTAAACCCTGCCGATGCGCCAGCGGCGCTTGTATTCAGGCATTGCCGTAATGTCACTGCCTCCAATAAGGATGGAGCCGCTGTCAAGGGAAATGCTTCCGCAGATGATATTTAAAAGAGAGGTCTTTCCGGAGCCGTTGCTTCCCACGACAGATACAAACTGCCGATCCTGGATGGTCAGGCTGAAATCCCGGAACAGACACATTTCATTGACTGTTCCCTGGTTGTAATATTTATTGATGTTTCGAAGCTCAAGCATGATTTTTCACCTTCTTTTCCCTGCCGTTGCTGAGCACCAGAATACCCAGGAACAGGACTGCCGTAATCAGCTTTAAATCCGACGCTTCCATGCCCAGATAAATGGCAAAGGATACGCATGCCTTGTATAGGATGGAGCCCACAATAACCGCTGTGGTGGATTTTACAAAGCCGATCCGTTTAAACAGCTTGGTGCCGATAATTACGTTTGCCAGACCGATGACAATGGTTCCGGTTCCCATGCTGATCTCAAAAAAGCCTTTCTGCTGGCAGTAGACAGAGCCGGCCAGAGCGGCCAGGCCGTTTGCAATGGCCAGGCCGATGACCTTTACCATGCCCTTATCTTTGGCTAAGGAGGTGACAAGGGTCTCATTGTCCCCAACAGCCCGGAGCAGGTAGCCGGAGCGGGTCTTTAAATACTGGTCCAGCAGAAGCTTTACCGCCAGTACGATCACAAACAGAATGATGACAACGCTGTAATTCGAAGCCCCTTGGGGGAAGACAGCACTTACGAAGCTGTTTTCAAAGATGGAATCATTATTAAAAAGCGGAACGTTGGCCTTGCCTGCCACCCTTAAATTCACGGAATAGAGGGCGGTCATGACAATGATACCTGACAGAAGATCACGAACCTTTAATTTTACATGGATGAAACCGGTAATACATCCAGCCAGAGCACCTACGGCAAAAGCGATAAAAAGCGTTGCCAGGGGATTTATTCCGGCCAGAATCAGGGTGACGGTGATTGCGCCGCCCAGGGGAAATGTTCCATCCACGGACAGATCCGGAAAATCCAGAATCTTGTAGGTGATGTAAACGCCCAGAGCCATAATGGCATAGACCAGGCCTTCTTCAAAAACGCCAAGTATAATTGACATGATATAACTTCCTCCAGTATGTTCCTTTGTTTCGATAACTCGATAAATTATTTCTGTTTAATATCTGTAAAAAGCTCTGCCGCAGAAGATGTCAGATCTGAGGGCAATGTAATTCCCAGATTCTCTGCAACCTTGTTGTTTCCGTAGAAAGCGGCATCCTTGATGACTTCAAAATTCATTTCACTGGCCTTTGACTCGCCCTTTAATACCTTTGCAGCCATCTTGCCGGTCTGCTTGCCTAAGTCCACATAATCAAGTCCCATGGCGGCCAGACAGCCGATTTTTACCTGCTCCACTTCGCTTCCGAATACGGGGATGTTTTTCTTACCCGCTTTGTCTAAGATCAGTGGGAGGGAGCTTACAACTGTATTATCGGTTAAATTGTTCAGACAGTCAACCTTTTCCAGAATATTGTCCGTAGCCAGAGGGATATCAGCCGTAGCGGTTACAGGGCCTTCTACGATTTCAAAGCCATAATTGGCAGCGGCAGCCTTGTATTCCTTAATGGCTGTTTCAGAGTTTACCTCGCTGGTGCTGTAAAGGATACCGATGGTCTTTGCATCCGGAAGAATCTGGCGGATCATTTCCAGCTGTTTTTCAACAGGAAGCTTGTCACTGGTTCCGGTGACTTCACCGGCAGGAGTTCCGTCCGCATTTGCCAGAGCAGCGGCAATCGGATCAGTAACTGCTGTAAAGATGACGGGAACATTGGCTTTTTTCGCTCCGCCGTATGCAGCCTGTGCAATAGGAGTGGCAATGGCACAGATTAAATCTGTTTTCTTGGAAAGAAAGTTGTTGATGATCTGGCTGGCAGTACCGCCGTCAGCCTGAGCGTTTTCATACAGAACGGTTAAGTTCTTTCCCTCTTCAATTCCTTCCTCTGCCAGACCCTGTAAAAAGCCTTCCCGGCAGTTGTCAAGAGAGCCATGCTCTGCGAACTGTGCGATTCCGACGGTATAGGATGCTCCGTCTGATGCTGTTTTACTCTCTTCCCCCTTGGCAGAGGATTCTGCAGCAGTCGTTTCCTCCTTAGCAGAAGTCTGGGCTGCAGAGCTTTCGCCGGAAGCCTGGGGAGTTGGCTTTGAACAGCCGGAGAGTGCGGCAGCAGCAAGGGCTGCCAGTAACAGGGTTTTCATAGATTTTTTCATAATGTTTCCTCCTTAAAATGGTTTCCGTTGAAAATGATTTCCGCCAGAAAAGCCGGGGCAGCCGGAATTTTGGGAATAAAAAAAGCCCCAGGTACGTTAAAAAACGTACTTGAGACGAATCGTGCAATCCGCGGTGCCACTCAAATTGGCTTTATAAAAGCCCACTTTTCATATACTGACATATATGCCACCGGAAATAACGGTTGTGGTTGCCGTCAGCCCCTACTGATACAATAGTTCAGGGCCGCCCTCAAAAGTCCATTCAGCTATCAGCTCCATACCGCACTCGCACCACCGGCGGCTCTCTGAAATTTCGCATGGAAAGCTTACTCCTCTTTTTCAACGGTTTATTTTTATTTCATTTAACCGTATAATAATACGTCTGAGGGGATTTGTCAACTGTTAATTTGAAAGAATTTTTGAAAGACGCCAATTAGCAGAGCGACTTTTAAAATCTGAATCTGCTGCTATTACTGCTGTATCGTATATTAAAAAAACAAACAAAGGATACTGTTGAAAAAATATCGGGTTTGCCCGCCCTTAAATAAAGGCTTTATGCGATGCGATTGTGAGATAATATTAGTCAAGCGGAGAGACTGTTATATTGATTTTTTGAGGGACATCAGCGCGAACAGGAAGAATGGTAATCCATGTATTTGTTGGGAAAGCCGGCTAACCTTAAATTGATTAGCCGATTTTTTTGTGTAAAATATTTCTAAAAGACAGCGCTGTCTCTCTCTCATTAAAGTCAGATTAAGAAACCAACTGCCAACTGCCGATCCACTTATCTTGTGTGCAATTATATTGCCGCTTATATAACTTTCCGTTTTCTACTTTATATCGCCATTTGATTATGTCAGATTGTGGTGATACAGATGAAGTTTCAATATTAGATGGGGGAGAATAGGCATAAGCTTTTCTGACTTGACATTATACAAAATGTAATGTTACAATATGTGTAACGCTGGAAAATGTATATTAGGGAGGCAAGGAAATTAATATGAAAAAAGTTAAACTTACTACCAAAAAAGAATTAAGCATTTATATGAACCCGGTCAGACAGCAGTTACTCAGGCAGCTGGAGATTGGAAAAACACCAATGACTCCTAAAATGCTGGCAGATAAACTTGATATATCTGCCTCCAGTGTCCAGCACCATATCAAAAAACTTATGTCATTGGAGCTGATAGAACTAGATCACACAAAGTTGATTCATGGCATAACTGCAAGCTTTTATAAGCCTACCTACGCGACAGTTCAGATTGGTTTAGAGAATAATGATAATACAACTCCCCAGAGAAGTATTATTGCAGGATAAAATAGCCCAGGTATTTGAGGGGTTCTGTGCTAAAAAGAAAATAATAATGAACGGTAACGAAAAATTAAATATAGACGCCCTGCAGCAATTAGGTGATATTTTGACTGGTGTAGTTCATTTGACGGACCAGGAATCCAAAGAACTTTTAACGATGGTAACGGAATATATTAATGAGCATACGGCACCTGCAGCAGACCGGACACCATGGGAATATGCTCTTATTTTATATAATGCAAAGGAGGACTTGGATGACTAAATTACAGCAGGCAATTATATTTATTAATTATTTTTCGCTTGGAATTATAATACCTGTTTTAAATCTTATCTTACTGGAAAGAGGAGCAAGCTTACAGACACTTCCTATGCTGATGGCTTTGTATGCGGTTACGGTACTTTGTTTTGAACTGCCGAGCGGGATATGTGCGGATTTGTATGGACGAAAAACAGTATTTTTAATATCCTGTGGTTTTCAGCTGTTATCCTTATTATTACTTTTAATGGCTAATAATATATTATTGCTGATATTTGTAATAGTATTTAATGGTTTAAGCCGCTCCTTTGCATCCGGAAGCCTGGATGCATTAATTATAGATCAGGCGCTTGCTATACACGGAGATGACAGTTTATCAAAGACAACTTCCAGGCTGGCTATTTTAGAAGAAAGCGGTGTTGCAGTCGGAAGTATTGCCGGAGGTATTATATCTTATATTGGCGGTACGAATAATACTAATATTGTACTGCGTGGGATACTTATAGCCGCTATATTAATCCTTTGTATCATTTACGTCAAGGAAATACCCTGTCATGAGGGTGAGGAAAAACGGATTCCATTGTTAGATCATTTAAAAGAAGCAAGAAAGGTAGTATTTGCTACACCGAAGTTTAAGCTTATATTTGCAGGTGTATTTTTTATTGGCTTTTTATTAATTACGATTGAAACTTATTGGCAGTCTGCATTCATGGGAATATCCAAACTGCCGAATAGTACTTGGGCACTTGGTATCATTACCTTTTTAGGGTTTATAGCGGCAGCTTCCGGCAATTCCATCGCGAATAAATTATTGGGAAAATTCAGATCACAGCAATGGAGAGTTTATAATATCTGCCGAATTATGCTTGCTGTTTGTATCATTGTTTTTGCAGTACAAAACAACAGCGCAGGATTTATACTTGGGTATATAATGATTTATTTAATATTAGGAACCGGCAACGTGGCAGAAAATACTTTAATCAATCGATATACACCCAATCACATGAGGGCAAGTATACTTTCTTTGAGTTCATTTATAACACAAATAGGTGTTATGTTTGCCTCCCTATTCAGCAGCATTATGATCCGGCGTTTGCATTTTAGCGGGTTGTGGATTGTAACGGGAATCCTTTTAGGCGGGTATGCGCTATTTGTTACCATTATTACATACCGGAGTAAAACGAAAGAAACGGATATCCTCAGTAGTGATGAATAGAGGCTGATATATGAATGAAATTTATAATAAAGGTTATCTATATAAAGTTGATTGAGGATTATTAACTTTTCCCTTTTTATACAAAATACTATAGTGAGTATTTGTAAATACTTCTTACTATGGAAGTATTAGGTCTAGCAGCTTATAGTTTACATATCTTAACAATAATCGGAGTCAGTTTACCTCAACGAATTGGGCTAATAAAGCGGTGGGCACTTAGGATATAATAAAAAACTCCAAAAATAATATGCTTATGAGACAATTCGTGATAAACTATAACCACTATCTGTTGATGGAGGTCTGAATGATGAAAAAATTATTGATTGTTGTGGATATGCAGAAGGATTTTATCGACGGCACCCTTGGAACCAAGGAAGCGGAGGCCATTGTCCCCAATGTAAAAAAGAAGATAGAAGAATATGAAGCCGCGGGAGACGAGGTGGTTTTTACCCTGGACACTCACGAGTCTGCATACCTTGATACCCAGGAAGGAAAGAATCTTCCGGTGATTCACTGTATAAAAGGAACCGAGGGCTGGGAGCTTGCCCCATCCTTAAAGGAGTTTCAAGGAAAACAATTTGAGAAGAATACTTTTGGAAGCGCGGACCTGGGAGAGTACGTGAAAGGCAGGGAATATGAATCCATTGAACTGATCGGGCTGTGTACCGATATCTGCGTCATTTCCAACGCGTTGTTAATCAAGGCGTTCCTGCCGGAAACGCCCATTCTGGTGGATTCCTCCTGCTGTGCAGGCGTCACGCCGGAAAGCCACGGAAACGCCTTAGATGCCATGAAAATGTGTCAGATTAAAGTTGTATAGCCTGTATAATTATAAAGCAAAAAAGCGCCGGAAGAAAAAATCTTCAACGGCGCTTTTTTATTTTTATGATCTTTTAGCCTAATAAAAGACATGCTGCCCTATTATTTATCAATCCTTTCAAATCCTGATAAAATCCCGGATAGGAAATATTCACGCATTCGCCCCTGAGACTTCTGTTTCCCGTCCGACATAGCCCTAACACCGCAAAGGTCATGGCGATCCGATGATCCAGCCTGCTGTCAATGAGAGCGCCGCGCAAAGGCATTCCGCCCCGGATAATCATACCATCCTCTGTTCCGTGACGTCGGCCCCCATGGCGGATAAGCTCCGGACCATAACCTCGATCCGATTGAATTAGCTCACTTTAATTCGCAGCATCCTTTATGACAGTCTCCCCCTCGGCAAGGCAGGCCATGGCAGCGATCATAGGGAGCTCATCAATAAGGGTCGGGATGATGGATCCTCTATAGTAATGCCGTGAAGTGTGCTGTATTCACCGAAGGTCCGCCGTCGGCTCTCCGGAGTCCGCATTTTCTCCGATAAGGGTGATATGGGCCCCCATGTCCTCGCATACACGGAGAATGCCGTTTCTGGTAGGATTAATGCCGACATTCTTTATTAAAATTTCCGAACCGGGAATCATGAGGCCTGCCGCAAGAAAGAAAGCTGCGGAGGAGATATCCCCAGGGACAGTAATCTTATTTCCGTAAAGCTCCTTTGCGGGCAGTATAGCGGCAGTTGTCCCCTCTGTGTTCACATCAGCCCCGAAATACTTTAGCATGATCTCAGAATGGTTTCTGGACACATAAGGCTCTGTCACTTTCGTTTCCCCGTGTGCATACAGCCCTGCCAGAAGGATGGCGGATTTTATCTGGGCGGAAGCCACCTTGCTGGTGTAGTGGATGCCGTGAAGCTTTTTCCCGGTTATGGAGAGAGGAGCGCAGCCGTTGTCATGGATGCTTCTTATGTCTGCTCCCATCATGGATAAGGGTTCCATGATCCGCTTCATGGGACGTTTTTGAATGGATTCGTCTCCAGTTAAGGTGACATCAAAATCCTGGGCGGAAAGGATGCCGGATATGAGCCGGGTGGTGGTTCCGCTGTTTCCGCAGTCCAGAACAGTCTCCGGTTTTTTTAAGCCGTGAAGACCTTTCCCGTAAACGGTTACGGTGTCTCCCTGGTTTTCAATCTCAATTCCCATTTTGCGGAAGCAGGAAATGGTGGAAAGGCAATCCGCTCCCTGGAGGAAATGGCTGATTTCCGTAGTTCCCTTTGCAATTGAGCCCAGCATCACGCTGCGGTGGGAAATGGATTTGTCGCCGGGAATGGTTATTTCTCCCCTTAGAGGGGTGGATTTTGTAAATTTCATAGGATTCCTCGCTTTAATTGGATATTAAATCATAATGATACCGTTCCAGCTGTTTCCAGGCATTGTCCATGGATTCCTTATCGTAAAATGCGATCCGTAAAGTTCCTTCCCCGTGTTCCCGGTTATGGTTAATGCCGATGTTTTTGATGCTGATTCCCTTTGCGGCCAGTATTACGGACAAGGTGGAAATAGCACCGACTTCATCGGCCATGTCTACGGTAAAGGAATAGTCAGGAATAATGGAACCGGGCGTTTTTTCCGAAAAGGAATTGCGGTAATCCCGGGAGGTTTCGAAGAGGCGGTGAATGGGCCCGCTGTTTTTTTCTTTCAGCTGGGCTAATACCTGGCCTAAGGAATCGATGTAGCGTTCCAGAATGGTGGAAAGGTTGCTGCTGTTTGTCATACAGATCTGCTCCCACATTTCCGGGGAAGAGGAAGCGATTCTCGTAATGTCCTTAAAGCCCCCTGCTGCCAGCCGTTTCATCAGCCCCTGTTCATTGTCGGAATCCTTTACCAGATTCACCATGGAGGAGGCGACAATATGGGGCAGATGGCTGATGGCTGCGGTAACAAAGTCGTGCTCCTGATAGTCCAGAACAATGGGTATGGAGCCGATCATCCGGGCCACCTTCACCAGCCGGTCCGTCTGCTCTGTTGTGGAAGCGGCGGTGGGAGTGATAATATAGTAGGCATTTTCAAGGAGATGGTCGGTGGAGTTTTCGTAGCCGGTCTTTTCCGAACCGGCCATGGGATGACCACCCACAAAGCAGGTTTCCATGCCGAGGCGGATCACCTCTTCATGGATGTCGGTCTTGGTGCTGCCCACATCAGTGACAATGGCGCCCTGCTTTAAAAACGGCTTTATTTCCGATAAGTACCGGGCGTTAAATTCCACGGGAGTGCACAGAAAAATCAGATCGCATTCCCGAAGCTCTTCCCCGATTCCGTCCAGGACCACATCTACGATCCCGTCTTCCCTTGCTTTTAAAAGACTGGACCGGGTCCTCATGTAAGCCATGATCCTGGTATCCGGTTCTTCCCGCCTGAGCCTTTTGGCAATGGAGCCGCCGATGAGGCCAAGTCCGATAAAGGCAATGGAGGCTTCACTCATGAAAGCGTCCTCCCTGCAAGATCGGCATAAGGCTTTAATTCTTCCGTCAGCTGGTCAAATTGTTCAAAGGTCAGAGACTGGGGACCGTCAGATAAGGCACAGGATGGGCAGGGATGGACTTCAACGATCAGTCCGTCGGCGCCTACTGCAAGAGCTGCCTTGGAAATAGGAGCGATATAAGCCCTCACGCCTGTGGCATGGCTTGGATCAATGATGATGGGCAGATGGCTCTTGGCACGGATTACCGGTACGGCGCTGATATCCAGAGTATTTCTCGTAGCGGTTTCGTATGTACGAATACCCCGCTCGCAGAGCACAATATTGGGATTGCCTTCGGAGGCGATATATTCAGCCGCGTTCAGCCATTCGTCGATGGTGGCGGAAAGGCCTCTCTTTAACAGGACCGGAACGCCTGATTTTCCCGCTTCCTTTAAAAGCTCAAAGTTCTGCATGTTGCGCGCGCCGATCTGGATCATGTCCACATAGTTTACGGCAGTTTCAAGGGCACGCAGGCTTGTGACCTCGCAGACAACATTAAGCCCTGTGGCCTCTCTGGCCTCTTTCATATATTTTAAACCTTCCTCTTCCAAGCCCTGAAATGCGTAGGGAGAGGTTCTTGGCTTGTAAGCGCCGCCCCGCAGGAATTGGGCGCCTGCTTTTTTAATTGCAAATGCAGTTTCCAAAAGCATGTCGTGGTTTTCAATGGCGCAGGGACCCGCCATCATGGTAAGGTGTCCGGGACCGATTTTTGCATCCCCGATGGTTATGACGGAATCCTCGGGATGGAATTTTTTGTTTACCAGCTTATATGTTTCAGTGACTGCGACCACCTTGTCAACGCCGTCCATCAGCTCGATGTTTGCCCTCTGAAGCTTGGTCTTGTCGCCTACCACACCAACAATGGTGACTTCGGTTCCTTTTGACAAATGGGCCTGAAGACCATTTGATTCGATTATTTCTTTGATTTTACCCACGGCTTCCTCAGAAGCGTTAGGCTTCATAATGATTATCATAATTTTCTCCCTTTCTTTGCTGCAAATAATTAACCCCCATTGTAATAGATAATGTAAGACTTGTCAACGCTTTTACACGTTAAACTTCGACACTTTAACGTAAAATTAAGATTTAGGAGAAAAAAACTCTTGTTTTTGAATGTTCTTTTGGAGTGCAAAAAGAATATGGTAATGGAATATTAGATTTCATGTACCGCAGTAATTACTGTAATAATGAATAAAAATCAGGAACAAATTTCAATGTCATAATGGTGATATGAATTGCCAGCAGCATAAGAATATGATAGAATCGTGTCATGGAGCAATCGTGTTGCTGGGGGTGCTGACCTCATTCATTAAGTGTAAGACTTATAAAGATGTTTTGATATATTTTTTGTAAAACCCCAAATGAAACGATGAGAAAAGGAGAAACTTATGAAAGAATATTATGCAGGGCTGGACATCGGCGGTACCAGCGGCCGCCTTAAGATCTGTGATGGGGAAGGAAAGGTCCTGGGGGAATTTACGGCTCCCGGCTGCAGTATCAATACGGACGGAGCGGAAAAGAGCCGGCTGCGTTATCGGGAGCTGGTGCTTCCGGCCTTGCATGAGCTGGGACTTGAAGCGTCTTCCTGCCTTGGAATCTGTGTGGCTGCCAGCGGGATTGATTCAGCCTCGGATGAGCATAACTGCAGATCCGCCTTTGAAGAAATGGGCTTTTTTCATGAACGGCTTCTGGTGTTAAATGACTGCGAGGTATTTCTACATATGACGGATACTCCATCTCTGGTGGTTATATCCGGGACAGGCTCTGTTTGCTTTGGAAGAGATGCGAAAGGGGAAATATTCCGCACCGGAGGCTGGAATCACATTTTAAGCGACGAGGGAAGCGCTTTTGATTTAGGGCTTAAGATCATTAAGTCGGTTGGGGACGAGCTTTCAGGACGGATAAAATGTCCCATCCTCACTCCGCTCATTATAAAAGAAACGGGGCTGGATTCCCTGGAAAAGCTGGACGATTTTATTAATGCCAACCTTATGGAAAAGTCTCAAATCGCCAGATTGTCCCTGTTTGGCTATGAAGCGGCTGCGGCAGGAGATCCGGAGGCCATGAGGCTTCACCGGGAATGCGGCGAGGCTCTTTGGGGGCTTATCCGTGATACTGCATCTAAGATGGACTTAAATCTTCCTTTGGAGGAAGTGAGTCTCTGGCTATGGGGAAGCGTCCTGGTTAAAAATGATATTATTAGAAATATGGTAGAGGAAAAGGTCCGCGAAACCATGCCGGGGATTAAAATCAGCATACCGGGGCTCAGCGCCTTGGATACGGCCTTGAAAGCAGCGATGAGCATTTCCTCCGAAACAGTCAGAGGGGACTAGCTTTCGGCCTGGGAATCTGGTATAATGGAAAAAACCAATGAAGGAGCAGGAAATGAGAAAGTTGTGGACAAGGCTGGCTGTTTCCGGCATTTGCGGTCTGGCTGTGTTCGGAAGTCTGACGTTTCTCCCGCAATTTTCCGTGGAAGCAGAGGCGGCAGCCTATACCGGCCATGGAACAGTCATCATCTGCGGGGAAAGGACAGGCCTGCAAGACACGGGAGAAGATGCACAGCCTGCAGTGGCTGAGGAAGAGGCGGGCGCAGCAGGCTGGCAGCAGGATCAGGATGGCTGGAAGTACAGGAACAGCGACGGTTCTTTTTCCAAAGGCTGCTTTGTGCCTGCGGACGGCATATGGTACTATTTTGACCAGGACGGTTATATGGTAAGAGGCTGGCAGCAGGTCGGGGAGGCCTGGTATTATTTTGATTCCGACGGCGGCCGGGTGACCGGTTCTGTTGTCATCGGAGACAGATGTTATGATTTTGAATCCGATGGAAAGCTGAATAAACGCTGTTATGAAGCGGTACAATGAAGAGAGAGGGATGAGCCTCTCTTTTCTTTTTCAGAAAAGAAAAAATGTATGAAAAATGTTTGTGCAAATTGCACGTTTTGCTTGCAATTATACGACATTTTTAGTAAAATGTCCTCATAGACTTAAATACCGAACAGGAGGAATGTTTATGAACGTGTATGGAACCAAACAAATCCGTAACGTCGCCTTACTTGGGCACGGCGGCGCCGGTAAAACTACCCTGGTGGAGGCCATGGCGTTAATATCCGGGGCCATCAGCAGAATGGGAAAAGTTACCGATGGCAATACCATCAGCGATTATGACAAAGAGGAGATCAAGAGACAGTTCTCCATCTCCACTACCATGATTCCTTTGGAGTATGAAGGAGAAGATGGGACGATTAAGATCAATCTGCTGGACACTCCGGGATACTTTGATTTTGTTGGTGAAGTCGAAGAAGCCATCAGCGTTGCGGATGCAGCAGTAATTGTTGTGAATTGTAAGGCAGGTATTGAAGTTGGCACATATAAGGCATGGGAGCTTTGTGAAAAGTACAAGCTGCCAAGGCTTTTCTTTGTGACGAACATGGATGACGACCATGCAAGCTATCGTGAATTGTTGCTTAAGCTTGAAAAAGAATTGGAAGGAAGATAGCGCCGTTCCACCTCCCCATCCGTGAGAATGAAAAATTCGTGGGGTTTGTTAATGTTGTGAAGATGGCAGGCCGGCGTTTTACCGTAAACAGTGATTATGAAGAATGTGAGATTCCTGATTACAGCCAGAAGAATCTGGGAATCGCCCGTGAAGCTCTTATGGAAGCCGTGGCAGAGACCAGCGAGGAGTATATGGAACGTTACTTCTCAGGCGAAGAGTTTACTTTGGACGAGATTTCTTCTGCTCTTCGGGAACATGTCATACAGGGAAACATCGTTCCGGTTATGCTGGGTTCCGGTATCAATGCCCAGGGTGCCAAGATGGTGCTCCAGGCCATTGATAAGTATTTCCCGTCTCCTGACCGTTACGAATGTATCGGAGTGGACGTTTCCACCGGAGAGCGCTTCACAGCCAAATATAACGATAACGTATCCCTGTCTGCACGGGTATTTAAGACCGTAGTGGACCCGTTTATCGGAAAATATTCTCTTCTTAAGATTTGTACCGGAACCTTGAAGCCGGATTCCGCCATTTATAATGTGAATAAGGATACAGAGGAGAAGATCGGCAAGCTTTACCTCTTAAGAGGTAAGGACGCCATTGAGGTGCCGGAATTAAGAGCAGGAGATATCGGAGCCGTATCCAAACTGAATGTGACCCAGACAGGCGATACCATAGCTCTCCGTTCCGCCCCCATCGTATACCACAAGCCGGAGATATCCACTCCTTATACCTATATGCGCTATAGGACCAAGACAAAGGGAGACGATGACAAGGTTTCCAACGCTCTTTCCAAGCTGACGGAAGAGGATTGGACCTTAAAGGTGGTAACTGATACGGAGAACCGCCAGTCTCTGCTGTATGCTATCGGCGACCAGCAGCTGGAGGTAGTGGTGAGCAAGCTGTTAAACCGTTATAAGGTGGATATTGAACTGTGCAAGCCCAAATTCGCTTTCCGGGAGACCATCCGCAAGAAAGTGGAGGTACAGGGCAAATATAAGAAGCAGTCCGGCGGACACGGCCAGTACGGCGATGTAAAGATGACTTTTGAGCCTTCCGGTGATTTAGAAAAACCATATGTCTTCGAAGAAAATGTATTTGGCGGAGCTGTACCGAGAAACTATTTCCCGGCTGTTGAAAAGGGAATCGCGGAATGCGTTTTAAAGGGACCTCTTGCCGCTTATCCTGTAGTAGGAATAAAGGCCACTCTGACCGACGGCTCTTACCATCCTGTAGACTCCTCAGAGCTGGCATTTAAGATGGCAGCCACCATGGCATTCAAGAAAGGCTTTATGGATGCCAACCCTGTGCTTCTTGAGCCCATTTCTTCCCTTAAGGTCACTGTTCCGGATAAATTTACCGGCGACGTTATGGGAGATTTGAACCGCAGAAGAGGCCGGGTTCTGGGAATGAATTCCAACCACCAGGGAAAACAGGTGATTGAGGCGGATGTGCCTATGTCCGAACTCTTTGGCTATAATACGGCTCTGCGCTCTATGACCGGCGGTATCGGAACCTATGAGTACGAGTTCAGCCGCTATGAACTGGCTCCTGGTGACGTCCAGAAGAGAGAAATAGAGGAGCGTGCTTCCAAGGTGGATGGTGTTGAAGCCTAGGTGATTAGGATAAGAAAAAGAGAGATTTAAAAATAGAGTAAGATAAGGATAAAGAAAAGGGTAAAGAAACAAAACCATAAAGGAATTCAATAAGAAAGAAAATCCCGCCAACCGGCGTCAAAAGCCGGTCGGCGGGATTTTCTGCTGTTTAATTACGATGTAGGTCCAAAAGGCGGTCTGCTGCTGTTTAGATAAAGTCACTTCTATATAGAAAAACTCATCCCTGACAGAAGAACTTTACTTTGATACATAAAAAGTATTGTTTTGTATGTGCTGTATTGTAATGATATTTTCCTTGATTAAAACAAATTCTATTGACATTGTATTTTAATTGTTATATATTGTATTATATAAAAGGAGGATATAATATGATGGAACCAAAACAGATTATTGAATCAATCAAGGAAACGGTGCCGGTTGTGAAATCAGTATATTTTGTGGGCTGCGGTGCATCGAAAGCAGAGCTTTATCCGGGGAAGTATTTTTTGGAGGCCAATTCAAAGGAAATCAGGGTAGGACATTATACTGCAAATGAGTTTCTCCATGCAGTTCCGGCAGCGGTGGATGAGACCGCGGTTGTTATTACCTGTTCTTTGGGAGGAACCACGCCTGAGACCGTTGCGGCTTCAAAAAAAGCCATGGAGCTGGGGGCAAAGGTGATTGCAGTAACCCATGTGGAAAATTCCCCTTTGGCAAAAAACGCTCATTACGTGATTGTACATGGGTTTGAAAAGAGCTATGCCGCCAAATTAGAGAAGATGACAAACGTTTTAGGTCTGGCTGTAGAAATTTTAAACCAGTATGAGGGCTATGCCCATTATGATGCTATGCAGGAGGCCTTTGGAAAGATTTACGGTCTGATTGAAAAGGCGGTATCCTTCGTTCTTCCGTCTGCAAAGGTTTTTGCCGAGGATTATGGGGATGCGCCGGTTATATATGTAATGAGCTCGGGAGCGGCTCAGGAGGTAGCATACGCTTTTTCCATCTGCCTTTTGATGGAAATGCAGTGGATCAACTCCGCGTCTTTCCATGACGGAGAATTCTTCCACGGTCCCTTTGAAATTGTGGAAAAGGATGTTCCCTTTATTTTATTGATGAATGACGGAAGAACCAGGCCCCTGGATTCCAGGGCATTGGATTTCTTAAACCGCTTTCAGGCAAAGACCACGGTTTTAGACGGAAAGGATTTTGGCGTTGGCTCGGAGCTGCCGGCCGCTGTTGCAGAATACTTTAATCCTATGGTTTTATCGGCAGTGCTGCGCATTTATGCGGAGCAGTTGTCAATTGTACGATGCCATCCATTAACACAGAGAAGATATATGTGGAAGCTGGAATATTAATTCATGGGAAAAGGAATACATAAAGAAACTTCCAATATTTTCTGGACAATTTCAGGCGTTGTATTCTTTGCCGCGGCCTACCGGTGGTTTCTGTTTCCTTCTGGCTTATACAGCGGCGGATTTACCGGAATCTCCCAGCTTTTAAAGCTGTTTCTGACAGAGGTTCTCGGAATCCATGCGCCCCGGTCCATAGACCTTACGGGAATTATTTTCTGGTGCATCAATATTCCACTGCTTCTGCTGGGATACAGGAGCATAGGAAAAAAGTTCCTGTACAGAACGATTATTGCTGTGTGCGTGCAGTCGGCTCTCCTGACATTGATTCCTGCGCCTGAGAAGCCCTTACTGGATGATATGCTTTTAAACAGCATCATCGGAGGAGCCTTGTCCGGGCTGGGGGTGGGAATCACATTAAGAGCAGGAGGCTCCGGCGGAGGCACGGATATTGTGGGAATGTACTGTGCAAAGGAATATCCAGATTTCAGTGTAGGAAAGATCAGCGTGATGATTAATGTCTGTATATATTTCATTGCAGCCATGCGCTATGACCTTGAGGTGGCTGCATATTCCATGGTCTTTTCCATTTCCGCAGGAATTATGGTGGACCGGGTCCATTACCAGAATATAAAGGTATCCGCGTTTATCGTCACAAAAAATAAGGCATTGGGAGAAATGATTAACCGTAAGGTTTCCCGCGGAGTGACCAGCTGGAATGGCTGGGGAGAGTACAGCCGTCAGGAGGAAATCATACATATGGTGGTGGTGAGTAAATATGAGCTGCAGGCCTTAAAGCGCCTGATCCGCCAGGAGGACCCTGATGCCTTTGTTCAGATTATGTCCCCGGATATGGTTCTGGGGAATTTTGAAAAGCGGCTTGAAGTTTAACAATATAAGATAATCTACAGGAGGAAAGCCATGTTTAATTTTGATGAGGCAAAGGTAAGACGGGAGCATCAGAACGGGGTGGATATTATTCCCCAGACAGAAAAAATTGTAGACCAGGTATGCAGAGACGGGTATTCCAATATCTTCTACATTGGGATCGGAGGAACGGTTTTATATGCAAACCAGATGATGCACATTGCAAAGCAGCTGGGTTCCAGAATTCCTCTTTATATTGAAAATGCGGCAGATTTTAATCTGGAAGGAAATCCGTTTTTTAACGATCAGTCCATTGTGGTCATTGAATCCATTTCAGGAGATACGAAAGAAGTGGTAGAAGCGGTGGATAAGGTACATGAGGCTGGGGCAAGGGTAATCGGGTATGTGGAAAAAGAGGGAACACCCCTGTATGAAAAATGCGATTATCTTGTCAGCACAGTGGGCGGCGGATATTATTTCTGGTATACGGTAACGTTGCGTTTCTTAAAAAATGCGGGTCAGTTTGACAAATACGGCCAGTTTTTCAAAGAGATTGTCCATATGCCGGATAACATTGTCAAAGTGTACCGGGATGCCGATGAGGATGCCAGGGCATATGCGGAAAAATACTGCGACGAGCCCATTACCTATCTGATCGGTTCGGGAAATTTAGAGGATTGGGCCGCCTGCTACGGCATGTGCATTATGGAAGAAATGCAGTGGATGCGCACAAGGCCTGTTTCAGCCGCCAATTTCTTTCATGGGACCCTGGAAGTGATTGAAAGGGACACGCCGGTCATACTGATGAAGGGGGAAGATATTACAAGGCCGCAGATGGACCGGGTGGAAAAATTTGTAAACAGGATCAGTGCAAAAGTAATTGTATTTGATACGAAAAAATTTCTCCTTGACGGAATCAGCGATGAATTCAGAGGAATTCTTTCCCCCATTGTCATGCGCTCGGCTTTCCAGAGAGTAAATGTACATTTGGAACACATGAGACGCCATCCGCTGGCCATCCGAAGATATTACAGGAAGCTGGATTATTAAGAGGAAAATGGTGAAATATTTACTGTTTTCATGGCAGAAAAATCTTCCCTGTGGTATGATAATATAAATATCGGCTGAAAATGATCCGATACAAACAGCGTATTCAGACCGTTTATGGAGGAAGGTTTGTATGTCAGAAGTAGTAAGGGACACAGTAGTACCTCTTTATCTTCAGATTGCTGAGGATATTAAATCAAAAATTCGAAATGAAGAAATTAAGGCAAATACCAGGATTCCCACTGAGCTTGAGCTGAGCGAGATGTATCAGGTGAGCAGGATTACCATAAGAAAGGCGCTGGAAATCCTGGTGGATGATGAGATATTGGTCCGTAAGCAGAGAATAGGGACATTTGTTTCAAATAAAAAAATGTCCAGGAGTTTAAACAGCTTTATGGGCTTTTCCCAAAGCTGCAGCTGGTTGGAAATAAAGCAGGAACAAAGTTTCTGTCTGCCGAGCTGGTGAAAGCCATGCCATGGATATAAAAACCCTGAATTTAAAAGAGGATGATAAGGTTATCCGTATCAGGCGCTTAAGGTATTGCAATGACATTCCTGTCATCTTGGAAGAGAATCATTTCCATAAGAAGTACGCATATCTGCTGGCTGAGGATTTAAACGGTTCCCTGCACCAGATTTTATCGGAGCATGGGATTGTGCTTACCAGCGGTGCAAAGACGATCGGGGTGTGCTATGCAACCAGGGAGGAAGCAAAGCATCTGGATATAAAGGAGAACGATGCTCTGATCTTATCCAAGGATATTGCCTATGATTCGGCAGGAGAACCGGTTTACAGCGGTAAGGAAATTATAAATGCAGACCGTTATGAGTATAAAATATTGACAAGCAATATGGTAAGGGAAAGATGAAGCATATGAATCGAAATCAGATTGCCATCATGAATATTCAGTATAAATATTTTCCTTTGACCCGTTTTTTGGATGATGCAGTCATAAATAACGTAAAAAACATTGAATTGTGGGGGGCAGCGCCCCATTTTCACCTGGAGGATATGACATATCAGGAAATCTCTGCAATCCACAGGGAGATTGAAAGCAGGAATTTAAAGCTGGTATGTTTTACGCCGGAACAGTGTGTTTATCCCATTAATCTGGCGGCCCCGTCCCCGGCGGCAAGGAGAAGAAGCGTCCGCTTTTTTGAGGACAGCATCAGAGCTGCGGGAGAGCTTGGCTGTAGTAAGGTTCTCGTTACGTCAGGTACCGGATATTTTGATGGAAGCGACTATTATGATGCATGGAACTGGTCTGTCCAGAATCTCCATGGTTTAGGGGAATTTGCAAAGCATTGCGGAGTGACGCTGGCACTGGAGGTGCTCAGGCGTGATGAAAGCAATTTAGTGTATGATTTAACCACTTTAAGAAAGATGCTCGGGGAAATAAACCAGGATTCCATGGGTGGAATGATTGATACAATCCCCATGGCCCTTGCAGGGGAGCATCCGTCCCAGTACCTTGAGGCTCTGGGAGAAAAGCTGGTCCATGTCCATTTTATCGACGGCGCGCCCAGAGGGCATCTGGCCTGGGGAGACGGCGTGCTGGATATGGAACAGTATTTAAAAGAATTTGACAGCTTTGGATATAAGGGCTTTCTGTCATTGGAAATTACGGACGGGAGATACTTTATGGAGCCATCCAAGTCTGTGGAACAGAGCATCAGGCGTTTGTATTCTGTATTATTATAAGTATTGAAGCTAAAAAGCTGCCGCATAAAACTTGCGGCGGCTTTTTGATTTATGCGGGCACATTCTTCATTGTTTTATAAAAAATTGTGCACATAAGAGAAAAACGATGAAAAAAGTTCTTGTTTTTTGAAATAAGTATCAATCGAAAAAAGTACGATATGTATTGTTATAAAAAAATAATCAAAAAAATAAAGACAAAGTCTTGATTAATTATAATAAATATGATATAACAAAATAGTACAAAATGAATAACAATTTATAAAACATGGAGGAATCTATGATAAGTGTATTAGGGATCGGGGACAATGTCTGTGATAAATATCTTCACATAAAAACAATATATCCGGGAGGAAATGCCTTAAACCTTGCGGTCTTTGGGAAATTGTTCGGTGCGAAAGCGGCCTACCTGGGAACTTTTGGCGATGATGAAATCGGCCAGCACGTATATTCCGTAGTGAATGAGCTGGGAATTGATTTGTCCCACTGCAGGATGGAGGAGGGAGAAAACGGCTGTGCCAGGGTTTTGCTGGTGGACGGAGATCGGGTATTTCTTAAAGGAAACCGGGGAGGCATTTCCAGAATAAAGCCTCCGGTGCTTACGAAGATTGATGAGCAGTACATCTCCGGTTATGATTTGGTACATACAAGTATTTACAGCTCTATGGAATCAGAGCTTCCTAAGATCAGAAAAGCGGCGGAATTTGTATCCATGGATTTTTCAGATCAATACGATGAAGCATATTTAAGGTCATGCTGTCCCTGCCTGGATTGCGCTGAAATTTCGTGCGGTGACATGGAAGAGGCTAAGATCCGGAAAATAATGGAACAGATTATGGATTTTGGCTGCAGGCATATGGTAATTGCTACAAGAGGCGCCAGGGGAGCCTATGCTCTGATCGACGGGAAAATATATGAACAGTCTCCGTGTCTGGTTAAGGCCAGGGATACAATGGGAGCAGGAGATTCCTTTATTGCATGTTTCCTGATAAATTATCTGGATGGAATAAAGTCGTCCGTGGATTTCAGCGGGGAATCGGGGAATCGGGGAATTGTCCGGGCAGAGGAGTATAAAGATATGCTGATACGTGTCAGCCTTTACCGCGCGGCAGTATTTTCGGCAAAACAGTGCCAGCGGGACGGGTCCTTTGGATTCGGGAAAGAGATAGAATTGACGGAGGAAGATTTGTGTGTGATGGATAGGTAAAAGCATATAATGGCCCGCCAGAAAAGGGGCCTTAAGGAAAGGAACCATTATGAAAAAAAGGTTATTAAGAAAGGTTTTATGTGGGGGACGGCAGGAATCATGGCTTTATCCATGACGGCCTGCGGAGGCGGAGGCGGCACAAGCGCGTCGGCCACCGGTTCGTCCCAGGGGAACGGCACTCAGGCAGCGTCTTTCGGCGGACAGAAAGTGATTAAGTTCATGCACCGTTTCCCGGACGAGCCCTATAACGGTTTTATTGAGTCCAAGCTGCACGAGTATGAAGCAGCCCATCCGGATATTAAATTTGAGATTACCAGCGCACAGAATCAGGAGTATAAGGAAAAGATTAAAATTGTGGTAGGAGGAGATGACACGCCGGATATTTTCTTCAGCTGGGTCGGTGATTTTACAGAACGGTTTATCCGTGAAAATCTGATCCTGGATCTGGCTCCCTATCTGAAAGCCGATCCGGCATGGAAGGATTCCCTGATTGAGTCCCAGATGGCCCAGTATACAAATAAAGACGGAATGGTCTATGGAGTTCCTTTCCGCCTTGACTGTAAATTATTCTTCTATAATACTAAAATATTTAAGGACAATAACCTTGAAGCGCCGAAAACATGGGATGAGCTTATAGCAGCCTGTGAGAAGCTGAAAACAGCAGGAATTACTCCCATTGCATTCGGCAATCAGGAACCATGGTCAGCCTCTCATTACATAGGAACACTGAATCAGATATTTGTTCCCGACGATGTACGGGCAAAGGATTACGATCCTGCCGGCGGTGAATTTACAGATCCGGATACGTGGAAGCGTTGCAGTATTATCAGAAGCATCCATATATGACGGAAAATCCAAACGGTGTGAAGCCGGATATGGGAAGAACAAACTTTGTAATGGGAACAGCGGCCATGTACTACGCTGAGCTTATCGAAATTCCGTATATCAAGCAGGATAATCCGGACATGGAATTCGGCATGTTTAATTTCCCGAAAGTGGAAGGGGCAAAAGGAAATCAGGATGTTTTAACAGGTGTGCCGGAAGGCTTTGTGGTATCCTCTAAGACAAAGTATCCGGACGAATGCGTGGAGTTCTTAAAATGGTTCCTCGGCAAAGAGGTGGGGACGGAACAGTGCCAGAAGATCGGCTGGTTCAATGCTGCAAAGGGAACCACAGAAGGTCTGACAGATCCCGCATTACTGGATGGATATCAGGTGGTTATGAATGCAAAGGGCATGAGCGCATGGCTGGATAATGCGCTGTACTCCACCGTCTGCGATGAGTATTTAACCACTGTATCAGATTTGACAAACGGTGATGTTACGCCGGAAGAGGCCATGAAAAAGATTCAGGCCAAAGCAAAAGAAGCACAGACGCTTGTGGGTACCACGAAATAGAAAGAGGATACAGCCAGAGTTATGGTTTGGCAGGCTTTTGAAATTTAAAAGCCTGCCTGTATTTTAAGAAAGATTGGTGATGGCATGAAAACAAAGAAACGAACACCGTATTTATATATGCTTCCCGGGGTTTTTCTGGTTCTGTTTTTTGTTTATATTCCGGTTTTAATGAATATTGTATACAGCCTTTTCAGGCTTTCCTCTTATTCAGCCGGGCAGACATTTGTAGGGCTGGACAATTATAAGAGGTTTTTCTCTGATCAGGTTTTTCCCATTATGCTTAAAAATAACGTCGCATACTGCCTGATTTCCTTACTTATCCAGGTTGGCTTTGGAACCT
>JASGGP010000021.1:0-25735 GCA_047604985.1 Lacrimispora sp.
CCCGGTCTCCTACAAAACGGACCGTATCATCAAAGATTTTTTCATTGCAGACTGCGTTCTGTTCAATCAGACGCTTTGCGCTGTTATAAGGTGTCCCGGGAGTGTTGCGAAAGGTTGCTACTGCGTATACTCCCGGAAGAGCCTCCGCTTCCCTGGTATCCATGGAGCGGATTTTCCCGTGGGCAATAGGGCTTAAAAGCATCTTTCCATACAGCATTCCCGGGAGCTCCATGTCAGCCACATACAGCTTCTGTCCCGATACTTTCTCCTCCGCATCCCGGATGGGTCTGGAAGCTCCCACTCCGCCCGGCGTTTTCTGCTGCCCCATTTCCTTCTCCGGCATTTTCTGCGACCTCATTTCCTTTCCCTCCCATCTTCTCAGCAGCCAGCAAAACCGCATCCACGATTTTTACATAGCCGGTGCATCGGCACAGGTTTTTATCAATGGCAGCTATTACCTCCTCCCGGCTGGGATTTGAGTTTTTATCTAACAGCGCCTTTGCCGAAATAATCATTCCCGGAGTGCAGAATCCGCACTGAACCGCTCCGGCCTCCACAAATGCCTGCTGAATGGGATGCAGAGCCCCGGTTTTTCTCATTTCTCCGGTAATGCCCTCGATGGTCACCACTTCTCTTCCCGAAAGCTTTGAGGTTTTCACCAGACAGGAACGGACTGCCTCTCCGTCAATCAAAACCATGCAGGCTCCGCAATCTCCGGTTTCACAGCCGCATTTTGTCCCTGTCAGCCTCAGCACGCTTCTTAAGGTTTTCAGTAAAGTCTGACTGGGGTCCACCACGATTTCTTTAAAAACACCGTTTACCTGTAATCCAACTGTTTCCATAAGGCTCACCCCTCCCGGTCTTCCATGGGAATTCCCAGAAGCAGTTCTAAAAGTGCTGCTTCAACCAAATACCTTACAACCTGTTTCTTATAGGAATAATCCGCCAGCATATTCCGGTACGGCTCCATGGCCTCTGCACATTGGGCAGCGTATTGCCGGATTTTTTCTTCGTTTCCCCTTTCCCTCAGTCACAGCTTCAAGCTCGGAAAAACCCGGGGCTTGGGAATACTCCTCCAACACAAACTCTTACCCTCAGTGCCGGTCCCGTCCTCCGGATCTGTGCGGCGATGTTGACAACAGCCAGTTCACTGGACCGGTTCCTGGTCAGCTTATAGAACAAACCGTTTTCATCGTTTTTCTGCTTCCGGACCCGGACCGAACGGATCCATTCCCCATCTTCTAAAAACAGTTTCTTTTGCATCGTCTCCCCATAAAAACAGGTTTTTACGTGCATCCCCTCATGGCGCAGGCAGCTTTTTGTCTCACGGAACAATTCCGCCAATAAAACGTCCCGGCAGCCGTCGGGTCCCTGAACCATGACAGTCGTGCCCTGCACCATCAACGCAGGAATGCAGTCCGAGGCAGGACAGGCATTTGCCACATTGCCTGTCAAAGTGGCCCGGTTCCGGATCTGTGTACAGCCGACCTGGGAAATGGCCTGGCAAAGGAGAGGAACACTTTTCCGCACGGTTTCCGATTCCAGCAGCCCGGTAAGGGTTACTCCTGCCCCGATTTCTACGGAATCTTCTGTTTCGCGGATTTCTTTCAGCTCTTTGATCTCCGATATGTCCAGAAACGTCTTCTTCTCATACCAGCTCCTCTCTCTTGCCTTTACCATTAAATTGGTCCCTCCGGCAAAAATCAGAGAAGGGCCGCTCACCAGACGTGGGCTTATCTCTTGGGATGAACTCACTTTTTCATAGCCTTCAAACAACATAGAATCTCACTCCTCCCGGTTTGCCACATCAAGAACCGCCTCAATAACCTGTTCATAGCCGGTGCACCGGCATAAATTTCCGGCTATGGCATTTTGTATCTCCTTCCTTCCGGGATGGGGAACCTCATCCAGCAGCGCCTTGGCACTCATTAAAAGCCCCGGAGAGCAAAAGCCGCATTGGACGGCATGATGGCGGATAAATGCTTCCTGCAGCGGATGGAAGCCCTCATTGGTTTTCAGTCCCTCCACCGTAAGGACCTGATGTCCTTCAACGGAAACAGCCGGAATCAGGCAGGAATTGACCGCCTTTCCATCCACGACCACAGTACAGGCTCCGCACTCGCCCACTCCGCATCCTTCCTTGGTGCCTGTAAGCCCCAGGTTTTTCCGTAAAATATCGATCAGGCGCTCGCCGCCGCTCACTGCCACGGCTTCCTTCTTTCCATTACAAATAAATTGAAGCATTTTTTTATTTTCCATCTCCAGCCTCCATTTCAAAGCCTGCAATCTGTTTCATGGTGACCGGCAGGCTGCGGACCGGTTTTTGGGTGGCATGCTTTACCGACAGGGCCAGGGCCGCGCCTATCATTTCTGTGGCCGCCTCAGCGATACATTTTGCGCCATAGGTTCCCTCCGGATCGTCGCATTCATAGAGCCGGACCTCCATATCCGGCACATCAAGGGCGGTTGCGATCCGGTAAGAATCCAGGTTTAAGTCCATGGTTTCCCCTTGTCAAGCCGGATCTCTTCCCAAAGGCCAAATCCCATGCCCATCATGATGCCGCCGTAAATCTGTCCCCGTATCATGTCAGGGTTGATTGCCTTTCCCACGTCATGATAAGAGGTTATTTTTTCCACCTTTACCTTACCGGTCATCACATTGACGGCTGTCTCTGCCACACAGACACCGTAAGCATAAGTTGTAAAGGCTTCTCCCTGTCCGGTGCCCTCCTCCGTTCCCAGGGGCCTGGGAATATACCATTCATAGACGGCCATGGGAAGTCCCTGGTATCTGCGGTACATGCAGATTTCCGATACAGGAATATTCCGTTTCGGCTCCTCCGTCACAAAACAGAGGCTGTCGGTAATTTCAACGGTTTCATTTTCTTTTGCTCCCAGCAGGAATCTTCCTGATTCAAGAAGTATTTCTTTCATCTTTTCTCCCGCTTTCTTCACCGACTGGCCGCCCATTGCCGTTCCTCTGGAAGCCACGGTTAAGCCGCTGTCCGGAATGCTGTGGGTATCCACTGACTTTACGGCAATATCTGAGGCGGAAATCCCGCTGGCTTCCGCCGCTATCTGGAGATAGACGGTCTTGAGACCCTGACCGATTTCCATCAGAGCCGTATCTAAGAGAAAGCTCCCGTCAGACAAGGCGGTAAACATGGCGCCTGTGGCATCCACACCTTCGCTTCCCAAGGCACAGCCCCGGTAGCTGGTCACCAGCCCGATTCCCTTTTTCCACAGGCCTGTCTGTCCTCTGTACGCCAGCCTTTTTTTCTCGTAATCTGTATCCCTTACAATATCCTCCATCATTTGGGAAAGAAGTGTGGTGTGGCACAAGGTCTGTCCCGTAGCAGTCTGACTGCCCTGTTTTAACAGGTTCTTTCGTTTGATATCCAGGGCATCCATGCCCAGAGCATCGGCCAGCTCGTCAATCATCATCTCATTGGAGAAGATGATCTGGGGAGAGCTGTATCCCCGGAATGCGCCGGGGTGAATGTTGTTGGTAAACACGCCGTAGGTATCGGTCCGAATATTAGGGATTTCATAAGGGCCTGCGGAATGGGCCATGGCACGGATATTCATCCAGGGCGCCTGGCTGTTATAGGCTCCGCAATTCTCAATCTGTGTTGCCTGGTAAGCGAGAATTTTTCCGTCCCCCAAAGCGCCGATGCGGATACGGCTGAGAAATGGATGGCGCTTCATGCTTTCCATTATGGACTGTTCCCTGGTCAAGGTCATCTTACAGGGTCTTCCCGTCCTCAAGGTGACCAGAGCCGCTCTGGCACTCATCAGTCCCACCACTTCAAATTTTCCGCCGAAGGATCCCCCTACCGTTCTCTGTACGGCGCGGATTTGGTTCATGGGAAGATTCAGGGCATCTGCCACAAATTCCCTGGGCGCATGTCCCTGCTGGGAACAGGACTGAACGGTGATCATGCCGTCGTCAGGATCGGAATAGGTAAGCACTGATTCCGGTTCTATATAGGCATGCTCCACCATCTGAGTCCGGTAGGTTCTCTCCAGAATGATTTCCGAGTCCTCGAATCCGGCCGTTACATCCCCTTTGCGAAGGGGATGGTAGGAATCCAAGAATACATTTCCCTTTTTTCCTTTTGCCGGCACTCCATGGGAAAGTCCCACCCCATCCTCCCGGATCTGGGGAGCATCCTTTCTGAGGGCCTCTTCAATGGTGAATACTGACGGAAGATCTTCATAGGTCACACGGACAGCCTTTAAGGCCTGTTCTAAGATTTCTTCATCTTCCGCTGCAGCCACTGCCAGCACATCTCCGATAAAACAGGGCGTATCCGTGCAGTAGTAATAATCACAATAGCTTTTGGGTTTTGGAAAATCCTTCATAGTCAGCACACAGGCCACCCCTTCCAGTCTTTTTGCAGCTTCTGTATCTACTGTGGCTTTGGCATGGGGATGGGTGGTGTACACACAGCCGGCAAAAAGCATTCCCCTCATCTGAAGGTCATCCGTATAAAGGGCCCGGCCCGTTACCTTATCTCCCGCCTCTACCCTTGGATGGGATTTCCCGATTACCCGGTATTCCTTCTTCTGGGTCATGGCGCCTCTCCTTTTATATTTATAGGTTCTATAGAGTATTCCACAAATGTCCGGCTCCCCGGTTTGTAATTCCTGCCCGTTCCGCCAGCCGATCCGCACAGGCCTGTGCCTCCGCCAGAACCGCTCTCTCGTCAGCTATCATGGTCAGGGCCCCCTGCTCCATCAAAAATTCTCCGTCTACGGCCACCGCCTCAATATTGGCCGGGGAGGACGAATAAACCAGAGTGGAAACAGGATTATGGACCGGTACGGCCTTTGCAGACAAGTATGGATTGAAAATAATGAAATCCGCCTTTTTCCCCGGTTCCAGAGAGCCTATTTCTTTTTCCATTCCAACCGCCCTTGCCCCGTCAATGGTTGCCATTTCCAGCACCTTTTCCGCGGTTATGACCGTAGGATCCAGAGTATGTACCTTTTGCAGCAGGGCAGCCGTCTTCATCAGCTCTATCATATCCTGTCCGTTATTGCTTGCCGCACCGTCCACTCCCAGACTTATGGTGACGCCTGCCTTCAGCATATCAGGCACCGGCGCTACCCCGGAAGAGAGATACATATTGCTCACCGGATTATGAGAAACCTTTAAGCCATAATGGGCGGTCTTGCGGATATCCGATTCCGTCAGGTATACACAATGGACCATCAGCACATTTTCACCGGTTATGCCATACTTTTCCAGGCAGTCCACCCCTGCACAGCCATGAAGGGCCTCTGTAGCCATACGGTCAAAGGGTGTCTCCGATACATGTACGGTCAGGCCGGACCGGTAGCTCCCTGTCACCTCCCAGAGCATGCGGAGCATATCCCCCGAATTGGACCAAAGGGCGGCAGGGGCTGTCCAAACCTTTATTTTCCCGTTTCTACTGTTGTGATAGGTGTCGAAAAGACGGACCAGATCCTTTTCTACGGTAGGAATATCCTGCATAATTTCCGGGCAGACACCAAAGCTAACCCCATCATTCATGCAGCCCCGTCCAAATATCCCCCGGATCTTAAGCTGGCCGAATGCATCCATCACCCCATCGCTTAAGCCCGGAACCGCATGGGGGTACATATAATCCACCATTGTGGTAATTCCGCAGTGGATTCCCTCCATGCATCCAAGCATGGCCCCGTAATAGCAGTCCTCTGGCCGGAGAAAGCGGGCCGCAGGAAAAGTCATGGTCTTTAACCAGTCGCTGAGCACCATATCATCTCCCAGTCCCTTTAAAAGGGTCTGGAACAAATGGTTATGGGTGTTGACAAAACCGGGAAAGAGAATCTTGCCGCTGCAGTCTAAGGTCCGCTCTGCCACAGGATATTCCCTTAAGATTTCCTCTGTCTCCCCCACCGCCGCGATTCTTCCATCTTCCACCGCCATGGCTCCGTCATAGAGCACCCGGCGGCAGCTGTCTACGGTTACAATTGTTGCATGGATCAATAATAAATCCGTCTTATCCATTTTCTACGCTCCTGTCCTTTGTTTCTCCGCCGAACCGGCCATCAGCATGCCGATTTTCTCAATGTCCGCATGGCTCTGGTCCATTTCTCCCAGAATCTTTCCCTCATAAATAACTCCTATCCGGTCACTTAAGGACAATACCTCCTCCAATTCCGTGGAAACTAAAAGCACGGCGCAGCCCCTGTTCCTGGCCGCTACGATCTGCTTATGAATAAATTCAATGGCCCCGATATCCACACCTCTGGTAGGATGGACCGCTAAAAGAAGCTTTGGGTCCTTTTCCATCTCCCGGGCCACCACGGCTTTCTGCTGGTTTCCTCCGGAAAGGTACCGGATCTCCATCTGCAGATTCGGCACCTTGACGTTATATTTTTTCACCATAGCCTCCGCAAATTGGCCCATCCTTTTCAAGTCCAGAAAAATGCCTGTTTTCAGTTCCCTGTTTTTATAATTATAAAGCAGCAGATTATCCGTCACGGTCCGCCTCATGGCAATTCCCATTTGCTGCCTGTCCTCAGGGATATGGGATACTCCGCAGTCCAGCACCTGCCTGGGCTCTGCCCGGGTCACATCCTGTCCCAATATTTCCACAGACCCTGACTCAATCTTAGTCAGGGCCGTAATTGCCTGTACCAGCTCCGGCTGGCCGTTTCCGTCCACGCCGACAATCCCGTAAATCTCACCTTCCCGTACCATTAAGGACAGCCCGTCCACCGCCCGGTGGCCATTTTTATGCTTCACCACCAGACCGGTGACGGAGAGCACCTCTTTTCCCGGCAGCCTTTTTTCCTTTTCTACCCGGAATGCCACCGCTTTTCCAACCATAAGGGACGCCAGCTCTTGCTGGGTAGTGGACTCTACAGATACTTCGGCAACCTTTTCCCCGCTTCGCAGCACGCAGATGGAATCGCTGACCCGCATGACTTCATTCAGCTTATGGGTAATAAAAATAACGGATTTCTGCTCCTCCTTAAAGTGACGGATCATGCCGCACAGCTCGTCGATTTCCTTTGGGGTAAGGACTGCCGTAGGCTCATCCAGAATCAGCAGGCGGCAGTCCTTATAAACGGCTTTTAAGATTTCCACCCTCTGCTGCTGCCCAACCGTTAGATCCCCCACTTTCGCATGAGGATCAATCTGGAGATGGTACCGGTCCGACAGCTCCAGGATACGCTTTGCCACCGACTTTTTATCCAGAAACAGGTGGCTTCCCCCATCCATGGCCAAAATCACATTTTCCGTCACGGTCAAGGCGGGAATCAGCATGAAATGCTGATGGACCATGCCGATTCCCTTGCTGATGGCCGCCCTGGGCGATGATATTCTTTCCGGCTTTCCGTCAATGTGAATGGCTCCCTCATCCGGCTGCTCCAAACCGTAAAGAATATTCATCAGGGTGCTTTTTCCTGCCCCGTTCTCTCCCAGCAGGCCATATACCTTTCCCGCTTCCACCGTTAAATTAATTTCATGATTGGCACAGAATCCTGAAAAATATTTTGAAATACTTATTAATTCCAATAATGGCGCCATGATCCGTCCCTCCCTGACTATGAGTTACTGTGCAGAAACCTCAACCTTGATTTCACCGTTTGAAATCCTTTCCTGTATTCCCTCCAGTTCCTTTAACTGATCATCCGTAAATACGGATTTCAAGTCCCTGAAATCTGCCAGACCGATTACTCCCTCTTTCACACCGAACTGATAGGAGGTGGGCTTTAAGGTACCTGCAACCTGATACTGGGCCGCCAGAAGAATTGCCTTGCTGATCTGGTTGGTTGCGCTGGTTAAGGTCTTTTCGGGAAGCATGTCATATTGGTCGCCTACGGAACCAATGGCGTATACTCCCTCATTTTCCTTTGCCGCTTCAAAAATTCCAAGTCCTGCCGCATCCGCGTCATGAGTGATCACATCGGCTCCCTGCTGGATAAATGCGTTTGCCTGCTCCTTTACCTTTGCCGCATCATCAAAGTCTCCGGTCAGCGCGGTCAGCGCCTTGACCTGAGGATTCACGTAGGCGGCTCCCTGTACAAAGCCCTGATTAAAATAGACTATGGAAGGTACCTCCATACCGCCGATAGAAGCTACCACGCCGCTCTTGGTCGCCATGGCGGCTACTGCTCCGGCTAAGAAGCCCTGCTCTCCGTTTAAGTTTTCCAGGGAACACACATTGGGTTCCTGGTACACATCTGCACTGGTAATGCAGAACATGGAGTCAGGATAATCAGGAGCCACCTTCATGGCCGCATCCGCAAATTCATACCCATGCCCGATAATTAAGTTAAAGCCCTGATCTGCATAGCCCCGGAATACGTTTTCGTAGTCCGTGGCGGCAACCTTTTCCGAATAGGCTGTCTTGCAGCCGATTTCCTTTTCAACCATCTGGAGCCCTTCGTAGGCCTCCTGGTTCCAGCCCTTGTCATTCGCCGTGCCCGGAAGCAGCAAAGCCACCTTATAATCTGCCGGGTTAATCGCCTGAGCCTCCTTGGAAGGGGTTCCGGTCTCCGCCTTGCTTTCTGCCGCCTCACTGGACGCCGCCGTCTGGGAAGCGGCCGTAGCAGCTGTATCGCTCTTTGCAGAGCCTGCCGTGCTTCCTGCACAGCCTGTCAGTGAAAGGCCCATCAGGGCTGCCGCCGCCAATGCGGCCACTTTAGAAACCATAGATTTTTTCATCATTTTGTTCTCCTCCTTTTTGTGTATGGAAAATGGTTTACCTGGCCTTTTCATAAGGCTGGCCAAGAGCCTCCGGTTCGTTGGATTTCTTTCCGAATCCGGCTACTATGATAACCGTAAGTACATACGGAATCATCAAAATAAACTGGGTGGGTATGCCGCTTCCTACGGCCTGAAGGCGGTAAACAAAAGCCTCACCCACGCCGAAAACCAAAACTGCAAGCAGGGAACCGATTGCCGTATACCGGCCGAAGATCACTGCCGCCAGAGCAATGTATCCCCGTCCTGTTACCATTTCCTCTGAAAAAAAGGACAGGATTCCCATAGACAAATATACGCCTCCAAAGCCGATAATCATTGCTCCCGCAACAGTACCGGCATACCGGATTCCCGTCACGCTTAAACCTACGGAATCCACCGCCCTGGGGTTCTCCCCTGCAGCCCGGATCTTAAGCCCCGGCTTTGTCTTATACAGAAAGACCGTCAGCAGCAGAACCATTCCAAGCCCTATATAGACCGGAAGAGAAAGCCCTGCGGCCACCGTCCGGAATCCCGTAAGCTGAGGAGTGGATCCGCTGATACCGAACAGCATCCGGTACAGGGTGGTTGTCAGCCCTGTTGCCAGAATATTAAAGGCAACGCCCACCACAGTCTGGTTTGCTTTCATGGTTATGGTAAAAAATGCAAACAGCAATCCCAGGAGTCCGGTAACTGCCATACCAAACAGGGCCCCGTACCAGACGTTTCCAAACAGATAGGTGCCTGCCGCTCCGGAAAAAGCACCCATGAGCATCATCCCCTCCGCGCCGATGTTCAAAACTCCGGCCAGGTGCATCAGCAAAATCCCAAGTGACGCAAACAGAATCGGCGTTGATGTGTTGACTACCACTTTTAAAAAGCCGAAAATCTCTTCCATTGCCTATCTCCTCCTTTCTCTCTTTCTGAATATATCCGCCACAACAAACAGAATCACCAGCGCCTGTAAAATGTAGATGACAGCAACCGGTATCTTGGTAAACATCTGAATGGCATTTCCTCCGCTCCGCAGGGCTCCGAACAAAACAGAAGAAAACAGGATTCCTGCTGCTCCGTTATTGCCCAGAAGAGAAACTGCAATGCCGTCAAAGCCATAGCCTGCGGACAGTCCCGCAATCAGCTTGTGCTGAACCCCCATAACCTCCATACAGCCGGCCAGGCCCCCCAGGCCTCCTGCCACGAACATGGACAGAAATACTGTCTTTTTGACGGAAATCCCTCCATAACGGGCCACCTCGCTGCTGGACCCCACCATGCTCATTTCGTATCCCTTGGAGGTGTACTTCCAGAACAGGAAATAAATAATCAGGGCCAGAAAGGCAACCAGCAGGCCGATGTTTAACTGGGTTTTGGGAATTAAAGTCATCAGCTGGGCGGAGGGCTGGATATTATCCGTCTGGGGATATCCCCCCTTTGCTTCCTGAATGGGTCCGTTGACCATATAAGCGGTGAAATAAATCGCCGCGTAGTTTAGCATGACCGTAGTGATCATTTCATTGGAGCCGAACCGGTTCTTAAGAAAGCCGGCCAGACCTCCCCACAGCGCACCTCCTAAAAATCCGCAAAAGAGGCAGAGAGGAATATGCAGCAACGGGGGAAGCTTTAAGAATACCGCGGGACAGACCGCAAATAAAGCGCCCATGTAAAGCTGGCCTTCGATGCCGATGTTGACAAGACCGCATTTATAAGCAAAGCCGTAGCTCATTCCCACAAAAATCAGGGTTGTTGCCTTAACCAGCGTCAACGCAACCGCTCTTTGTGTTCCCAATGACCCCTGAAGCATTACCAAATATACATCTCCCGGATTTTCTCCCACCAGAAATATGACAACAGCTCCTAAAAGCAGCGCCAGCAGGATGGATAAAATCGGTTTTGATATGGATTTTAATATCTTCATTCCCATTTCCTCTTTCCCTGAAATAAAAAATCCTTACTCCATTTACCCCTTTAGACCGTACTGAGGACAATTCACATCATTCCGGATTAAGTGGCAAATTAGATAAGGATTTACGAATTACATATTCATGTAATTTACGGCTAACAAATCTACCTGTATTCAGTTAGAATCAGATCAGCGAATTCCATAGGAATTTTCTGATATAAAAAAAGAGCGGAAACATTTCTGTTAACGCCCTCGTCACACAGATAAAATACCATAAGTAAATCCAAATTGTCAAATCTTATCTTTTCTTTAAACCAGTAAGGCTTTCATAGTCAGATAATAACAGTCCGCAGCATTTTCCAGCTGTTCGATTTCCACGTATTCGCTGATGGTATGGGCCAGATTTTCTCTGGACGGACCAAGGCCAATGGTTTTGATTCCCGATTCGCCTGCATAATGGCTTCCGTTGGTGCAAAAATTATACTGTGTGATTTTGGGTGCGTAGCCTGCTGACTTAAGTTCCCGGTAAACTGCCTGGACAAAGTCACTGTCTTCCTCATACAGCCAGCCGGGAAAGAACCGCTCCCCCTCTATGAGATTCCCTGTATAGCACATTTCCCTGCCGATGGCATAGGATGCTTTCGCATGAATCCAGGAATTCTCTTCCATGATCCCCTCTATGAGCTTTTGAACCGGCTCCAGCACGCTCTCTCTGGTCTCCCCAACCAGAAGCCGCCTGTCATAGGTGGCGCGGCAGTACTCCGGAACCACCGAAGCGCCGGGATAAGGATTTGACTTGATGTCCGTAAGCTCCAGAATCCCCTTTCCAAGGACCGGATGAGACTCAGGCTCTAAGGTCTTAATGGCCTCAATGATCTTTACCATCTGATAAACCGCATTATTCCCTTTCTCAGGATTTGCGGAATGGGCCGGAGTGCCAAAGGTTTCCACGACAATTTCCGCTCTGCCCCTCTGTCCAATTTTTAAGTTTAACTGGGAAGCCTCACCGATCACCACGTAATCCGGTTTTACGTAAGCGCTGACCTCTCTTGCCGCCAGGCCCTCAAAGCATTCTTCGTGGACCACGCCTGCCACATAAATATCTCCGGCAAAATCATTTTTGCAGTCCCTGGCAAAATCAGCCGCCGCACAGGTCATGGCCGCCAGGGCGCCTTTCATATCCGAAGCCCCTCTTCCGTAAATTTTCCCATCCTTTATGTCAGCGCTTAAAGGCGGGGCCTGCCACTGCTCCTCCTGGGTAATGGGCACGGTATCCATATGTCCGTCAAATAAAAGCCGCTTTCCCGGACGTTTTCCCTTTATGTGTCCGATGGTATTTCCGTATTTATCCACCATTACCTCATGAAACCCATTGGATTCCATGAACTCTTTTAAGCAGCCGGAGACTTCCTTTTCCTCCCCGGAATAGCTTCTCTTCCGGATCAGCCTTCTGCATAAATCAATGACTGCATTTCCTCTTTCTTCACTCAGCATCTGTGCATGTCCTCATTTCTTAAATTTTCTGGGGCTGCCGGAAAATTGCCTTGACAGGACACATGGTCAGGCACAGGCCGCAGGCCCGGCAGCGCTCCATATCTAAAATCATATCCCAATTTTCATTGAACTCCCTTGCCTCATAAGCGCATGCCTTTATGCAGAAACCGCATCTGCTGCAGCGCCTTTTTTCAAATCCCATCTGAAAGTCTGTTTCGGCTGGTTGAGGAAGATGTCTGTGAACCTTTCCGCAGATTTCCTTTAAGGACTGAAATCCATGTCCGGAAAGATACTGTTCCATCCCTCTCTTCAAGGTGGAAAGATATTCAGGTCCGTTCATAATGAGCGCGGAACAGACACCAATATAATCCGCCCCTGCCATGGCCAGTTCAATTCCATCCTGCCATTTTGTCACCCCGCCCAGACCTATAATGGGCAAATCACAGATTTTCCTCAGCTCGCAGATCTTCTGTGCAATAAAGGGAAGTATCATGGAGCCGGTGAGCCATCCGTATCCATCGTCGCCCCCCAGCAAAGGCCGCCCGGTTTCAATGTCAATCCTCAAAGCAGGTCCCATGGAATCACATGCTGTGAATCCGTCGGCGCCTGCATCCATGCAGGCCTTTGCCATCTCCAGGAAATCCGGAACATTGGGGGACAGCTTGCACAGGACAGGTATGGATACCCTTTTTTTTGCATCCCGTATCATGGGAACCAGCTCTTTCCTGTCATAAGATACAAGCTCAACCATGGAAGCCCCTGTCTTCTCCAGGCGGTCTAATATCTGTGAACTCTCCTTCAAAGTATGCCCTACGCTGGCTATGCACACCACTCCCGCATCCGCCGCCTTTTTAAGCTCCCCATCCAGCCAGAACCCGGCATCGTAATCCGACCACTTTTCACAATTTAACAGCCCTTGTTTCCCGCACCGCACCATATGGTTCACAGGGTTTCTCGCCCTTTCAAGGCGTATGGTTTTCGTCACCACCGCTCCGGCCCCAGCCTGGTGAAGCCGGATCATGGCTTCCGCGTTATAGCTCAGCGGGCCCGACCCTACGATAAAAGGGGACTGCAGCCTGATTCCGAATATTGACGTATTCATACAGCTCCCTCCCGGAATTCCTTTGCAAACTCCCGCATCCGTCCATTGATTTTCTCCTCATCCATGTTCAGGAGAACTCCGCCGTCAGCGAGAATTCTGCCATTTACCACCACCCGGTCCACATAGTCCTTTTTGCCGTGGACCACGATCTGGTCAAAGATATTTTTTCTTGTAACAGGAGTTAAAAATTCATCTTTTAAAGCGATAAAATCAGCCGAAAACCCGGGGCTTAATTTTCCGCACCCTTTCCACCCAAGGCACTGGGCTCCATATTCCGTAGCCATACGGAATACCTCTGCCGCCGGCATGACCTCTGTCTTTTCCAGGGCTGCCTTGTGAATCAGAAAGGCTGCTTTCATGACGGCAAAAAAATCATTGATGTATCCGTCTGTTCCAAGCCCCACCGTCAGACCTTCCTTTAACATGGATACAACGGGAGCGATCCCTCCGCCTACCTCGCAGTTGCTGAGGGGCATATGTACGGTTTTCACCTTGTTTTCAGCAAGAAGGCTGATTTCCGAAGCATCCAGCTTCACACACTGGGAGGCCAGGGTTCTTGGCCCAAGGACGCCCTGGATGCCGTAAATCCAGGCCGGACGCAGATTCCTGAATGCTGCTTTCTCCGGTTCATGACGGCTCTCTGATAAGTGAAACTGATACATGACGCCTATACTTTCTGCCAGCTCCCATGCACGCCGTATAAAACCGTCATTGCAGGTAAATGTAGTATGGGTACAGACCGCTCCCTCCACCAGTCCCCGCTTCTTTTTAAAATATTCTGCAGCCCTGCCGTTTTCAGAAAGACAAGACTGTCCATTGGCTTCACTGATGCGCTGGCAGCTTTCCAGAGAAACAATCCCTCGGATTCCAAGCTCCTCCAGTATTTCTCCCTGACGGATCAGGGTATCGGATTCGCAAAACGGCGCCTCCAGGGTATCACAAAATCCGGTTACGCCGCTGTGGATGAGCTCTGCCGCCGACGCCTTTGTGGTGATCTCAACGGCCTTAAAGCGAATCCGGTTCTCCATATAAGGCCACCAGTAATTACCCAGGAATGTATCAAAATCCACCACCGCTCCCATAACCGGAAAGCCTCTGGATAAAATTCCGTACTGGTGCATATGTGCATTAATAAAGCCCGGACATACAATTCTGCCGCTGCAGTCCATCACCCCATCCTCATCCCAGGTCCCTGTGATCCGGTCATTAGGAACAACGGACAAAATCCGGTTATCTTCTATGAGAAAACCATGATTCTCATAAACTTCATCCGCCGACAATATAAGCCAGGAAGCTTTTACTGCTGTAATTTTATTTTCTTTTATAAGGCAACATCCTCTCTCCTGAACAGTGGCTGACCATTGAACATGCAGTCATGTCCGGCCGGCCCGTCACTTACACAAAAAGAGGCGCTTTGAATCTTGTGGATTCAAAACGCCTTCGTTTTTTGTCTCGTGCTTTCTTGAATGGAAGTATAACCAATTGATCAAAAAATGTCAACTACTTTTTTGCATACTTCTTGCATATTTTTCCATATTGTCCTTATTTTTGCATAATAATGCTATATTTAAGAATAAATATACAGTATCTTCAAATTATCAAATTGATAATCCGCCGGTTTTCCTTCTTTCCGGGACTCTAAAGCAATCCGTTTTTTATCAAATTGATAATCAGGCGCTGGCTGCATCTCCTGTCCGTGCATAAATATTTTTTTAAATTTTTATACCGGCAATTCCATATTCCTCCAGCTTCCGGTACAAGGTGGCAATCCCCATGCCAAGCCTGGCAGCAGCCATCTTCTTCCCCTCTGTATGGCAGCCGTAATAGTCAAGGGCACGGAGGATTTCCCTGCGCTCCAGCTCTTTGACCGGCGTAATGCTCACCGGACTGCCTGGAAAGGACAGCTTATCCTTCAGCTCGCTGCCAATCATGGAAAGGTTAATGATCCCGTCTTGCCCCATCATGCTTACCATAAATTCCACACAGTTTTCCAGTTCCCTCACATTCCCGGGCCAGTCATATTCCTTCAGACACTCCATGACCTCAGGAGCAATCCTGGTCAGTTTTTTGCCAAACAAACTGCAATATCGGGCGCTGAAATACCGCACGAACTGGGGAATCTCTTCTTTCCGCTCCCGCAGCGGCGTCATGGCAACAGGAATCACATTCAGGCGGTAATACAAATCCTGGCGAAACTTTTTAAGCCGGATCATCTCGCTTAAATCCCGGTTCGTTGCAGCGATGATGCGCATATCCACCTGTATTTCACGGTCAGATCCCACTCTCGTTATCACATGGTTTTCGATGGCCCGCAGCAGCTTTCCCTGAAGGTGGATGGGCAGATCACCGATTTCATCAAGGAAAATGATTCCGCCGTTTGCCAGTTCAAACTTCCCCATCCTTCCGTTAGGGTCTGCTCCCGAAAAAGCTCCCTTCACATATCCAAACAGTTCATACTCCATGGTGCTGTCTGGAATGGCTCCGCAATGGATGGTAATGAACCGCCCCCTGCTGCGGTTTCCCTTTCTCCAGATGGAGGTCGCCGCCACCTCTTTCCCTGTTCCGCTTTCGCCTGTAATCAGCACCGTAGTGGCTGCATCCGCTATTTTTTGAATGTATTCCTTCAGCTGCCTGGTGGACTCGCTGTTTCCGATCAGCTGCTCCGGAGCCTTGATGCTGCTTAACTGGGTAATTTCATATATTTCGTCCTGCAATACCTTAATATCATGAAATATCAGCATGGCCCCATAGGGAGCCTGTCCCACCTGGGCCTGATAGCAGGCACCGAATACGGTATAGGTCGTTCCATTCACCAGAAGCTTATACTCCTTTTGATGGTTCATTTCATCTCCGGTCTCCTGAATCTCCACCTTCACAGACCTTTGCAGACCGTCTGACCTATCCAGCTTTAAAAGCCTTCTCGCTTTCTCATTGGCAGAGGTAATCCGGTTTTGTTCATCCAAAACCAGGATCCCCTGGCTGACCCGGTTTACCATCTCATGGAGCATGCCGTTAAGCGCCCGGTTCCGCTCTGATTCCAGATGTTCCTTTGCTGCTGAGGCTATCAGGCCCGCAATCTGGCGAAGAAATTCCAGATACAGGGTCAGCCTGGGCTGAATCAGCTCCTTTTGCTCCTGAGTCATGCACACCATTCCGATCACACCGATCACTGCATCATCCATCAGAATCGGGGCTGATATCTCATAGGTTTCATTGCAGCGGCGATAACGTGGACAGTCCGCACACAGCGCATGCTCCCCCGGATTTTCAACCACAATCTGGCGTTTGGTGCGCATGACCTGGTTAAAGACAAAGGCAGTCTCCCCTACATAGTTATCTATTTCCGGCTCAAAAAATCCGGTTCCTGCAATCCGCAGACAATCGGAATCCACAATCACAATATCCATATTTACCATTTGGGACAGTATTTTCCCATACTGGACAACCGTATCCTGAATTTTTTTTAAATAGCTGACCGACATCTGAAACACTCCTCACTTCTGCCTGTTGATTTCCCTTTTCAGAAATCTTCCGCCTGGTACCTTCTGTACAAGCTGTCCCCCCTTCACAGCAGCCTGTCCCCGCAGCAGCACGTGCCTGATTTTCTTTTTGACCCAAAAGCCTTCATAGGGCGTATAATCCACCTGCTGATGCTGGGTTCTGGCCGAGATCACATGAGGGGAATCCGGTTCTACCACCACAAGATCTCCGTCACTTCCCACCTCAATCACTCCCTTGCGTGGATAAAGTCCAAAAATCCTGGCCGGACTTTCAGCCGTTACCCTGACAATCATACCCGGACTCATGCCCTGCTGTTCTCCATAATGAAGCATCAGCTCCATACGGTGTTCAACTCCCGGTATTCCGTTTGGGATTCTGGTAAAATCCTCTTTTCCAAGAAGCTTATGCTCTTCATAGGAAAAAGAGCAATGATCTGTGGAAACCGTATCCAGTACCCCCTCTCTAAGTCCCTGCCACAGCGCGGTCTGATTATCCTTTTTGCGCAGAGGCGGCGAGAGCACATATTTTGCGCTTTCAAATCCGGGAAGCTCATAACAGGATTCATCCAGAAGAAGATATTGGGGACAGGTTTCCCCGTAAATATCCACCCCCCGCTCTTTTGCCCGTCTTATAACCTGCTCCGCCTCCCTCGTGCTCACATGGACGATATAAACCCTTGCACCGGTCATTTCCGCAAAATCAATGACTCTGGATACCGCCTCCTTTTCCACAAGATCAGGTCTGGACAGCGGATGATTCCGGATATCACCGGGATTCTTTTTTATATATTCCTTCTGCAGATACTCTAAAACCTGACCATTTTCGCAATGCACACAAAGCAGCGCTCCCGTTTCCCTGATGCACTCCATGATGGGATACAGCTCTTTATCATGGACTCCAATTCCGTCCTGATAAGCCGTATAGGCCTTAAAGGAAGTGATTCCCTGCCGGATCATGGAACGAATCTCTTCTCCCGTCTTTTCCTGCCATTGGGGGACTGTCATGTGGAATCCAAAATCACAATAGGACCGGTCATCCGCTTTCTCATGCCAGAGATCTAAGCCGTCCTGCATCCTTTCCCCTTTCTGAAATTCCGCAAAGTCAATAATCGTTGTGGTTCCGCCCATGATTGCCGCTCTGGTTCCGGTGAAAAAATCATCGGAGGTCCTGCATTCCGCCGCCGGCATATCAAAATGGGTATGTGCATCAATCCCTCCCGGCAGCACCAGGCATCCCCATGCGTCCACGGATTCTTCTCCGGCCTCCGGAATTATATTCTCTTCAATTTCTACGATTACGCCGTCTTTCACTCTGATATCCGCCCTTTTTTCCCCGTTTTCCATTACTGCGGTTCCGCCCTTAACAATCATTTCTTCTGCCTCCTTTCAAAATTTCTCTCACAGAATTTCTGTGCATTCTCAAAGAAAATCTTATCCACAACAGGCTGTGAAATTCCTTTTTGAAGAAGATAATTCCCAAATTCGCCTAACTTTACAGGACTGTCCAATTGGGTAGTGATATCTCCGTCAAAATCACTTCCGCAGGCAATAACATCTTCTCCTCCCAATTCCAGCATCCGGTATATATGGCGGAATAGATGTTCCTCATCGCTGATTCCCTCATCAGACACAAAGGGGGCATGGAGATTTATTCCCACCACCCCCTTTCGCCGGATAATTTCCTGAAACTGAGATTCTGTTAAGTTTCTCTTATGGCCTGCCACCGAGCGTAAGTTGGAATGGGTCGCCATAAAGGGCATCTCTGCCGTCTCACAAATATCAGAAAAGCCCCGGTCGTTTAAATGGGAAACATCTGCAATAATTCCCCTGCTTTCCATCCTCCGGATCACCTGCTTTCCGAATTCCGTCAGGCCTTTCTCGGTCTCATTACCGGATCCCAGTTCATTTTCCCCGTTCCATACCAGGGTCATGAACTTAACCCCCAAAGCCGCCAGATGATCCACACGCTCCAGGCTTCCGCCTAATGCAGCACCGCTTTCTACTGCAAAAATCACGGCGCACCGTCCCTGGGAAGTATGTATTTCGATATCTTTTGCCTGAAACACCTGCCCGGCAAGCTCATGCTGTACGGCAAGCAGCTTCTTTAAATAGGCTGCATGACAGTCAAAGTATTCCAACGCATCCTGTCCCCTCAATGTGTCCGGAATAAATATTGCCATCGTCTGGCACAGCCTGCTGAACTTTCTTAATTCATTCAATGAAAATTGGGTGTCTCTGCTTAAGAAATCCCGGGATTTTTCTTTTAACTGTAAAATAGTATCACAATGTAAGTCAAACAGCTGCATCTCTTTCCCTCGCCTTTTCCGCCTGGATGTACAATTCCATTTCCTTCCTGTAACCTTTTATATGTATCTTTTGTCGGAAATTGTAACACGTAATCTTGAAACCTGTCATCCATATCCGATAATTATTTTGAAAGCAAAGTCATGCTTTTCTTTATGACCTGAAAAAGGACTTTCGGGTTTAAAAAGCAAAGACATTCTGAAAGAAATGAAAAAAACGAAATCTCAAAAGACAGATATATAAATAACCCGGAGCTTTAAAGGAGCGATAGATGGAAAGGGAAAAAGGACATTTTCTCCGGATGAGAAATGTCCTTTTAACAGCATACCGAATTATTAAATTAGAGAAATACAAAACTACGCATAATGGCAGCGGACCACATGCTCCGGCTCCATATCTTTTGGGGCAGGCGCTTCCTCCATACATCTTGGCTGAACCTTCGGGCAGCGTGTCTGAAAGGGGCAGCCTTTAAAATCAGAGGTAAATGCAGGCACCTCGCCCTTTAATATAATCCGTGAGGCCCGGTTTGATTTTGAAATATCAGGCACCGCAGAAAACAAAGCCTGTGTATAAGGATGCCTGGGATTGGCGAATAAATCATCTGTTTTTGCCTCTTCCACAATGGAGCCGAGATACATTATTCCAATGCGGTCGGAGATATTCCTTACAACACCGATATCATGGGTTATGAATATTAAGGAGACCTTAAGCTCCTTTTGTATGGCATTTAAAAGGTTGAGGATCTGGGCCTGTATGGAAACATCCAATGCAGACACTGGCTCATCACACAGGATAATTTTAGGCTTCATGATAAGCGCCCTGGCAATGCCTAAACGCTGTCTCTGGCCCCCTGAGAATTCATGAGGATACCGGAAATAATGTTCCGGAGTCAGACCAACGGTTTTGAGCATTTCAAAAACCATTCCCTGGCGCTCTTCTCTTGTTCCGATTTTATGGATAATCAGCGGTTCTTCTAATATGGCGCCGATCCGTTTCCGCGGATTAAGGGAGGAAAAAGGGTCCTGGAAAATCATTTGTATATCTTTTCTGTATTCCCTGAATTCCTTATTGGAAAGGGTCAGCATATCCTTGCCGTCATAAAATATCTGTCCGGAATCCGCCGGGGTAAGCCTTAAGAGCGCTCTTCCGGTGGTTGTTTTGCCTGAACCGGATTCACCTACCAATCCATATGTTTCTCCCTCTTTTAAGTGAAAGGAAACATCAGATACTGCATTTACATAGCTCACAGGAGGTGCAAGCCTGCCAAAGGAGCCATAGACCGGAAACCGTTTATATAAGTTATTTACTTTAAGAATTGTATCAGCCAATACTATTTTCCCTCCCCCGCAGTTTCTTTCACAGAATCCAAGGCTTTATAATGCCAGCATTTTACCTTGTGGTTTTCATTTTCTGCAAACATGGGCGGCTCCTCATTCCGGCACTTATCATCCCCATAGGCGCAGCGTGGTGCAAAGCGGCAGCCCTTTGGCACCTGATTTAAGGATGGCACGCTGCCTTCAATGGTATGGAGTGTTTTGCCTCTTTTTCCTTCCAGACTGGGAATGGATTTTATAAGCCCTCTGGTGTAAGGGTGAAGAGGTTCCTTAAATAAAAGCTCTGTCTCAGTCTCTTCCACAATCTGTCCCAGATACATAACTTTCACGCTGCTGCAGATTTCCGAAACAACGCCTAAATCATGGGTTATAAACAGCACTGCCATGCCGGTTCTCTTGTTAAGCTCTGCAATTAAGTCAAGGATCTGGGCCTGTATGGTAACATCCAGTGCCGTGGTAGGCTCGTCTGCAATTAACAGCTTCGGCTCGCAGGCCAGGGCCATGGCAATCATGACTCTTTGCTGCATTCCCCCGGAAAGCTCATGGGGGTACCCGGCCATACATCTTCTGGCAGATGGTATTCCGGTCAGCTCAAGCAGCTCCACCGAACGTTTTAAGGCTTCTTTCCTCGTCATCTTCTTATGAAGCCTCAAAACCTCCTCCAGCTGATTGCCAATGGTATACACTGGATTAAGGGAGGTTATAGGGTCCTGGAAAATCACTGAAATATCATTTCCCCTTAAGGCTCTTAAATCACTGTGAGAAAGCTCCAATATATTTTTACCGTTGTATATAATTTTACCGCTGTAGCTGACAGGGTCCGTATGCTCCAGTAGCCGCAGGATCGTCTGGCTCATTACGCTTTTCCCGCACCCGGACTCTCCCACGATTCCCACAATCTCGCCTGTATTTACGGTATAGCTTACACCGTCCACGGCAGTGACAATTCCCCGTTCCGTATTAAAATTTACCCTTAGATTATCTATTTCCAACAGAGGCTTCTGCTCCATGCTTTCCACTCCATTTTTTCTTTTTTATAAATTTTGTTCTTGGGTCCAAAAAGTCTCTTAAGCCATCTCCTAAAAGATTTAAGCTTAAAACGGATAGAATAAGCATCCACCGGGAAATACTGCCATCCACCATGCCTTATTGATCACCAGCTTGCTGGCCTGAAGAATATTTCCCCAGCTTGCCAACGGTGCGGTATCCCGGCACGAGAAAGCTTGAGGCTTCCGATAAAATGGCGCTGGCAAAAACGAAAGTGGCCTGCACGATTAAGGGAGAGAGCACATTCAGGACAATATTGAGCCACAGGATTCTCATGTGCCCTGCCCCCTGGACGTAAACCGCCTCCACATAAGCCTGTTCCTTTACTGCAAGAACACTGGAGCGCACCACTCTTGCGATGCTGGGGGTATAAACAATGGTAAGGGCAATCACCACATTTGCGGCTGAAGCCCCTAAGGCAGACATTAAGGCAATTGCTAAAAGAATCCCCGGAATTGCAATAAGCCCGTCGCAGATGCGCATAAAAATATGGTCAAGACCCTTGAAGTAACCTGCATAAAGGCCGATCACCAATCCGAATACCGATGAAAATACTGCCACAGCCACACCGACGCTTATGGAAACCCTTGCTCCGTATAAGACCCTTGTAAGAAGGTCTCTGCCAAAGTCATCGGTCCCGAAAAGATGGATGGAGTCCGGCGGACTGAGCCGGTTGGAAACCTGCATTTCAAATGGGTCAAAGGGGGTAATCACCGGCGCAAACAAGGCGATTGCAAGCAGAATAATCAGAATTACTGCGCCAATTACCAGACTGTGATTTGACAGGAGCTTACGCAGCTGCAGCTTCCTTTGTTCCTTTTTTAAATTTATCTGTATTGCTTCTAAATTATTTTCTGTACCATATATGTTTTCCATCGGATACCTCCTCTATTTTTTATCAAGGCGGACCCTTGGGTCAATTACCCCATATAAAAGGTCGACAATCAGGTTGACGCCTACATACAGCAGCGTTACAAAAAGCACGACGCCCTGAATAACTGCAAGGTCCCTGCGCACGATTGAATTTAAAATCAGCTGCCCCATGCCTGGAATATTAAATAAGGATTCCACCACAACAGCCCCTGTTACAAGAGTCCCGAAGGTCTGGCCAATCACTGTCAGAATGGGCAGACCTGCATTTTTAAAGGCATGCTTCAGGAGAACGGAATATTCCCTGAGCCCTTTAGCCCGTGCGGTTTTTATATAATTCAGATAAAGAACGTCAAGCATGGAAGAACGGGTCATTCTGGCAATTAAAGCAGCCTGGATTGTGCCTAAGGAAATGCCGGGCAGTATGAGATATTTGAAATGGGTCCAGAGTCCCATGCTTAAGGGCCTGTATCCCGCGGCCGGAAGCCAGCCCAGGTGGACACTGAAAAACAACATGAAAAACAGACCTAGAAGAAAGCTTGGAACAGCCATTCCAAATAGGGAAATACTCATAAAAACAGTATCCAATGCAGTTCCCCTTTTACAGGCGGCCAGAATACCAAAGGGTACAGAAAGCAATATGGCAATAATCTGGGCAAAAACAGCCAGAGCTACCGTGGGAGGCAGATGCTCCTTAATGGCCTGTGCCACCGGCTGCTGCATAAAGACCGAATCTCCCAGATCCCCTCTCACTACCTTTGAAATCCAGTGAAAATACTGTATATATATTGGATCATTAAGTCCCATCTTCTCATTCAGTTCACTGATTTGTTCCTGTGACGCTTCCATTCCCAATATGGTGGAGGCAGGATCTCCGGGTGTAATATGAATAATTAAAAATATGGCTATTGACACCACAAAAAGGACCGGAATTAATGATATAAGCCTTTTTAATATATAGGATAACACTTGCATCCACCCTTTCTTTCACTTATTAACCATATATGTTGTCTGCCACATTATATCACACGCACAGTACATGGTATTTATTCCTCTTCTTGCAACAAGTTTTCGCGTAAATAAGGGAAGATAGTGCCCGAATATCATTATCAGTCACTGTCTTCCCTCACTTTCGGTAATTACAAAACAAACGTTATTTTGCTACTTTCACATTCCAATAAATAGGATGGTCAAAATATACGAATCCTTCCACCTTATCTGTGGTAGCCATAGTGGAATTATAATGTCCAATTGCAGTAGATGAGCCGAATTCGTACATAAACTTCTGAAGCTTTCCCCATTCCTTTTGTGCATCTGCTTCTGAAGACGCCCCTCTGATTGCGGCAATTGACTCAGCTACCTGAGGCTCGTCAAAGCCTGCCCAGCCCGGATTAACAGCAAGAATCTGAGGAGGGATTACATTATAGCTGTTGCTTGTAATAAAAATGTCCCATTTTGACTTATCACCTTTTGTTTCCATAAATGTCGGGAAATCAAAATTGGCAACCTCTGCATTAATACCCACCTGGCGTAACTGCTCCTGTAAAACAATTGTTGCCGAATACATTTCCTGGTAATCCTTTGTTGTTAATAAGGTTACTTTTTCACCGTTATATCCGGCTTCTTTCAGCAGGCTTTTGGCTTTTTCAGGATTTGCCTGGTTGTAATATTCACTTCCGTCCTTCACTGCCCACACCGGATTCTTAATGTTCATATAGCCCGGATCAAGGACATAATTTTCAGGACTCGCATAGCTTGCCATCATGATTTCATTGCAGTCCATGGCGGCAAGTATGGCCTGTCTCATCTTCGCATTGGCGAGCACTCCCTCTTTTGTGTTAAAAAACGCATTTAAGGAACCGCTGGACTTTGAAAACATGGCTATACCCTCGGTTGCGGAAAGCTCTTCATAATTTTCCAGAGGAACCTCTTCCGCAACATCGTACTCGCCTGTTTTAATACCTGCAATACGGGTTGCCGGGTCTGTGACGAAGAAATAATAAATATCTTTTGTAAAGGCTTCTTTTTTGCCGGAGTAAGCGCTTGAGGGCGCATCAAGAGACTGGTATCCGTCAAATCTTTCAAGATGAATGTATTGATCCTGCTTCCATTCCACAAATTTATAAGGACCTGTGCCGATATACTCGGTCAAGCCTTCCGCAGGCGCGCTTTCCACAACCTCTTTCGGCATAATAGCAGGGAATAAAATACGGGAAGCCAGAATTGTCAGCACATCGCTTGTGGCCTTTTCAACCGTATATTTAACCGTATAATCATCTACCTTTTCAAAAGATGAATTAGGCAGCAGTGTTTTAGCCTGTCGGAAACAGAAAGCCACCGGTTCATGGAAGCAACCACATCATCTGCCGTCATTTCTTTGTCATTATGAAACTTAACGCCTTTCCTTAAATGGAAGGTATAAGTAAGTCCGTCTTCACTTGGTTCCACAGATTCTGCCAGTTCCGGCGTAGGCACATAGTCTTCATTCATGGTAAGCAGCTGCTCAAAAATATTGCCTGCAACATTATTCGCTGCATTTGAAGCAGTGAGCCCCGCATCTAAGGTAGGCGGCTGCGCTCCCATAGCGATGTTAAGAGTGTCCTTGTATTCCTTATTTGATGCCTCTTGTGACGCCGTTTCCTTGGTGCTACCGGATTCTTTATTGCCCGCCTGACCGTTTCCCTGTCCGCAGGCAGTCAGTGCCAGAACCCCTCCAAATATGAGAGCAAGTGCCCTGCCCTTTTTTAATAATTGCATCATAACTTTTTTCCCCTCTTACTTTTAAAATATTTTGACTTATTGGCCTGTTTTTTGTCACATATAGTAAAAAGTATATCATCATTCTGTGACTATTTCCAATTGAAAAATCCCATATATATGCGATATTTATTGATTTTATCTATAAATCATCATATTATACATGTCACAAAACTACGGCAAGTCCTTTCCATGTTATTATTACAAAGCCAGACGTTTTTACACCTGGACGTACCATTTAAAAGCAAAGGTATATTGGGGATCAATGCAGGAAATTAATAATTAACCCCATAAAGCATTGGCATCTGTCGCACTTCTGTTCAAACGGGAAAAATCTGTTTTTACGAATGAAATCGTCGATAACAATAAAAACACCAGACCAATGATTAAAATAACAGCAAAAGACATAACCGGAGTGACTATAAATCCATTAATATCAATTGCCAGTCCCTCCTTCACAAGATCAGCCGTTAATAAATTTGTTTTTTCTAAAACAATCATACGAAAAAATGCGGTGGCGTAAGTCATTGGATTGATATATGCAACATACTTAAGAGTACCGGGCAGCATTGACAGGGGAATGTAGGCGCCGGAAAGGAAAGTCAGGGGCATGGTTACTGCCGTCTTAACTATCTGAAACGTTTGTCCGTTGCGGACCTTCGTCGCCATGAATAGCCCAACACCGGAAAAGACAATCCCAATGCTGATCATTGATATCAGAAT
>JASGGP010000022.1:0-25640 GCA_047604985.1 Lacrimispora sp.
ATCATCGTCGTCGGATTTCTCCGTTGTCTTTGTCTCGTCTTCCATGTACTGTTTATCCATCATCTTGATGAACGGCATATAGATGAATACGCCCAGTATGAGAAGCAGCAGCTGCAGGATGGCTCCCTGCCAGCCGGTTGCCAGGAACCCGGAAAGGATAACAGGCATGGTCCACGGAATTGCCACACCGGAGCAGAGAGGAACCAGTCCGATGCTCATACAGAAGTAGGAAATCACAATGTTGATGGTTGGCACCAGCATGAAAGGAATGAGCATCATTGGGTTCAGCAAAATGGGCAGACCAAACACGATGGGCTCATTGATGCCGAACAAACCGGGGATAAATGCCAGCTTGCCTAATTCCTTGATGCGCTTGGAGCGGCAGAAAAAGAGCATTGCAATCAGCAGTGACAAGGTGGAACCGCATCCGCCGAAGGTGGCGAACAGATCCTGGAACTGCTGGGATATAATATTGGGCAGCGGCTGTCCTGCCTGGAATGCAGTCAGGTTCTCGGCGGACAAGGTCTGAAGGATGGGATTAAACACTGCACCTACCACGGAACCGCCGTTTACTCCGAAGAACCAGAATAAATGAAGGAAGATATAAGCGATTACCATAGCCGGAAGGGTGTTGCCCAGCTTAAGAAGGGGAGTCTGCAGGATGGTGAACACAAAGTTAAATGCATTTCCATATGGGGTCATGGCAAAAACAATGTTCAGGATGAAGAACACCAGTACGGAAACTCCGGCAGGAATCAGGGCGGAGAAAGACTTTGCCACTGTAGGAGGAACACCGTCAGGCATCTTGATGATCCATCCCTTTTTATTGACCCAGGCATAGATATGTACGGACAGGAAAGCGGCAAGAATCCCTACAAAGATTCCCTTGGAACCGACCCAGCCCAGCGGAATGCCGGACACGGCAGTATCATTTACCAGAATCTTATAAGGCATGATCAGGAACCAGCACACAAGGGATACGGCAGCGCCGAACAACCGGTCCACTTTCATCTGTTCTGAAAAGGAATAGCCGATTCCGACCACGGCCAGAACTGCCATGATTGAGAAGGTTGCGTCGGTTGGCTTTGCAAAGTAGGAATCCCAGTTTTCACCGAAGAACCTTGCCCAAAAATCAGTCCACCCAGGAATCGGAAAATTGGCAATGAGCAGGAAAAAGGAACCCACGATTAACAGCGGCATGGACAGCAGAAAACCGTCACGGATTGCAATGAGATACTTGTTCTTTCCGATTTTCTCTGCCAGAGGCATGAGCACAGACTCTAATTTACTTAACATAATTTTTGTTCCCCCGTTTTTGATTATTTTTGTTATTTCATGAAAGCGTTGCTTTTCACCTTTTTCTTATTTGGAAGCTTTTATAAGCTTGATGGCAGATTTCAGAACTTTCTCCCCGTTCATCATGCCGTAATCGGTCTGGTCGATGACCTGAATCGGAATACCCTTGTTTCCGTACTTTTCCACAATCTCACCATAGCGGTATTTGACCTGGGGGCCTAAAAGAATCACATCCGGATGTTTCTCATCAATGATCTGGCCGATTTTGCTGTCCGGGAAAGCCTCCACTTCAATGGGAAGACCATGGCCGTCGGCTATGCTCTGCATCTTGCTTGCCAGCATGCTGGTTGACATTCCTGCGCTGCAAAATAAATACACTCGTTTCATTGTAAATCCTCCTTGCTATTTGCATTTTTTTATTTCCATTATTTACTCCCCGCTTTCTTCTCCAGCTCTGTGATTCTCACGTCGCTGGCAATCAGCTCCTCGGCGATGATTTTGAAGCTTTCCGCGCTCATAAGCTGGTCTTCTGCATGAATCAGGATCAGGGAATTACCCACCTGCTCCCCCTGGGCCTCTTTCTGAATCAGTTCAAAGTGGGCCTCATGTCCTGCCAGAAACATTTCCTGACCGGCTTTCATACATTCCCCGGCACCGCTGAAATCCCCATGCTTTGCTTTCTGGATCGCCTCAATGTAGCTGGACCGGGCGCCGCCTACATTGGATATGATTTTAAAGCAAATCATCTCTAATCCCTCTAACATATTGCTGCCTCCTGTATGTATTTAAAAAAAGCAAAATGCAGCATAACTGTTCTGTTTGCTGCATCTTTACCAAGCTGCCTTAATTAATTATAAGTATAAGGCAATTATTCAATTTATTCCTTAAAGGAATTTCCTAGCTCTTAGGAAATTCACTCCATGATCCGGTCAATAAACTCCTCATATCCGCAGGGAGCCGTCAATTTTGCCAGCTCCTCAGGCTGGTTCACTATGTTGGATATCCAGTCAAAGAAGATTTTAATCATCCTGGCTTCCCCTTTATTGATGGCAAACAGCATCACCAGCCGCACCTCAAAAGCACCCCATTTCACAGGATTCTTAAGCTGCGCCACCGCAATGGTGGAATTCATGGCAAAAGACCCAAAGGCATGGGGAATGGCAAATGTATTCACAAAGGAGGTGGGAGACATCTGCTCTCTCTTTAATACCACATCCGTAAATTCCGGCTCCACAACCCCTTCCTGTACCAAACCGGAGCACAGCATGCGGATGACTTCCTCCGGGCTGGTGCAGTTTACCTCTGTATGATAATGCTCCCGGCGGATCAGGCTGCCGATATGGGAGGAAAACTCCAGCCTAAATCCTTTCTTGTCCAGCCGGTTGATGGCCTGGAGTATCCTGGACTCTGTCTCGGAATCTACGAATAAGTTAATGGAGACCGTCTCCACGTCCAGCCCGTGCTCCAGGGGAAATGTACTGAGCAGCAGGTCCGGGTCCAGAGAAGACACCGCCTCTTCTTCAAAATAACCAAAGACTTTCACCACTTCCATCCTCTCACGAAACATATCGGAAATCTTTTTCAAGCACATTTCAGAGAATGACTGGTTGTGAGGCAGGATCATTACGGCACGGTACTTCCTTTCTGCGTTCATGCGTTCGCTGGCAGCGCCCAGATGAAGGGCAATATAGCAGCTCTCCGCATCGGATATGGAAGTCTCAAGCCTTTCTTCCAGAAATTCCAGCACGCAGATGCCCATCTCAAAGACAAGAGGGTATTTGCGTTTGATCTCTTCTACAAATACGTCCTCCATCTGAATCTGGTTCCGGACCCGTTCAACCAGTCCGTGGATGTGCATTTTAAGTCCGGCGATTAAATCCCCATCCTGCCGGAAATCCAGTCCGAACAGGGCGTATATCTGCTCCAGTGCCTCGCCTACCAGTTTTTTGGTACTCAGCCACTTTCCTCCGAAGTTCACGAAATCGCCGGTATAGTTGGATGCCCTTCTGCCCATGACAGCCAGGGCGAACATCCCCAGCTCACTGTCGTGGATCTTTATGTGCAGGCGTTTTGAAATGCGGTCAAAGAACTCCCGGGAGATCTGGTACTCGATGGTATCCTCCAGTTCCTGTATCTCCTCTTCCATGCTGATGTAGTTGGCACAGTTCATCCGTTCAATGCTGGTGCCAGCGTGTAGGATCAGCATGGGAAACATGGATTCATGAATGGAATAATCGTATTCCTTCAGCACATCCACGAATATGTCCTTTACCTCAATCAAGTTAAAGCTTTTATATAAATTGGCCATAATGTTTAAGTTGAGAAAATTCTCCTGTACTTCGGCCATCAATAAATCCCTGTAAAACCGCCGCTTTCCGGTCTCATCCCCTTTCAGGGTAATACATTCCTTATTGCGGACCAGCTTTAAGCCGGAATAGGGCTCCAGCATCTTCCTTATACGCTTTAAGTCATTGTCAATAGAGGCCCCGCTGACATAGATCTGGCTCTGGAGCATGGTGAGGTTCAGCTCCTTAACCTCAAATAACAGCTTCTGAATAATGTATGCACAGCGGGCACCGGGAGTCTGGGGAATATCCGCTCCCCAAGATTCTTTCGATGGCAGGGGCGTAATCCTGGCATTCTCACAGATGCGGTAGCCCTGCCTCACATTAGACTCTATGGGAGGCGGGACCATTTGCCTGTTAATGGACTCCACATCAGAGCGTATGGTCCGGTCCGACACCTGCAAAAGACCTGCAAGGCACCGGCTGGTTATCCAGCCTCCCCGCTCAAATAATATGGAAAGCAGCTGCTCCTGTCTTTTGTTCTGCATGTCTAAACACTCCTTTTCTTGCTGCGTTCTTCCGCAAGAGCCCCTGCTTAAAGGATGCAGAATGCGAACACCGTCCACGGCTTCGCGTAATCCAACAGAATGTGCTCATACTCAGGAAGATGACCGATCACATTTTTCCGGCCGTCATTTATCATGGCTTTGGTGACGACCTGCAGTTCGCCCTTATATTTGGGGTAACCGTCATTTAAGATGACCACATCTCCGCGCTTTAAGTCCCTGGTATTGGCAGCAGGGATGGGCCGGTCCGCAAATGTGACTCTGGGGCCGGAGGAACGGATCATATACTCGCTCATATCGCCTCTTACCACATGACGGAGTTCATAATCCAGGATCTGGCCCTCGGTCTGAGTCAGCTCCTTCTCCAGCCGGATACCAAAGGTCAGGATGCCGGAATTGACGGCGGCACAAGCCTTAAGTTCCTCATCCGTGGCATAGGCATTTGCGATGAGCACGTCATCTATCATGCCGGTGGCAAAGAGATGACGCACCTGAAAATCAAGGGGAAGGCCGCGGTGCAGCTCCAGAGTGCACAGCCCCTCGTTTACGGGCCATGGGCCATATGCTCCCGGCGCATTGCTGGACACAAAGGCCGCCACCTTAAGCCCCAGTGATTTCATCTTATCATTACAGGTATTAAACTGTTTCATGCTCAATCCTGTATACCTCTGGGGATAAAAATTGTGGCAGGTAATCAGCTTGTCACGATCCGGGTGATGGTCCATGATATTCTCCACATACGCCAGCTTGGTGCTGGCATTGAGCTCCACTTTAAGCCCCTGGGGATTGTAAGTCATAAGACTTTCTTTCATGCCGTCAAAGCCTTCGTCCAGACGGATGCCATCCACATGCATTTCCTGAAATATGGATAAGTCATCGTAGGAGATTCCCATCCGGGAGAACACGGCAGGACTCACATCCGGTATGATCTCCATGCCGCAGGCATGGGCCTCGTCCGCCAGTCTCCGGAAACGGCCGATTACCTCTTCCCTGCTCCTCTCTCCAACGCTTAAGAGACAGGTAAAGATTCTCTTATACCCCAATCTCCCTGCCTTTCTGATATATTCTATGTCCTTTTCTTCGCCGGAATGCTCCGGATATACCGAAATACCCAATCTCGCCATATGATTAACCCCTCTCTTATAATATTAACCGACCGGTACCTGCATACCAAATGGTTATTTGATATTAACTATAGTCCGTCAAAAAAGAGTTTGGAGGTAAATCTGTTTCCTAATTGCTAGGAAATAATCCTGTTTTTGTTATACATTGGTCTGAAGAAACTCTTTAAGGAAACCAAATGCCTGTTTCTCATCCGCCCCCTCGATTATAAGCTCCAGCCATTCCCCATAGTGTGCCCCCAGACCCATGAGTGAAAGCACATTCTTGCAGTCCGCTGTGCCTTTTCTGCTCCTTAGGGTTATACGGCTCTCATATTGTGATGCCGCCCTGCTTAAGCCCATGGCATTGATTGCGTGAAGCCCCTGCTTGTCCGATATTATGTATTCATAACTTATCATCTCATCCTCACCTTTTTCCATTTATGCAAAAACACCTTTGATTTTATTATACCAAAAAAGCCGGCATTTTGCCGACTTTTTTAACAGTATGAGTCACCTTTGTAAAGGGAGGCGGCTTCATCCTTTGTATTCAGTATATTTTCTCTTCAACATTTCCGGTCCCAACAAAAAGAGTGGAGCCGCGTCAGAAATCAATCCCACCGATTTCCTTCAAGCATATCCCTACGGTAATGCATTCCTCATCGGTCAAGTTCAGCGGACTTATATAGATTGCCTTGTCCATCCGGTCCTCTCCGATAAAAATCCCCCGCTCTTTCATCCTGGAGACGATATCTCCAGGCGTAAAAGGAGGCGAAATACGGGCAAAGGCCCTGGGATAATCCTGTCCCACAGAGCCATGCTCTTTCCGGTAGGGCTGGTAAAGCCCTGATTCGCTCATAGCCAGGATCAGACGGTCCACCCGGTCAGACATGCGCTTTCGCTCCTCTTTCTGATCCAACGCCAGATACCGGTCAATGGCTGCCGCAAGTCCAATCATTCCCTCACGGGAAACCTTGGAATCCCGGCAGATGCCATGGGCGGGGGAGCCGAACCGAAGGCAGTCCTCAATGAGGTCTTTCCTTCCTACGATCAGGCCGGAGCTTTGGGGGCCCATCAGGGTCTTACCGCCGCTGAATATGACCAGATCCGCCCCTTCCCCGGTGTACCGCCAGAGATTTTCCACCGGCGGCAGCTGGGCTGCTGCATCCACGACCACAGGCACGCCACGTTCATGGGCGATCCGGACCACTTCGGAAAGAGGCATAGAGCCCCGCTGGTAAATGGATGCTGGAAAATAATAAACAGCAGCACACCTTTCGGAAAGGGCAGCCTTTAAATCAAAGGGCAGAATTTCATCTGCATCTCCCACCAGCCGGAGTCTGGCACCCGCCGCTTCGATCGCTTTGTCATAGCAATTGTGCTGGGCATGAATGACCACGATCTCATCGGCAGGCAGCCCCTTCGTATCGGGCAGATTCTTATAAAAGCTTTCCTCTCCCCTGGCAAGACAGACCGCGGTGCAGAGCTTGATAGCGCCTGCTGCGCTGTTTGCGATGTAGGCGCCCTCATTATGGGTCACGGAGGCAATGTGGCGGCCCAGGGCCTGCTGCAGCTGGTCCATATCTACAAACACCCGGGAAATCTGGTCCATGGCTTCCTTTGCTTCCTCCGGCATACGGCTGCCGCCGTAAAGGGTGATGGTATCATGGGCGTTGATATAAGGAGTGATGCCGTATTCCTTTAAATAATCTTTCATATCCGTCCCTCAATACAGCTCCGGATAAAACCGGTGCATCATGCCTTCCAGGATCTCTGTCGTTGCAATGGTATCCTCCGGCTTTACCACCGGGCTTTCGGTGATCCCCTCCCTGACATAGCGGGTGACCGCTTCGATCTGCCATAAAAAGCCTTCCGGCAGCTCAAAGGAATTCTGGAGAGTTTCTTTCAATTCATTTCCCTCATAGAGCCTTGCCTCATTGCCCAGATAAAACCGGGGCAGCTCGATCCTTCCTTTTGTTCCGAGAATCGTCATCTCTGCAGGCGCATCACATATGATTCCCGTCCGCAGGGTAGCCAGAATGTCTCCGGGATAAGAAAGGGCCATCGCAGCCGCTCCATCCGTACCGTAGCAATAGTCTGTCACAAGCCCTTCCCAGCCGGAGGGATTGGCACCGGCAAAGTAGGATGCCATTTCCACGGTATAGACACCTAAATCCCACAGGGAACCGCCCCCCAATTTGGGATCCACCAGCCGGGGTTTTGGATTCTTTTCGTCCACCGCAAAGGAGAATATCCCGTCAATAAACGTGACTTTTCCGATCCGGCCGGAGTCAATCCATTCCTTTGCCTTTTCTACATTGGGCAGAAAGCGGGACCACATGCCTTCCATTAAAAGAACATGATTCTTTTTCGCCTCAGCAAACAGAGCTTCCGCATCAGCCTTTTTTGTCACCATAGGCTTTTCACAGAGCACATGCTTTCCTGCTTTCAGGGCAAGCATACAATTCTCAAAATGAAAAGGATGGGGTGTTGCCACATAGATCACATCCAGATCCGGCGCCTGCACCATCTCTCCGGCCCCCACATAAACCCGCCCGATCCCGTTCTGGCCGGCGAATATCTTTCCGTTTTCCTCGTTGCGGGATGATACAGCCGCAGGCACAGCGTTTTCACTCATGGAAAGAGCCTGAGCGAATTTCGATGCAATACCTCCGGTTCCGATAATCCCAAAGCGAATCTTATTCATAAGCACCTCCTGAATCAAACCATTATTTTCACTGTCAAAGCTTCCCCTAAAAGGCAAGGGAGGCCTCCTCCTCGGACATGGCATACTTAGCCCCAAGAAATCCTCTCGGAAGCGGCTGCTGCTTTTCAAACCTGGAAGCCACCTCATAAAACCGGCCGGTCTGTCCGCTGATTAAAATACCGTTTAATACCTCCAGGGCATGGTAGCACAGTTCCTTATTCGTCCGCGGAATGCGTCCTTTCCGCAGGGACCAGGCCATTTCCGCCACGCCGATTCCCCGGTCGTCGCCGTCATAAGCATGGGTATGGGGAAGAATATAAGACTCCTCCTGACCCTTTGCAGTAACCCGAACCGAACCTCCGAACATATTGGGATCCGGCAGGGAAAGGATTCCCTCTGTACCATAAAGCACCACGGACGGTCTCTCCAAGCGAATGCTGGCGGAATTAAAATGCAGGCTTCCGACGGCGCCGCTTTCAAACTGCACGGTTCCTGCCAGAAGGGTTTCGCTGGTTATGGTATAAGGCTCCCCAAACTGCCCCTTGGAGGTGAAATAATGGGTCCGGTGAGGAGAATGGGTCTTACTCATCCCGCATACCACAGACGCCGGACCTAATAAGCTCAGCAGCTCTGTTATGTAATAAATGCCCACATCGATCCCGATCCCGCCGCCGGCCTTTGCCGTATAGGGAAACTTTTCCGCAAGAAGAGCTGCATCCCGCTGCAAAACGGCAACGCAGGAGGTCACCTCTCCGATCAGTCCGCTTTCCACCGCAAGCCTGGCAGTCTGGGCTGCCGCCCCCAAAAAGGTATCCGGTGCGGCGCACAAAAGAACCCCTTTCTCATCCGCCAGCTCCTTAAGCTCCTTTGCCTGGGCCAGCTCCACTGCCAGGACCTTTTCCGTATACACATTCTTTCCATGGGTGAGAAGCCTTTTAATCACCTCATAATGGGCGGAGGGATTGGTTAGATTTACTACAATCTCAATGGATTCATCCGCCAGGATCTCCTCCATGGTGAGCTTTCTGATCCCAAATTCCTTTGCGGTCCGCTCCGCCGCCTCCTCGTTTAAATCGCAGCAGCCCGCCACCTCCAAAATCGAAAACCGGCGGGTCATGTTCTCAAAATAGATCCGGCTGATGACTCCGCAGCCCACAACCGCTACTTTCACTTTTTCCATAAACAAATCCTCTCTATTCCACACCGTTTCCGGCAATCACGCCGCTGTACCAGTGACCGCTTTCCTTTACAATCCGCTCTCCCGTGGCAAAATCCACAAATACGATTCCAAACCGGCTGGAATATCCGTTGGACCACTCAAAATTATCATAAAGGGACCACAGGAAATATCCGGTCACCTCTACCCCCGCTTCCATGGCCTGATGGAGTGCAAGCAAATGCCTTCTTAAATAGTCTTTCCGCGCTCCGTCCTCCACCGTATGATCCAGGCTTACCACATCCGGAAAAGAAGTCCCGTTTTCTGAAATTATAATTTTCTCAATTCCATATTCTTCTTTCATGCGAATGAGCATATCGGCAAATCCCTGTTCTGTCACCGGCCAGTTCCGGTCATTGACAGGAACATACTTGGGGTTCTGGATCTTAAATTCCACCGGCCATTTGGATGAGTCCTGGGTCACATGAAAATCATTATAGTAATTCAGACCGATAAAATCAAGCCTTTGACGGATGATCTCCAGCTCCTCTTTTTTAAATTCCGGTAGAACCACGCCCTTGCTCACATACCAATCGATCATATCCTGGGGATAGGTCCCGCGGATCAGCGGATCCAAAAACCACCGGTTCAAATATCCGTCCGCCCGTTTTGCCGCTTCTAAATCCCCGGCAGAGTCAGACAGGGGAAGCCGTCCCATGAGGTTTAAGACGATTCCGATCTCTCCCTCCATGGAGGACTCCCGGAAATGCTTTACCACCAGCCCATGCCCCAGATACTGGTAGTAGGCCACCCGAAGGGCCGTGGAAAAATCATGGAGTCCAGGGGCCATCTTCACTTCGTAATTTCCCAGAAAAGCCACACAGTATGGCTCATTTAAGGTGATCCAGTGCCTGACCCGGTCCCCCAGCGTCTGAAACAAAAGCTTACTGTACTCCAGAAAATACCGGGGCATTTCTTCGTTTGCCCAGCCGCCTATATCCTGCAGTGCCTGGGGTAAATCCCAGTGATATAAGGTGACATAGGGCGTGATTCCTGCTGCAAGCAGCTCATCCACCAGATCCGAATAAAACGCAAGCCCTTTCCGGTTGATCCCTTCGTCCGCGGCATCCGCTATTATACGGCCTTTGGGAAGAACCCTGGACCATGCAATGGAAAACCGGTAGGCCTTCAGTCCCATTTTTTTCATCAGCGCCACATCCTCTTTGTACCGGTGATAATGGTCGCAGGCGATATCTCCGCTGTCTCCGTTCATTACGTTTCCGGGAATGCGGCAGTAACGGTCCCATAGGGTTTCTCCCCGTCCATACTCTCCTGCAGCTCCCTCCACCTGGTAGGATGCCGTGGCCGCTCCCCAAATAAAATCACTTGGAAATTTTTTCATGTATCCTCCTATTTATATGGGGAATCCTCATCCCGTTCCAAAAGCTCCACTACCATTTTTAAGCTGTCTGATGCATCCATAAATGCATAGCGCCCGTCGCCTCTGCGGTATTCACCCTTTTGAAGCAGCTCCATCCCCCATCGCTCACAATTTTCTATCTGCATCTTCATGCCCTTTACGTTAAATGCAAGATGGTGAATCCCTTCCCCAAATTTCTCTAAATGTTCCCGCCATGCACTGGGAGCCTCGTTCGGTTCAATCAGCTCCATCTGAAGCTCTCCAAAGTAAAAAAATGTCATCTTGCACTGAGCCTCTGGCGCAGGCTCTCCCCTATATTCCACTTTCGTCACCTCGTATTCTCCGCTTAAAATCGTCGGAGGCACCTCCACATCAAAAAAGCGGGCAAACTCCAGCTTCGTTTTTTCAATATCCTTCACTAAAAAGCCGATCTGCGCCACATGTAAATCCGGTATCGGACAGCTCATAATATCCTCTCTTTCCCCGGCTATACCGGTCCGCATTCCCCATGCGGTGATTTTTCTTCCATTTTTTTAATTGCTTCCATCAGGCCTTTCATATAGGCCGTATCCGCATACCTGACCCGGTGCCCCCATTCCCGGTCTCCTTCGATGGCCGGAACGTGGTCGCTGACGAGAAAGCCGTCAAAGCCGGAATGCATCAGCCGGTATACGACTTCAAAGGGATCAAAATTTCCTTCCCCTAAAAAGCACTCATGGAATTTCGGCACCGTTCCTTTCACATCCCTCATATGGGCATAAACAAGCTTTTTTCTCGGTCCGAAATCGTCGATCATTTCATAAATATTTTTTACACCGCCCTTCATCTGGGAAAAGGTCCCGATACAGAACAGGACTCCCCAGTTGGGGCTTTTTAACATCCGATCCGCCCGCCGATAAGCCTCCGGGCTGATAAATAAGCGGGCAATGCCGGATAAGCTTTCTATAGGAGGATCATCGGGATGAAGAGCCATCGTCACTCCCGCTTCCTCCGCCGCCGGCAGCACCCGTTTCATAAAATATTCAAAATTTTCCCACAAAACTTCCGCATCTGGAATGGGAATGTCCCGCCTTTGCCCGAAATCCGCCATGTCGTCAATGCCTTTTTCCTGTTCAGAAAGGTCAAAGGCCTGGACCTTAGAGCCGTACCGGCCAAGGGGGGCGGCGTTTTGGGTGCGCCACACAAAGGACGGGGAAAAATGATAGCCGAGCACCGGAATGCCCACCTTTCCCAGATTTTTGATGGACTGGCAGACATGCTCGATCTGCTCATCTCTTCCGGAAAGTCCAAGCATTGCCTTATCGTAAAAAGAAATGGGCATATTTTCCATGGCCTCTACAATCACGCCGTACCGGTCACACCTTTCTTTCCACCGGGCCAGATCATCATACTGCCAGAAATGCTCTGCCGGCAAATCCACCGGCAGATTAAACTGAACCCGGTCGATGCCCATCTGCCGCGCATTGGTCAGGATCTCATGATCCACAGACCGGACTTGACCATAAGCAAGCCTCATTTGATCACCTCCATACCGTTTCCAAACGGTCTTTCTCTCTCCTGCCCTCTAGCTCCACAGCCGGTCCAGGGAGCTTTCTTCATTCCAATCGTCGGTGGATATCCAGACACCGCCTTTCGTCACCGGCCCGTGTTCTCTTATGAGCTCCTCATTTAAATCCTCGATCCCCAGACCAGGTGCATCGGTCACCGAAGTAAATCCTTTCTGCACAATGGGCTTTACCGGTCCAATGATCAAATCCTCCCACCAGGGGGAATCAAAGGCATCATGCTCCATTGCAAAGAAATTCTCGCTTGCTGTAGCTATATGAGCGGCCGCCAGACTTGCAACAGGACTTTCACACATATGGATCGCCATGGAGGCCCCGTATTCTGCCGCCAGATCACCCAGCTTCTTGGTTTCTAAGATGCCGCCTGAGGTCAGAATATCCGGATGCACCAGATCCAGGGCGCCTGCCGCCAAAAGCGGCTCAAAGGTACGGGAAAGGTACATATCCTCACCGGTGGCAATAGGCGCTGTGGTGGAATGCTTTAATTCCTTGTATTGATCCGTTAAATACCAGGGAAGCATATCCTCCAGCCATGCCAGATGGAAGCGCTCCATCCTGCGGGCAATTTTTATCATATCCGGCAGTGGAAAATGGCCGAAATGGTCAATGGCCAGGGGAACCTTATCCCCGATTACCGCCCGGATGCGTCCCACGTATTCCTCCAATGCATCCAGCCCCGCTTCCGTCACATGCATGTTGGTAAAGGGATGGGGGATCCGGTTAAAGTCATAGAGCCGGGCGTTGGCCGCAGCCACCTCTGCCCTGGTGCCGGTCTTCGCCACCCGCCTTACCTGCTCCTCTACGATCCGCAGCTGCTCCACCCAGTCCAAGGGACCCGAATAATTTCCTTCCTGGGCCATTAAAAGTTCCACGCTCAAAATTTTTAGAACCGTATAGCCGTCATCCATGAAGCCCTTTAATACACGGCCCACTGCCTCCGGCTCCATGAGCACGCCGGTGGCACGGCCGTCCTCAATATGGGTATCTGCATAAAGCCGCACATTCTGGCGAAACCGTCCTCCGATCAGCTGATATACCGGCACCCCGTAGGCTTTCCCCGCCAAATCCCAAAGGGCCAGCTCCACCGCACTCACTCCGCCTGCCTGACGGCTTTGTCCGCCGAACTGCTTGATCTTCCGGAACAGCCGGTCCACCTCGCAGGGATTTTCGCCTACCAGACGGCTTTTTAACATCTTTAAATAGGTAGGGCTGGAACCGTCCCGCATTTCCCCGAACCCGCAGATCCCCTGATTGGTCATAATTTTTACAAGATAACAGCCCCAGGGCGGCAGATCCACCTTACACAGCTTGATATCCGTGATTTTAAGGGCAGAAGGTGAAGAGGCTGTCCTCACCTGTCCCAGCACGGCATCGTAATCTTTACAATCGTTCATAAAAGCTCCTCTCTTATCAGCCTTTGACGGCTCCATCCGCCATTCCCTGCACAAAATACCGGTTGCAAAGCAGGAACAGCAGAAGCACCGGCAGTGCCACAATTGCGGCTGCAGCCATGGTGGACCCCCAGTCCACGGCAAATTCCCCGGAAAACATGCTGATGGCAATGGGCAGGGTTCTGGTTGTCTTGGAATTTGATAAATTCAAGGCAAACAGCAGCTCCTCCCACACATTAATGAAAGTATAGATGGAAACAGAAACGAGTCCCGGCTTTGCAATGGGAAGCACGACCCGGAACAGGGCGCTGATGCCCGTGCAGCCGTCGATCTTTCCCGCTTCCTCTAACTCCACCGGAACAGTCTGGAAAAAGGAGGCAAGCATGATCACACCCATGGGAATGGTAAGCGCCATATCCGCGATGATCATGGCAATGTGCTTATCCAGAAGTCCCAATTTCCCAAAAAGAGAATAAAGGGGAATGATAATCACCACTCCCGGCACCATCTGGCCAAACAGCAGGCCTACTTTCAAAACGCCCGCGCCCTTGAACCGGAACCTGGCCAGCCCGTAGCCGGCCAGTATGGACAGAAACAAGGTCAAAAGCACCACACTGGCGGTAATCACAGTACTGTTGATCAATGCCATGTACATCTTCGAATCCTGCATCACATGAAAGTAATTGGAAAATGTGGGATGATCCGGAATGAATTCCGGCGGCATGTCGTATAACTCCGTCACGCCTTTGATCGAAGTGGAAATCATCCAGATGGCCGGAAAGACCGCAAGCAGGATGACAAACAGCAGCAGAGCGTAGGTTATAAGCTGCCAGACATTGGTCCGCAGCGCAGTTCTTTGTTTTTTCATCAGGCTTCCTCCACTCTTGACGCACGGATATAGATAAAGCCCATCCCCATGCAAAGGACAAACAGAATGCTGCTGGCCGCGCTGGCCAGACCGAAATTGTAATCGGTAAATGCCTTTTTATAGATATACATTGCCATGACCTCCGTAGAATGAGCCGGCCCTCCCTCAGTTAGGGCATAGACAAAGGTAAAGGCATTCATGGTCCAAATCGTCATCAGAAGCAGGACTGAATAGCACTGGGGGGCAATAACCGGCCAGGTGACATGTTTAAAAATTGCCATGCTGTTGGCGCCGTCAATGACCGCCGCTTCCTTTAAATCCTTGGAAACTCCCTGCAGCGCGGCCTCCAGCATCAGCATAATAAACGGAAACATCTTCCACACATTGACTGCAATAATGGCAGCCATAGAGGTCTTGGGGGAAGAAAGCCAGGTACGGTTTGCTTCTATGATCCCCAGGGACTTTAACACAAAGTTAATCACTCCGTAATCCGCATTGTACATCCATTTCCAAATGGAGGAGCCTATGATGCTGGGAAGCACCCACGGCACCATTAAAAGAATCCGCAGTATGGTTTTGCCCTTCACAAAGGACTGATGGAGCAAAAGAGCCATGGCAAAGCCCAGCAGAAACTGTAAGCTGACGCTGCCGAAAGTCCACACAAAGGTATGGGCGATGGATCCCAGGAATACCGGCTCCGACAAAAGTTCCCGGTACTGGCCGAAGCCGGCAAATACCGCTTTCGGCTGCATCAGGGTTTTTTCATAAAATCCGGTGACCAGGGTATACAGAAGCGGGTACAGCATGACCAGGGCCACTACGAGAAAGGCAGGGACCACATATAAGCAACCGGAACGTCTGATTTTTCGAATCATATATCCTCCTGTTATGCTTTTCTGTTCCGTAGAAGGTATGAGAACCTTCTACGGAACAGGAAACCTGTATACACTATTATTTCAGCAGATTATTTGTATCCTCTTCAAGCTTTTTCACGGCATCTCCCACGGACATGCTGTCGGATAAGGTAGGAGAAAGATCGTCAAAGATCGCCTGACGGATACCCACAATATTTCCGACTCTCGGAAGGGCCTTGGCAAATTTCAGAGCGTCCGCATTAGGCTGTATGATCGCCGGATCAATTCCTTCAAAGCTTGCGGAAGGCACCTGTGTTCCGGTAAAGGTATTGGTATAAACAGCCGCAATATCCGATCTGGTCAGGAATTTTACGAATTCCCATGCCAGTTCCTTGTTCTTGGAGGTCTTGGAAACCGCCACCGACCAGCCGCCAAGTATGGTAGAGCGCTCCGCTCCATTTGCGGTAGGCACCATGGCACAGGCAAAGTTCAGGTCCGGATTGACCTTCAGTATTTCCGGTACATCGTAAACGCCGGATAAGTACATGGCCAGCTTTCCGTTTGCAAACAGAGTACGGTTTGCGATGTTGTCATTTTCCAGCATACTGGCAGGTGCGAATTTGCTTAAATCATAGTAAAGCTGAGCAGTCTGAAGAGCTGTATCGCTTCCCAGCTCTGATTTGGTCAAGTCTTCACTGACTACGTCTCCGCCTGAGGAGCGGAGCATGGTAATGTACTGGAATGAATAGTTTCCGTAATTGGTTCCGCAGACACCGTATCCAGCCACATCATCCTTAGTCACTTTTTCCGCAATTTCTTTCACCTCATCCCAGGTTTCCGGCGCCTTGTCATAGCCGGCCGCAGCTAATATATCTTTGTTATAAAACAACGCATATGTCTCGCTGCGGAAAGGCAGTGCTACAAGATCATTCCCGATGGTGGAGGCATCAATGGCTCCCTGCACATAGGGACTTGTATCAAATTTCTCCGCAGAAATATAGCTGTTCAGCGGTTCCAGCAGGCCGGCGCTTCCGAAGGTAGTCGTCCAGTCCAAAGCACAGGAGAGCACATCCGGTGCGGAACCGTTCTGTAAGGACAGCATATATTTATCACTCATCCCCTTATCCACAAAAAATTCGGCTTTCAGCTCCACATTGGGATATTCCTTCTTCCACAGCTCTTTGATTTTCTCAAAGGTCGCCTCATTCCAGTTGCCATCCCAGAAAGATACAGAGCCCTTTAAGGAGGACTTGTCAGCCGTCGTTTCCGCTGTTGCTTCCGCTGCCGCTGTCGTCTCTCCGCCGCTGGATTCCGGCGCTTTGGTTTGTGACGTTCCACCGCCGCAGCCGGACAGGATTGCTGCCGCCATGGCAGCCGTGATCCACATACATGTCTTTTTTTTCATATCATTTTCCTCCATATTCAGTTTTTTGTCGGTTTCTGTAAATCCACCTATATGCAGCCATCTATCCATCCGGTCTGTATGGTTTGTACCAACACGATCTACCTGTTCCCCTTATCAATTATCTTATTTATCTCGTACAATAATAATAGAAATAACCGGATTGCTTTGGCAAATCGGCCGACTTTGCCTTTCGATAAAACGTTTACATATTGTGCATTTAAATAATAGCATGGAATTAACTTCAAATCAAGACATATTTATATTTTTTCATAAAAATATTGAATTTAATCCTTATATTTTAGACATAATTATATTTTTAGTTATGAAAACGTTTTATCAATCTCTACTTTTAAGCTTGCTAAGAACAAAATTTTATGATAAACTAAAGCAAATGAAAGGTTTTTTCAGGAATATTAAATAAATTTCTGAAACATTTTCGTCAAAACAACCCGGCCTCCGGGTTTTATATCAGAAAAAAAGGAAGGTGTCCACATGGTAACAGTAAAAGAAGTGGCAAAGCATGCGGGAGTCTCTCTCGCCACCGTGTCACGGGTGATGAACGGTGCATCCAATGTTTCTCCCTCTATAAAGGAAAAGGTCATAAACAGCGTAAACGAACTGGGCTATTTCCCGAACAATGCCGCCAGGTCCCTGGTCAACCGACAGGCCGGCTCAATCGCGGTTCTGCTGAGAAATCTTCACTCCCCCTTCTTTACGGAGCTGATACGGGGAATGGAGGAAGCAGCCTTTTCCGTCAACCGCAATGTGTTTTTCTGCAGTCTGGGAAAGGAACAGGAATACCGGGACCAGTATATCCGTTTTCTGACCAACGGCATTTCCGATGCCATTATTCTATATGGTTCCCTTTTTTCAGACAAACAAATTATTGAGCACCTCTGTTCTTTAAAATTTCCGCTGCTGCTCATTGAGAATAACTTCCAATCCCTTCCAGTCAATCAGTTTCTGGTAAATAATTTCGACGGGTCCAAAAAAGGGGTGGAATATTTAATCGGGCTGGGCCATAGGCGTATCGCCCATTTTATGGGGGATGCCAACAAGCAGATCAATCTGGAGCGGTTTAACGGCTATACCCAGGCCATGCAGGAAAACGGGCTTCAGATCCACACCAAGGATATCTATCATATTTCCAATGATTATGAACTGGCCTACCAGATGGCTCAGGAGATCATGGAGCAGCCACCGGAGGAACGCCCCACCGCCATCTTCTGCAGCTCCGACAGGATCGCATCCAGGGCTATTATGGGAGTTCTGGACAAGGGATACCGGATTCCGGAGGATATTTCTATCCTTGGCTATGATAACCAGCTGTTTCATGATCAAAATTACAGCGGGCCTAAAATTACGACCATCAAACAGCCCCTTTATGAAATAGGAAGGGACAGCATTTTGGCAGTCACGAAATTATTGGATGAAAAGCCCAAGCAGCGGATCAGCAAAATATATGAAACAGAGCTGGTGAAGGGAGGAACCGTCTGCGAAAAACCGGAAACCGGGGAATAGAGGAACCGGGGAATTAAAAAGAGACAGCGAGGGGCTATCCGGAATAAGAACCCTAGGGATTGCCGCTTAAAATTGCTGTTCAAAATAAAAGGAGGTAAAGAAACAGTATTATGGGACAGACAGAAAAAAGATTGGAGCAGTTAGGAATCCCACTTCCCGAGAAAGACCGCAGGGGGAAAGGAACCGTGTCCGTGAAAGAGGCCGGAGGCCTGCTGTATGTGTCGGCACAGCTGCCCGTAGACGAGAACGGAAAGCCTCTCTTTCAGGGGAAAGTCGGGACTGAGATATCCCTGGAGGATGGGTATGAAGCCGCACGCATCTGCGGAATCAACACCCTTCGGTGCCTGTCGGATTATCTGGGGGATTTAGACCGGATCGGATCCGTGGTAAAGGTCCTGGGGCTGGTAAACAGCGGCGGAGATTTTTCCTCCCAGCCGGCTGTTATCAACGGATTTTCAGATTTAATGGTGGAGGTCTTCGGGGAACGGGGAATGCACGCCCGTTCAGCTATGGGGGCTTATCATCTGCCTCTCGGCGTTCCCGTAACCGTTGACAGTATTTTTCAGCTCCGTTAACCGGAAGGAGGGTTTGAATTACGATGAATCAAATCAATCATTTTCCTTTCTCAGAAGGAAAGGAACCGGTGATACGGTATCAAAAAAGAAAGCCGGTGGTGGTGTTAAAGCAGGTTGGCAATCTTCTCTATACCTCCGGTCATGGCCCTGAGGATCAAATCACAGGGAAGCCGGTATACGCAGGAAGGATCGGAACGGATTTAACCCCGGAGGAAGGGTATCTTGCAGCAAAAGAATGCGGACGCATCTTGCTGGGAGCCCTTCAGGATTATCTCGGCACCCTGGACCGGGTCAAAAGCCTTGTAAAGGTCACCGCCCTTGTCAATGTGGACGGCAAGGATCACGATCTGGACGGTATTATGGATGGCTTTTCCGATCTGATGATGGATGTGCTAAAGGAGCGGGGTTATCATGTTCGGACCGTCATGGGGACCCACAATATGCCAAACGGAAATATCCCCGTGGAGGTGGAAATGATCGCGGAGATCATGGGCGGATGATGTAGATCCGCAGTATGGAGGAAATGATGTCATATAAGGTACAAAAAAAATCTCAGCCGCAGACTGTGGATCTGCTGCTTACGGGAGGTCATGTGATCGACCCTGCTTCGGGCTTCTCCGGAACAGCTGACGTGGCGGTCAAGGACGGCAGGATCGCAGCGGTCGGCTTTGATTTAAGAAATCCATCCGGCGCCGAAGAAACTGATGCCGCCCCTTCCTTTCGTGGGGCAAAGGAGGTCGATGTAACGGATATCTTGTCACACCGGGGCTCATTGACATGCACTGCCATTGCTATCCTTTCTTTCCCCTTTCATTCGGATGGGCTGCACTGTATCCATCCAGACGGCCATATGTTTCAAAACGGGATCACTACCTGCGTGGACGCAGGCACCTGCGGCTGGTATGATTTTCCGGCTTTTTATGAAAACGTCATCCAGACAAGCAGGGTACGCGTATTGGCTTTTTTAAATATCGCAGACGGAGGCATGGTACATATGGAAACCGAGCAGGAACAAGCTCATTTCCATCCCGGACTTGTGGCCGGGGTTGCCAAGGAATATACCCAGATGATCGTAGGAATCAAAAGCGCCCATTATTGGGTGGGGCGCGCCTTTGACACCGCTCATCCAACCTGGGCCAGTGTGGATGCGATGACGGAAGCAGGGACCCTTTGGAAAAGCCCGGCATGGCGGACATGCAGCCGTTCGGGCTGAGCGAGCTATCCGAGTTCTTTTGAAGCATCTGCGTCCCGCAGATATCACACCCATGTCTACGCCCAGCAATTCCCATTCTGATGAAAACGGACATCCAGATTTATGCACCAGGCCAGGGAACGGGGTGTCATCTTTGATCTGGCCCATGGCGCCCAAAGCTTCTGGTTCAGACAGGCAATTCCCGCTGTGAAGCAGGGCTTTGCGCCGGATACGATTTCCACCGATCTGTATATGGACAATGTCTGCGGACCGGTACTGGGACTGAATCATGTGATGTCCAAATTTTTCAATATGGGCCTGTCACTGGAAGCCCTGATCGAAAAGGTTACTTCGGCGCCTGCCCGCATCTTAAAACATCCGGAGCTTGGAAGCCTTCATCCCGGCGCCTGTGCTGATGTGGCAATCTTAAAAGCCTCCAGCGCTCCTGTGTGCTTTGCAGACAGCGGCAACGCACGGATGCACGGGACCCGCAAAATAGAGACCTTTGCTACGATCCGGGCAGGCAAGGTGGTGTATGACCCCTATGCCATGTTTCTGCCGGATTGGGAACGTGCGCCGGAGGCCTACTGGACGGCACCGGGCATTCTTTCATAGAGATTTTAAGCGGTCCAGGCAGAAAGGAAAGGCATATGAAATTCAATTCACGGGAAGAGATCATAGAATTAACGAAGCTCTGGCACGGGGACCGTTTCCCGGATGGCCGCCCGAAAGTTCCGGAGGAACATTTAAAGGAGATCGCAGGCATGACCATCGAGGAGCTGTGGGTGCCTCTCTTTGCCCATGGATATTCTTTTCAGTTTGAGGGTTCCTTTGCAAGGCTTCATAAGGGGAAAAAGCTGGTGGGGCGGGCACTCACTTCTACCTTTGTACCAAAGCGTCCCGACCTGGCAGCCCTCGTATTTGACAGAGCCCATAAGCTGGGCTATCATGGCAACTGCAACCAATGGGCAGTGGACAGCATGGAAGAGCATGATGTTCTGGTATCTGATGTATTTGATAAGATTTACAACGGAACCTTATTAGGCGGAAACTTGACGACGGCAATCGCCTCCCGTACCAAAAATGGAGGCGCCGTGATCTGGGGAGGCATACGTGACCTGGAACAGATGTCCAAAATGGAGGTGCCGGTTTATTACCGCGGCACCGATCCCTCTCCCATAAGGGATTGCCTGATTTCGGATTTAAACGGCCCCTGCCGCATTGGAAACGCAATCTGTTTACCCGGCGATGTGGTGCTCGGTACAGAAACCGGAGTTTTGTTCATCCCCTGCCATATGACGGAATTTCTCATCGAACGGGCCTATAAGTCCCGGGCGAGGGATTTATTCGGGTTTGAAATGATCAAACGGGGGAAATACCAAACATTCCAGATCGACGATACCATCTGGCCTCCGGCCATTCTGGAAGATATGATCGAATATCTTTCCGTCCAGAAAGAGCATCCCGAATACATGAATCTCAACTGGGATATGGAACTTGCCGCTGCACAGGGGAATGAGGAAGCGGTGAAAGAAATGCTGCGATATCACCTTGTGTAAATTTATCTGTATGAAAAAGCTGCTGCAGGCACAAACAAATCGGCCCGCAGCAGTTATCCTATCTGAAATTACTCCCTTTATAAATAATGAATACAGCCTTTGTATTCTTCAAAAATTCTCTTATTGATCTCATCTCCCCCATCTGCATTTGCGCTGTGAAGGACAGGCGGCCTGATTCCTCTTTCAGCCAGAATCTCAGCAGCCCTGACGGAAATACCATTGGCAATGGAGGCCCCGATTACCGTGGATGTGGCTCCTGCTTTTTCGTGAATTCCTTTGATCTCAACACAGCCGTCCCCAAACTCTCCCTCGTTGTCAATGCAGATGTCGCACAGCTCAAAAAGCCTTTATCCGCTGCTGTGGCGGGAGGTATTCTACTCAGAATATGCCATATTGGTAATCCCGATCACAGTCATATTCATGGCTTTGGCTTCCAGAGCCATTTCCACAATTCCTCCATTCCTGCCGGAAACAGAATGAATGAGAATCACATCCCCGTCTTTTGCATCGGACTCTTCAAGAAGAGCCTTTGACTGGCCTTCCAGCCGTTCAAATCTGCTTGTGAGCGTAACCGGGCGGACATTGAGCATAAGGGAAGGATTAAACAGAGGATTGATCACTGCCAGTCCGCCGGCACGGTAAAACATTTCCTCTGATAAAATAGCTCCGTGAGAGCAGCCAAACACATAGATGGAACGCTTTTGTTGGATTGCATCTGCAAAGCAGTTTGCAGCAGCTTCCATGGACTCTCCCTGGTTTTCCAGTACGGAATCCAGAATCCGTTTAATATTATTAAAATAAGTCTTAATACCGTTCATGAATCACCTCTCCTTTGCTTTTTCCATGAGAGAGACCATTCGGTCCAGTACGTATTCGATGACTTTACGGCCTTTCTCCTCTGTTGCATCTTTCGCATTTCCCATGACAGCTGTCTGGGTAAATTCACTCCAACGGATGGGCGTCACGTCTATGAGTGCAGGCACCTGCGGGGTTTCGTTGACTGCTTTTGACATGTCCACATGTTCCTTGCACAAATAAAGCATATAAGAGGTTTCAATTTCATCTGCATGGAAAAATCCGCCGTGAAAATTCCCTGCTCCCATTACCTCTCCCAGAATTTCTCCTGCACCGGGATAAGTAAAATACAGGATCTTAAAGTCCGGCCTTTCTTTCAGCGCCTTTCTGGCCGCTTCTTTTATGGCCCCGTTATTTCCCAGATGGGTATTGATCATAACAGCCATACGGAATCCGTTCCGCTCTGTTTCCAACAGGATTTCACAGAGCAGCTGTGTTAAGAGCTCATTGCCGATACTGACCGAACCTTTCATTTCTCCCAGACTCCAAACCTGAGTGTAATGAATCACAGGAAGAATCAGGGAAGGAATCCGCTCAGAAAGCTTTTCACACAGCTTTTCAGCAAGAAAGGAATCGGTACCGACCGGCAGGTGGGGGCCATGGATTTCCACAGCTCCTATGGGGAGTAGCGCGATATCATGGGTCGGAATCATTTCCCTGACGGATATTCCATCCAGTTCATTCATTTTATTGCTCATTTTCTCCCATCCTATCGAATGTCGAAGCATCGTCTGGGTTTGTCTATCAGGAATTTATCAGCCAGAGACTTTCCGTCCAAGCCTGCTGCATCCGCTTCCTCTATGAATCTGGGAATCCACTTGTCTAATATAAATTTCAAACCGATTCCGTAGCTGTAATTTCTGTAATAGGATTTTCTGGCAAGATCATGGCTGATTAAAAGGTGGTTTTCATGCCCTCTTTTACACAGCTCCAGAATTACGTGAATCCTTGCAGACTCCGGTCCATACTTATTTTCCCAAGTCCGTCAAAGCTTAAAAATCCTCCGTGGGACAAAATTTTCTCATAATAATATAAATCCAGGTTCCGGTCCATATGCCCAAAGGAAACCCGGCTGATGTCCACCTTTTCCCTCTCCAGAATCTCAATCTGCTCCAGGGCCATGGTTCCTGCCTCCGTATGAAGATGAACAGGGGCCTTTGTCTCATGATGGGCTGCTGCAATGGCGACAATGGTCTTGACCTCTAAGGGATTAATGCTGTTATAGCCTGTACCGGTTTTTACCTGCCCTGCTTTGTATGGCGTTCCTTCCAGCCCTGCTTCAACTTCACGGATTACGTGATCCGTCAGCTGGTCAACGGTTGCCTGTTCTATCCACTCCTGGTAAGTACCATAATCTCCCACAATGGGGATTAAATGTTCCGGCAGCTTTGCATCCCATAAAAAGGACTTATTAAACCCTGCGGTTGCGATGATTTGAATATCCAGTTCTTTTGCCAGCTCTGCAACCCCGGAAATATTTCTTCCATAGTCAATGGCAGTGGCATCCACAATGGTACGGCCGCCTAAAGCTTTAAAATCCTCCATATCCCCTTTTGTTTTTTCAGGATCATCAAGAAGCAGGTCATCTGCATTTCTCTCCTTCCAATGAGGCGGTACGCACAACAAATGCTCGTGAGAATATGTAATCCCCATTTCCTCCGGTGAAATATCACCGAAAATCGTTCTGACAAAACTCATGATAATTCCTCCTGTCTGTCCATGAATTCTACGGGAAAGCATAGCCGTAAGTTTTTTAAACTCCGGCTATGCCATTAAAATTTTATTTTTTAGAATAAAAGGCCGGCAATGAACCGGATAATCGGCCCAATAATAAACATATCGGAATCAGCCGCCCACATTACCACATCAGGAACCGTCGATGGAGCCAGGAACGTAACCATGACATACTGGCCGACTGCAATGACAGTTGCTGTAATCACACCTGCAAACAGGGCGCCTCTGATTCCTCCTGTTTTATTTCCAAAGACTCCGGCTGTCCCTGCATGGAAGAAAATAGCAATCATGGTGGGAACAAACACGTAGCCTACAGTATTTCCCAAGACCACAAGCCAGACTAAGCTTGCCACAAATGCTCCCAGGAATCCGATAATAACTGCATTTGGGGCATAGGGATAAACAATGGGGCAGTCAAGGGCAGGTACTGCACCCGGAACAACTTTCGTAGCAATTCCCTTAAAAGCAGGTACCATTTCACCAATAAACATGCGGACTCCGAAAAGCACCACAGCGATACCGCCTGCAAATTGCAAGCTGGTTAATATGGAGTATATGACAAAGCTCGTATCTCCTGAGGTCGCAAGAATTTCTCCGGCACCTTCCGTATGTTTAATCATAAGAAGAATGGTACCAATGATGAATAAAACAGCCATGGTAATTCCGGTAACAATATTGGAATCCCTTAAGAATCCCCATTTTTCAGAGATAACCAGATCTTCTGTACTCTTGTCCTTATTCCCCACAAACTTACCGGCCACTGCACCTAAAAATGCAACAGAGGCTGATGTATGTCCCAGTGCCACACTGTCATTTCCCGTGATCTTTCTTAAGAACGGCTGTGTCAAGGCAGGCTGTAATGTCCAGTAAACGCCCAGTACAATTGATAAAAATACAGTTACTGAAAATGTATTGGCATTGATATTCTGGTCAAAAATGATTCCTGCAAAAATAAGAGAAGTCCAGAACATCATATGACCGGTTAAGTAGATATACTTAAATTTAGTGAAACGTGCCAGCAGCACATTGATTAAAAATCCGAATGTCATAGAAAGGGTAACAACGGTACCGAATTTCTTAACAAAGTCATTCTGCCCCATATAAGTGCCAAGGCTCTGGGCTTCCAGTCCAAAAACCTCAGCCCACATAGGCTGGAAAACATTCAGTGAAGAAACCACAATTCCCGAACCAATTCCGATAATCTGGAAACCGATAATGGCTTTAATCGTTCCCTGAACCGTCTGGCTGAATGACTTTTTCTGGAGAATCAACCCCAGCATAACGATAATTCCTAACAAAAAGCCGGCATTCCCAAAGATATTAGTTGCAATCCAATTCACAGCTGCCATAACGAAACCTCCTCCGTAGTAGTTAGAAAACATTATTTTCCTTTAAGACTCTTTTAATTTCTTCTTTGTCTATAAAATTATCAAGAATAATTACTTTTCCCCGGGGATTCTGAAGGGATTGTGCAATCTCTTTTGTTGTAACAATGAAGTCACATGCTTCACCGCTTGCAGAAGAAGCATCGCTGTGCTCCACTTCCGCTTTTACTCCCACCGCATGAAAAACCTCCTCAATATTCATCCGA
>JASGGP010000023.1:0-25580 GCA_047604985.1 Lacrimispora sp.
ATGGCTGTGAATATAAAATTCTTCCTGACTTGGCTGGTATTTTTTCTCCAGGCTTTCCAAACTCTCGTCAAAGCGCTCAGCTTCTTCTTCATCTATTTCAAATACAGGACTTTGATAGTAAACCCACTTTCTTCCGTCCAGGACATTGGGTTTGAGTTCTTTTACCATCATTGCCGCCGGATATGTCCCATTTTCAAGACAGACTTTGTACTTTTTGCAGCTCTTAAAACCGCGGCTTACATAATTATTCGGATTTCCAAATATTACAATCCCATCATAGCCAAGTGCGGCCGCCTGTTCAAAGGAATACTCTATTAGTTTTTTTCCATATCCTTTTCTCTGATATTCCGGCAAAATGCAAACTGGGCCGAACGTAAGAATGTCTTTTTCTTCCCCAGACTCATCAATTAATTTTGTTTTCGTATACATGATATTCCCGACAATCTGATTATCAACTTCAATCACCAGATCCAACTCCGGCAGAAAGTCTTTGTGGGATCGCATAACATGAACTAAATAGTGTTCAATGCACCCCGGAATATATAAATTCCAAAAAGCCTTTCTTGTGATTTCTTCTACTCTCTCATAATCTGCTTTTTCTTCATTCCTAATCTTAATCATTTTGTTCGTTTATAAACCTCCGATCATTTACCAAAGACCAATTATTGTGTTTTTTATCATGGCTATCTGCTCAATAAATTCCTGTTTGTCTGCGTGATGTAATAAATCCATAATACCATGCTTTTCCATATAAAAAAAGACACAATTCTCCTTTCACCACGGTGTCATAGGGACATTTTCTAAACCACGGTAAAAGGGGGCGGTTTTAATTTTCAAAACCGCCCCCCACTCCATGCAGGCATAACTCCCCAGCACTACAACAACGTTTTTCTGTTCCCTCTTGTTACCATGGCTTTTTATTAAACCGCTAACTGTCTGACTTTGTTTTTTCGCCGTAGACTTCTTTGATTTTACCGAATGTTTCCTGGCTTACTAAATGTTCCAGACGGCAAGCGCCCTTATGTGCGTTTTCCTTCCCGACATCGAGAATATCCGTCAGAAAGTTTTCAATTACTACATGGCGTTCAAATACGGAAGCAGCGTATTTTAATCCGTCCTCTGTCAGAATGAGATTGCGGTCACAATCCATTGTGAGTAATCCCTCATTACAAAGCTTCTTTACAGCAACACTGACACTGGGTTTTGATACGCCAAGGTCATTAGCAACGTCAATAGAACGGACATGACCAAGTTTCTGCCGTAATAGAAAAATGGCTTTTAAGTAGGTTTCTGCTGACTCACGGCTTTTCATTGGTTCACACATAATTGCATTTGATAGCTGCCCTGAGAATTAACTACCTGCAATCTACAATTTACAGGCTCCACGCCGTATACCCGGCGCTTATCCATTGAATTAGTGCCATCGCAAACATGGTATATGTCCTGTATGCCCCGTCCGCTTAATTCCCCGGCTTCAAGTACAAATGACTGTTTTTCATACTTTTGCCAATCACCGCACAATGCGAGTTCCCAAAGATAATTAACCATAATGTCCGGCAAAATAGCTCTTATACCGGTTGACACCGACAAATTATCATTGCCGCACACGGGCGGATTTTTACTCGTCGTCCTCGTCATTTCCAACCCCTCCTTTTTTGAATGGTGAATGCCCCATTCCAGTCTGGCAGTGTCCGTGTCCATGCCCGCCAAAGCCATGACCGGCGTGTTGCCAATGCTCATAACCGTGTCCGTAAGACGACATGAATTTTTCCATGTACTTACGGCGCTCTTCAAAGTCCTCGTCAGGAAATTGCTCCTCATACTGCCCGATGATGCGCCTCAGGTATTCACTTAAGTTCGCCAGTTCATCATCATTTAAGCAGTCAAGGACTTTCAAAGTGTCCGGCTCGCTCTCGTCTGTATTGCCGGCGGTCTTCGCACCTTCTCGGTCAGCCGGATAGTCATAACACGCTTGTCGTCCTCTGACGGTTCGCGGGTTATATAGCCGCTTTTTTCCAGCTTTGTAACCAACTCTGCAACTGATTGTTTGCTCATATTGAGCAAATAGGTCAGTTCCTTTTGACTGATTACGGGCTTTAATTTGAGGATTGCAAGCACCCGTCCCTGCCCCCTGTGGGGGTTGTGCATTTTGCCAAAATGGTTAAACATCGCGCGGTGCATGAGCATTTGAAGTTGTTGCAGTTGTCCGTTGATAGTACCTTTAATTTCATTCATTGTTATATCCTCCTGTTATCATTCCTGTTATTTTCGCAAGTCAAGTACCTGACTTTTTATTTAGTATAGCACCTGACTAATTTAATGTCAAGTACCTGACTTAATATTCTTTTATATTTTCAGCAGTCAATCAGGAGCCTTTCCCTGTGCGGCCGCTGAAAATATTACAAAGTAAGGACATAAGAAAAGCATATTGTCAGGTACGTGACAATATGCTTTTATACTAATAATAATAATCAGATACGGGCATAAATATGGGAAAGGGAGGCATAAATTGAACTTTATCATACAGGTTTTACTCATTAATCTGGTAATTTCATGTGAAAATGTCGGCGTATTCGCGTTAGCTACCAATGGATTACAGCCAGGCATGGCAAAGGAAGTCCATCGAATTGGCGTTGGTTTATCATTGGCATTTAAGTTGATTTTCATTGCTATTGCAAGCACCCTGTTCGCTATACCGTGGCTGCATATCCGAATAGTCGGAGGGGCATTACTGCTCTGCATTACCTTTAATATGCTGTTTCATAGTAAAGAGACAGTTGATAGAAAGCTACAATCAAAGAACAAAGAAAAGGACAGCTTTTTTGAAGCCGTAATTTCTATTTCTGTTGCTGTTATCAGTATGAGCTTAGATGACGCGATTGCCATATCCAGCATTATTTCAATGGATGGAAATGTGTTAGACTTGAAAAGAATGGTTATCGCTCTTGCCGGACTTTTTTTCGGGGCTTTTATTCTGCTGCTGTTCAGTGATACAATGACGGAGTTAATAGAGGAATTTCCAATTCTAAACAACCTATGTGCCGGATATTTAACTTACATGGCAATCAGAATGATATTTGAAGATGATACGATTAAGCTCTTTTTTGATCGTGTCAACTTTACTTTCACCATACCCGGAGCAGTTTTGTGCGGCATCTTAATGGCCTTTTACAGTCTGTTTGCCAATGGTATTCTCCCCGGCGGAGATACAAAAATGAGAAATACAAACCTGCCAATCTACTGCATAATTGTTGTATACGCATTGGCTACCATTGGGGCGATTTCCTATCTTGATACAGCACCGTTTATCGAGGGACATAAACTGAATGTTCAATCCGTATATGGATTTATTCCAAATGGTTCAAATGCAGTATATACCATGGCTTCATCAGCAGAACTGATTACAATTTGCGGAGCAATACTGGCAGGGGCAACAGCAAGAAACAGCGAAAAAAAATCATATCTGTCTATGCTTTTTTCCAATGTAAAAGGAATGCTGACATATATATTATTGGATCTTTTTGTAAATACCGTGGGTCTGTCCTTTATTTTCGGCTTTGGAAAAATAAGTCTGCCAAATTACTTAATAATGTTTACGGCACAAACATTATTGCTGCTTTCGTATACAGCAGCTTTTACCATGATCTCTACATACATTAAAGGAAAATCCATGATAATCGTTTTAGGTTTACTGTTTATCTTGCTGGAACCGATTGAAGCCGCCGTTTTTATTCATAGTGACCGCTTCCCGGCCATTGCTTACTTTTTCCCGAGTTATCATTTGGCTGCTATTTCCGGGCACGTGACAAGTCCCTATTCTGCACCAATGACTATGCTCATTTCAATTTTGTATATTACATTATTTACTTATATTGGATACAGCCACAATCAGTCGCGCCATGTAACTTCCAAACCAATCAGAAATTAACTGCCCGACAGGTTAGTACCAAGATCTAAATATAAAAAACAGGATACCGTATCATGCCCGGTATCCTGTTTGCGTTTTGCCTTAAAATATTAAATCTTTCATATAGAAAGGGCAAGCTCCCGTAGCTCGTCCATTTTGAAGAAACAGTACAAAATAATTTTGCCCTCAAATAAGGATTACCCGTGACTTAACCGGCAAATTGGGATTCTGTTATAAATCCAGTTTCTTTTCAATGCATACCAGGTTTACCCCCGGTATACCGTTGAAAACACACGGAGTAATGCCGATTTCTTCATATCCGCAATTCTTATAGAATGCTCTCGCACGAGCATTTATAGCGTTAGTATCTATCCTTAAATACGGACAATTGTTCTCTCTCGCATATTTCTCATAGAACTCTACCATCTTTCTTCCGCATCCGTGTTTTTTTGCAGAAGGTTCCACCACAAGGGTATGCATCACCATCACCTGGTCATCATCCGCAGGATAGTTCCATTGGCAGTTTTTATATTCGGGAACCTGCTCCTTGTTCAGACGCATTGCGGCGACAACTTCTCCGTCTGCCTCCATAACAAACAGATCATCATGTTCCAGTGCTGCAACAGCCGTATTCCTGGTTGGATATATATCTCTCTTCCAGCCAATGGCGCATTTACCCTCCTCTTCTTCCTTTATGATATGGTCAAAAATCAATGCTACCCCATCTATATCTTTTGGTGTTGCTTTTCGTATTTTATTCATGTCTGTACGCTCCATTCAAAACAATTACATCTCATGTAAAATCCGTCTTGCCACGCTTTTCTCAACAAAAAAGATCTATTTCCCCTAAACTAAAGATAGGTCTTTCCTTGAAGAAATAGTGGAAAAAAGATTTTTAGTTTAAAATGCCGATTATGCTTATCGTATCCGCTTAACACAGAATAGAAAATGAGGCATATCAACACCCCGATATTGTTTAACAAACTTATCTAAACAGGTCATGCCATTTCGTTTTGCCACGTTTTGCGATGGTATATTTGTATCCCGGATAATGGAATACACTTCTTGGGCATTCAGCTTATCAAAAGCGTATTCTTTACAGGCCACTGCCGCCTCGCTTGCATATCCGTGATGCCAATATTCTTTTTGGAAAAGATAGCCGACCTCCAAAACTTTGCCGCCGTCATAATTCTGCATAGTCAGCCCGCATTGCCCTATCATTACACCTGTTTCCTTCAAAACAACCGCCCACAGACCAAAACCGTATTCTTTATAATTCTCAAGCTGTTTATCAAGCCAGCTTTGAACTTCAGCATCGTTAAATGCGCCCTCATAAGCATACATGACATCATCATCTTGTAAAATTTTACAGAGTGACGGAAAATCCCCTCGTGTCATTTCTTGCAATATTAATCTTTTGGTTTCTAAAATCAAACTTTATTACCCCCTGCAAATTATATTCATGATTTACGGCTTAAACTTATAATATCTTTAATATCTTATTTTTTAACAAGAAAGAATCCCGCCTGCGGCGGGTCGCTTCTGCGACATCCAACCTTACCGCCGCAGTGCGATCCCCCGGAGGGTTTTTATCGTATAGGATAAACTTTCCTATGCGATAAAAAAGACATAACTTTCCCTTTTCGGAAAGCTATATCTAACTTGTAATAATAGTGGAAAAAAGATTTTAGGCATTAAGTTAGAATCGTCCCCATATCGTTTATTTTCCGCCTGTGAAATCCGTTGCTTTTTCCATCACGTCATAGCACAAATAGTCACCGTTTTCCGTTAGGATAGCATGGGATTCTATCTCCCGATAGCCATGCCGCAAGTAAATCTTTTTCGCAGGCAGAGAAGCGTCTAAACAGATTCTCGTGGATATTTGAGAAATTTCTTTTTCTGAATACTCCAGCAACGCCTTCCCATATCCCTTTCCTTGCTGCTCAGGCAGTACGAACAAGCGGCAAATCTCATTATATTTTATTGTGACTGTCCCCACCGGTGCTCCGTCCACTGTAAGAAGAAAAATATTGCCCAATAGAATATCACATTTGATATTCTCCTCACTATGGTGCGCAAGGAAAAAATCAACTGCTCCTTTCGGGTAATAATGGGGATAAATTCCTTTTATTGTTTCATGTGTTATATTTAAAACAATTGCTAAATCCGTATCTGCTACCTGCTTTATATCCATTTAACACCTTCTCGCAAGTTCTATTTATCTGTTTGTGTATTTACAACCCGTATGGGATTTCATTCTGTTGACCTTTTTAACAGAATACCATATTATTTTAGCGAAAAAAAGACATGCCATCCCCTTGGGGAAAGCTATGTCTTTCTGACGGAGCGGGTGGGATTTGAACCCACGTGCCGGTTACCCGACAACCTGATTTCGAGTCAGGCTCGTTATGACCACTTCGATACCGCTCCCTTTCATCATCCTGCGAATCAAGGGCGAACGGTACAATTATACACGAAAAACATATATTTGTGTAGTGGTTTTTACGAAATTTTTAAATTTTCCCTGTATAACCCATTTCGTAATGGAAATAATAGGAATGTATATAAAAAATGTATATTTTTTAATAAAAATTTTATATCCTTTTGTTCAAAAAAGATATAAAATAATAATATCAATGCAAGAGGGGGGCTTTCGATGAAACACATGATGTATACATTTTCTACAGTAGAGGAACTGGTCGCTTTTGTGACAAAAGCGGAAAAATGCAGCTTTAATATTGAGGTCATATGTGATCATCTGATCATCGACGGAAAGTCGCTGATGGGGATTTTGGCTATTGGCATCGGAAAACAGGTGGAGATTGTCTGCCACGATGAAACGGCTTCCCCGGAAGAATTAGTGGGCCATGCGGCATAAATGAATCCGGAAACGGCTTCATCTTCATGCCTCAGGCTCCACAGTCTCTTCTTTTGCTTATTTGCTTTGACTCGCCCAATAATCAGGGCTCCAATACGACAAACGCGCCGCCTCCTGCAGTAGTGGAAAGCCACAACTGCAGGTTTATATTTTGCCTCAGTCCCTGGTCGTACATTTCCGCCTGCAGCGCCTCATCCACGGACACCAGCGTCACCCAATGCCAGTTGTCAAGGTTGCTCAAAGCCCCATTTGATAAGTTTAAGAAAGCGACGGGCAGATCATCGGAAAATGCACCGGTTAAAAACTCCAGAACGGTTTTCATGTCGGGACGTGTTTTTTCTGATGACGGAATTTCGAGAACCCGTGTTTTAAGGGCAATGCCGCGGTCCATTCCAAAGCTGACCGCTCCGTCAGTAAACATGGAGGACTTATCCACTCACCGCAGTCCTGGTTTGACATAGTGCCAGACCGATTCCATCAGGCTGAGCATTCCGTCATAGCTTGTGCCGTCTCCCTTAAAAAGGCCGCCGCAGGATTCCCGCCTGGTAGCTGTTAAGTACCACAGCAGATTAGAGGCTGCTGTAGGGCCGCATCCTGCCATTCTCTGTATCCAGTTTGGATACCAGACCTGATGAGCGCCATAGGAGATTGATCTCCCTTTATGGATGTGCAGCAGCTTCGGGGAACGAATGGAGGTACGTAAGGATTTATCTGCCTGGGTCGGATATGGCCCGATAATGTCTGTTTCAAATTTATGATAATTTTCATGCTGCATATAGAATTTCACTCCTTTCCAATATACCGTTCCTCTTCCGCCATGATACGGCGGGCCTGTCTGGAAGCGGCATTGATCATGTGCCAAACTGCGCTGTTTTAATTCTGCTATTCATTGTATCCAATGATTCTATTAAATTCTCATTATCCCACCAAATAGTTTTTATGTCAACATATTCTGAAAAACCTGTATTTTGAAGAAATGGAATGGCTTCAAGGATATATCATCTTATATTGGTCCGGCAGATAAATGGTTCCAAATAAACAGTAAAACAAAGGAAAAGGGCCTGCCGTCTGTTTCCCCAGACAACAAACCCTTTTTCTTCACCAAATTTTTCTTTACCGGATAAAGCATTTATCTCCCATTGCCTCTCTGCCTGTGAATCCGGTTCATCCCCTCAACCATGACGAACATCAAAATAACAAAGACCATTAAATAAAAGGGATAAAACCCTGCGTTTCCATTCTGCGCAATAAAACCGAATACAGGCGGCATAAGAGTTGACCCCACATAGGCGCAGGCCATCTGCATTCCCATAATGGCCTGGGAATTTTCCGCGCCGAAATTCTCCGGCGTTTCGTGAAGCAGGCTGGGATAAATGGGTGCACAGCCGATTCCTATGAAAATCAGACCGATAAGGGTCATGATATCTCCAAAGGGGAGAAGCAGGAGAAATGTTCCTGCCAACGCCAGGCATTGTCCGCAGCGCACCATATATTTATCGCCCAGCCTGTCCGTAATAAAACCGCACAGGAAACGGCCGATGGTAATTCCCAGATAGAATAAGGACGCCCATTTTGCCGCTGTCTGGGCATCAATTCCCTTATAAAGCACCATATAGCTGCTGGCCCACAAACCGGTGGTGGCTTCCAGGGCGCAGTAGCAGAAGAATGCCGTCAGGATGGGTTTTGCCCCAGGAAGCTTTATGGTATCCTTTAAGCTGATTTTATTGTGCACCACTGCATTTTCCTGATTGGAATCTTCTCTTAATTTCCATAAAGGCAGAGAAAGGACCAGACAGACCACCAGACCGATCTGAATGATGCCAACAGTCAGATACCCGGCGTTCCATTTCAATCCGTTCATGAGGCACAGTCCCATGATATAGGGCCCGGCAGTGGCGCCCACTCCCCAGAAGCAGTGCAGCCAGCTCATGTGCCGTGATTTATAGTGAAGGGCCACAAAATTGTTAAGGGCAGCGTCTACGCTTCCGGCCCCCAGTCCATAGGGAATCCCCCACAGGCACAATTGCCAGAATGAATGGGAAAATGAAAATCCCAGCAATGCCGCCGCAGTCATGGCAACGCTGACAGCTGTTACAAGGCCTGTGCCGAATCTTCCGATCAGCTTGCTGCTGAATAAGCTGGAAAGGATGGTCCCTCCGGCTATAATCATGCTGATGATTCCCGCATAAGCTACCGCCACATTCAACTCCCGGTACATGGACGGCCACCCAGACCCCAGAAGCGAATCCGGCAGTCCCAGACTGATGAACGCCAGATAAATAATGACAAGCAGTAATTGATACATGTTCTTCCTCCTGGTTCCTTTTTATTGTCTATATAAAAATACCGTCTTTTTTATCTTGATTCAATCTGATTTCGGACTTATAATATAAGAAAAACGACGAACTTGGGGAAAACCGTTTATGGGACTGCAAAAATGCGGGTTAAATCTGGATCATACCAACAAGGAGCTTCAGCCTCACGGCACCCTGGAATTTCCATGTGCCGGATATTCCTCCCTGTATACCGGCAGCGCCGCCGACATCATTCCGTGGCACTGGCATACGGAAATGGAAATCATATATTCTGCTTCGGGCGTTATGAAACTGCAGATACCGGGGAAAGTGATTTATCTTAATGAGGGAGAAGCATTTTTCATAAATTCCAATATCCTGCATTCTGCGGAGGCAGAGCCTTTCTGCAAACTGCATTCCCTTGTTTTTCATCCTCTTCTGCTTACGGGCACCGGGGACTCTGCATTTGCAAACAAATACATCACTCCCCTTACGAACTGCACCTCCTTAGACGGCTGCCTGCTCCGTGAGGCAGATGACTTTATAACGGCCTTTGAGGCCGTTTCCGCGGAAACGGCGGGCTATGAATTTGTCACCAGGGAAAAGCTGTCAAGCATCTGCCTTGCTCTTTATCAGAACTATGAAAAGGATATCCGCACCTGTTCCGGAGAGTCGGGGACGGACGGCATCCGAATCCAGAAAATGCTGGCCTATATCCACGACCATTTTTCGGAAAACTTAGAGCTGTCCCAAATAGCAAAAGCAGCCGACATCGGGGAACGGGAATGTCTGCGCTGCTTTCAAAGGGTGATACAGGTCTCGCCCATGCAGTATTTGCTGAAATACCGGGTGATGCAGGGCTCTTCCATGCTTTTGCGGAACTTAAACAGCAGCATTTCAGACATATCCGGCCACTGCGGCTTTGACAGCCCCAGCAATTTTTCCCAGATGTTCAAGCGCTTTTTTAACTGCACTCCCAGGGAATACCGAAAGAGAGGCTGATGCCGTGGAGATTTCATGGGCGGAGCTGTCTTCCGCTTTCCCCAACCCGCAGCTCCATATGATGCTCTTTAAAATATTCCAGGAACTTTTCCGGCGGATACTCATTGGTCACTACAGTATCCACCTTTGATAAGCTGCAATAGGTCACCAGGGTAACAGCGTCAAATTTGGAACTGTCCGCCATCAGGATCACCTGGCCCGCTTTTTTAACCGCCTCCGTCTTGATCTCGTATTCCCAGGGCGAGGCATGGGTAAGTCCTGATTCAATGGTCACTCCGGAGGCCGCCATAAGAGCTTTCGTTATATTAAACTTTCCCAGGGCCTCTGACGTGGTTATTCCGGCAAAAGAATTGGTTGCCCTGTTATACATTCCCGTCAGGGAAATCAGCTTTATATTGTCATTTTTAACGGCTTTCTCTATGACTTCAAGGCTGGCCGTCACAACCGTAATGCGCTTGTCTCCCAGATAATCAATGGCGCAGGAAGTGGTGGTGCCTGAATCCACAAACACGATATCCTGATCTGCAAGGAGCTTTGCGGCTTCCCGGCCGATCACCATTTTGGCCTCACTGTTGGTGGTTTCCCGTTCTTCAAAATTGATTAAATTTCCCCTGTCCTTTTTTCTGACGCCGCCGTATACTTTCTCTATGGCTCCGGCCTGCTGCAATTCACTTACATCCCTGCGTACAGTCACCATGGACACCTCAAATACCTTGCTGAGCTCTTCCATAGATACGATGCCGCATTTTTCAATATATTCCTTCATTTCACTGATTCTGCTGTCTCTCATAGATACTCCCAATCCTGATTATTAAATAATAATTTCACAAAGCTCCTGCTCTTGGACGGATCAAAACTTTATCAACTATTTATCACAATTATAAACGCATTGACTCATTTGTCAATATCCTTATTTCAAGTCTCCCTAATCAGACCAAATCAGGAGGCCCCTTTTAATTTTGGGTATATTCTTGTAACTTCGTAATTATTTTTATTTCTGCTCTTGACATTTTTGACCACAAGATGTATGATTTTATCATGTTATTATCAAAATGTACTCATAAAGAACGCAAAACAAACCAATCAAAAGAATTGCAGAGGAGGGTAATAAATGAAAACATTACAGTATTTTGCCGGGGGAAAATGGTTCACGTCAGAGACAGAGAAATACATGGATGTGTATAACCCCAGCACCGGAGAAGTCATTGCAAAAGCGCCCTGCTGTACCCAGGATGAAGTAGAGACAGCCATCCAGGCAGCAAAAAAGGCATTTCCTCAGTGGTCTTCCACACCTGTCCTGAAAAGAGTCCAGATACTTTACCGGTTAAGAGAGCTTTTGGTAGAGCATCTTGACGAGCTCACAGAATTATGCGCCACAGAGAACGGAAAGGCCTGGGGCGATGCCCAGGGCGATATTTTAAAAGCCAAAGAGGGAACAGAACAGGCCATCAACGCTCCCAACCTTATGATGGGAGAGACTCTTATGGACGCTTCCAGCGGAGTGGATACTTCGTTATACAGAGAGCCTTTAGGAGTGTTCGCCGGCATTGTTCCATTTAATTTCCCAGCCATGATTCCTATGGGCTGGATGGCTCCCATGTGCATTGCCACCGGAAATACCATTGTCATCAAGGCAGCAAGCCCCACACCTATGACCTGTATGAGAATTGCCGAGCTGTATCAGGAGGCAGGCCTTCCTGACGGAGTTTTAAATATTGTGACCTGTTCCAGAAAGGAAGCCGAGCTTTTCTTGAGCCATCCGGATATTAAGGGAATCAGCTTTGTAGGCTCCACCTCTGTGGGACTTCACATCTATACAGAAGCTGCTGCCCACGGCAAGCGGGTTCAGGCATTATGTGAAGCCAAGAACCATGCCCTTGTTCTTGAGGACTCCCCCATCGAGCGTACTGCAGCCGGAATCATCAATGCCGCATTTGGATGCGCCGGCGAGCGCTGCATGGCACTTCCTACCGTTGTGGTACAGGAATCCATTGCCGATCAGCTGGTGGAAAGCATTGTGAAAAAGGCCAAGGCTTTAAAGGTTGGAGAAAGCTGCGATAAAAATACGGACATCGGTCCTGTCGTCAACGCCGGCCACCGGGAATTCGTTACAAAATGGATTGAAACCGGTCTGGCTGAAGGGGCAGAGCTTGTCTTAGACGGAAGAAACTGTGTAGTTCCAGGATTTGAAAACGGCTTCTTCATGGGGCCCACCATCCTCGACCATATCACTGCGGAAATGACTGTCGGTACTCAGGAAATCTTCGGGCCCGTACTGTGCATCAAAAGAGTGAAGACCTTTGAAGAGGGCTTAGAGATCATGAACGCCAATCCCTTTGCAAACGGTTCCGTTATCTTCACACAGAACGGCTATTACGCCAGGGAGTTCCAGAAGAGAACCCACGGCGGCATGGTTGGCGTCAACGTAGGAATCCCTGTTCCAGTAGGCACTTTCCCATTCTCCGGGCATAAAAATTCTTTCTTCGGAGATCTTCACTGCTTAGGCAAGGACGGCGTCCGTTTCTATACCGAGTCAAAATGCGTGACAACAAGATGGTTTGATGAAGAAGAAATTAAAAGAGAAAAGGTTGATTCCTGGGATGGAACTATCTAATTTATAAAAATCTATAAAAGTCTGAAAATGCAAAGAGGAAGCCTCACAACCGGTTATAAACACACGGATGGTGGGGCTTCCTTTTTGCATTTCTTTTTGGATTCTTTGCCATGCCCGTTCACAACATCTTTTTTTCGGGCTTATGTAGATATTACAGGGATAATTGACTGGGGGACCGCTTCCTTTTACGACTTCTTTTTCCGTTTTGGATTTTCAGGAAACCAGCCCTTTTCTACTCTCTGTGTCTGCTCCTTAAGTTCCTTGATGCTCCACAGCATGGAAAAGCCGATAATTGCCAGAACTGAGGAAATAATAATCTGGTTCACAAACAATGAAAGGATGCAGAAGAGAATGCCTCCCACCAGGAAGACAGGCCACACCCTTTCGGTAAAATAATATTCGCACTTAATCACAATAGGATGAAAAATACCGATAATGAGAAAAGAAATCGCTCCGATTAAAACTCCCGACCACATTGCCATAACATTACCTCCTTCGCATTTTTAAATTTTCCCATCGCCATTTATAGGAATTGATAGAGCAGGCCGTCTTCCATGCTGTACCAGATCAGCATTCCATGGCCCCGCCTGGGGATCCGGACGTTTAAATTCCATTCGGGATACTGTTTGACCATCTGTATGCGGTCGCCTGTGGCCAACGCCACAAAGGAAATGTAATTGTCCTTATTCATGGGATGGCTGCTGCTGATGTACCAGTCATCCTCAATTACCTCAACAGTCAGCTTCTCATCTTCTTCTGCCTTCCTCAAGGCTTGGGCCGCCAGCTTTTTGCCGCAGCAGGAAACCTCTGCTTCTCCTGTGCAAAGGGTTATATTCCGGCATGTGGGACAGATAAAATATTTTGTATTTTTCATATTTCCCTCTACAAAGTCATTTGGTGTCATATCACCGGACAATAAATTTTGTATATCAATTCCAAGAAGGTCAGAAAGCTCCGGTATCAGTGAAATATCAGGCAGACCCAGGCCCCTCTCCCACTTGGAAACGGCTTTGTCACTGATATTCATTTCATCCGCAAGCTGCTTCTGTGTCATTCCCCGTTCCAGGCGCAGGGTGCGGATTATATCTCCAACTTTACTGTTTTGCATCGTTTTTCCCTCCATGGATGAATTGTACCAAATCATCTCCCGGTATTCAAGAACGTTCTCCCTGATTTTATCGTTTTTTCGGCCTCCAGTAGGCAGAACCGTCGGCTTCACGGCATAAGAACCCATGATCCACAAGCTCCCGTCTCAGCAGAAAGAAATCTCCGAATGTATTCCACTGGCTGCAAACATCATTTACCTCCTTTTCGGTGTAACTGCGGTCTTCCTGAAATTTCTCCGCCAGATAGAGAAGTGTTTTCACTTTTGTTTTTTCTTTTTGAGGCAATTGCATGATTTTACCGGAATTATCAAGGAATTGTTTTATTTCATTTATTTCCTCCAATTCCTGGTTCTGCTTTTCCAGCCACAGCTCAAGCAAGGTGTTTACGTCGTCGGAAAATTCCCGGTCCGTTTGTGTCTCTTTCTTCTGAAGCTCCTCCATCACCTCAAAGGAAAACGAGGATGGGCCGTACTGCTTCCATGCTTCCGCCATACAGGGCTCGGGACAGGTGCCGGACGTAAAGAGGAATTGATAACGGTTCACTGCCCCTTTCATGTCCGTGGTCGCCCGGAGCCACTCAGCCCTTATGCCGCTGCATTTAATGCGGTATACACCGCCGATTACCACTCTGCTTTTATATTGTTCTTTCAGTGCCTTTCTCGATATATTTTCCATTATATTTTACCGTCTTTCCTGATTTTTTATTTTTATTGTTATGATTCCTGAAACTGCATTCCATTTTGCAATCGCCTTGTCCATTGTATATGTTTTTCGGAATCATTTCAATAAACGCTCCGTAGAGTCGGCCTGCGGGTCTGCAGAACAGGCGGTTCTAAAGCGGCATCATGCAGGGGAGAAACAGGAACGGCGTCCATCACATCGGAAAAACCGTTATGATGGACGCCGTTTCATTTCTTATTTTTTATTCCTTATTCTGTGACACCATATTTAAAACTGATTACATGCTGAAATACTGCGGAAATTGGGCCGCAATTCCCTGGGTCATTGCATCGGCCATTTCCATGGCTTCCTGCTCGATGTTTCCAAACATGCTGATGCTGTCCTCGAAATTCTGATCAATAATATCTTCGGCTTCTGACTTTAACATCGCCAAATGATCGTACAGCATCTTCTTCCAGTCCTGAACCATCCAGTTTGGATTAATGCTGCTGAGGAATTCTGCGATCTGGTCCGCATTATCGTACCAGCGCCTCTCTGCATCATCTGCGGCTGCCGTATTACCGGCGATCATATCTCCCACCAGCTCACCGGCAATCTGTATATGGGTATTCAGCAGGGCTGCAAATTGGGCCGCATTTTCTTCTCCGTAAAACGGCCGCAGCACCATTTCGAAATCGCCCGGATTCTGTGACAGGCGGTTTAAAACATAGGTTTCATCCGGCAGTCCATAGACTGCGCTTACTATAAACATTCTCGTCCAGTAAACATGCTGTGACCACAAAAGCCGCATATAGTTGTTCAGGCTGTGCTCTGCATTGCTGACACATGCTGCGGGTGGTTGTGGCTGAGGTTGGGGCATAGGCTGGGGACGGGGCTGGGGACGAGGCTGAGGTTGTGGTTGTGGTTGTGGCTGAGGCATAGGCTGAGGCTGTGGTTGTGGCTGAGGCATAGGCTGTGGCTGTGGTTGTGGCTGAGGCTGGGGCATAGGCTGTGGTTGTGGTTGTGGCTGAGGCTGAGGCTGAGGCATAGGCTGTGGTTGTGGTTGTGGCTGAGGCTGAGGCATCGGCTGGGGACGAGGCTGAGGCTGAGGCATAGGCTGAGGTTGGGGCTGGGGTTGGGGCTGCGGTTGGGGAACATTCATGCCGCCTCCATATGGAATGCAGATCACCTGACCGATAAAAAGATTGGCAGGATTGATGCCCGGGTTGACAGTCATGATCGCTTCAACGCTGGTGCGGAAACGCTGTGCCAAAAGCCAAAGGGTATCTCCGTCCTGAATGATATAGGAATACAGTCCAACCGGGCAGGCACTTATCATGCTGCCTCCTGTTGCGCCTCCCTGATTTTGATTTGCCGGCGGAACCGGAGGTCTTTGTGGCATATTTGGATTTCTGTTTCCACGCGGGATGCAGATTCGCTGTCCTACCCTTAAATTGTCTTGTTCGATTCCCGGGTTGACGGTTATGATTGCATCTACGGTCGTATTATAGCGCTGGGAAATAATAAAAAGCGTATCACCGGCTTCAACAGTATGTGTGCGCATCCCTCTTGGACAAAAAACATTGGGAATGCCGCCTGCCATTTCTCCCTGTGTGTTTGACGGCGGAGTTTGTGGCTGAGTCGGGGTTTGTGGTTGGGTTTGAGGCTGAGTCTGAGGCTGGGTTTGCGGCTGGGTCTGGGGCTGGGTCTGGGCTGGGTCTGAGGCTGAGCCGGGACCTGTGTCTGGGGTTGGGTCTGGGGCTGAGTTTGTGGCTGGGTTTGGGGCTGGGTCTGGGGTTGAGTTTGTGGCTGTGTCTGAGGCTGGGTCTGAGGCTGAGTCTGCGGTTGTGTCTGTGGCTGAGTCTGAGGCTGAGTCTGGGGCTGAGTCTGGGGCTGAGGCATGGGCTGTGGCCGTGGTCTCTGCTGTCCGGGCATGTTCTGGTTTCTGTTTCCCATGGGTACAAAGATCACCTGGCCTACCATCATATTATTGGGATTGAGGCCGGGGTTTGCAGCCATAATTGCATCTACGGTCGTAAAAAATCGCTGTGAAATAAGCCATAGCGTATCGCCGGATTGAATAGAATAAGGATACAATCCTTCAGGGCAAGAATTCATAAAATTGCTGCCTTTCAATTAAACAAATTTATCTTATGTTATGACCTGAGAAACAGAAAAATACCTGTCCTTCCCTAACAAATTGACATTTCCAGAAAATAATTATTGACATTTTCATTTCGGTTGTATAAAATTAAATTTGTTAAAATAAAAATGTGTGAAGAGGTGTTCTAAATGAATCTTTATGATATTACAGTTACAGACAGAAAAGGAACCCCGGTCTCCCTGTCAGATTACCGGGGCAAGGTTTTACTCATTGTCAATACGGCTACCGGCTGCGGATTTACTCCCCAATATGAGGGACTGGAAGCCCTGTACCGGAAATACGGGGACAAGGATTTTGTGATCCTGGACTTCCCCTGCAACCAGTTCCTCCATCAGGCTCCGGGCAGCGCAGAGGAAATCCACAGCTTCTGCCAGATCAATTATCAGGTGTCCTTTCCCCAGTTTTCCAAAATAGAGGTCAACGGGCCGGCAGAGTCTCCCTTGTATTCTTATTTAAAGTCCCGGCAGAAAGGAGTTTTAAGCTCTTCCATTAAATGGAACTTCACCAAATTCCTGGTGGATAGAAATGGGAATGTGGTGAAACGGTATTCCCCTGCAGACAAACCGGATAAGCTGGAAAAGGATATTCTGGCTCTCTTATAAGCCCCAAAAGGACCGGCCTCCAGCCGGTCCGAACCAATTGCCTTCCTTTTTAATAACATGGTATTAGGATAAGAATATAAGATCCTTACCCCCCCTGCGGGCATACCTATACGCCCGGTAAAGCGGGGCGGACCCTGCCCCAGAATGCATGGGCAAGAAAAAGGAAAGGAGGCAATCTTATGAACATTTGTAATTTTGACGGGTTGACCGGACGCATCATAATACCAGACGACCCTTTCTATAATGAATTAAGACAAGTTTATAACCGGGCAGTCCAAAAATACCCTCTGGCCATTGTTTTTTGTCAGAATGAAGCCGATGTGAGCAATGCCGTGCTATGGTCAAGAAAGCATCGTGTTCCCTTACGCATCCGGAACGGAGGACATAATTACGAAGGCTGGTCTACGGGAAACAATGTGATTGATCTGGATTTAAGTGAAATGGACCGGATCACCCTGGAAGAGAGGGCCCGCCTGGTCACTGTCCAGGGCGGGGTAAAAAACAAACAGCTGTATGACTTTCTTGGGTCCAGGGGCTATCCATTTCCAGGCGGAACCTGCCCCTCTGTCGGGGTGAGCGGATACGTTCTGGGCGGCGGCTGGGGGCTCTCCTGCCGGTATTTGGGCCTGGGCTGCGACAGCCTTACATCAATCCGGATGGTAAATTACAAAGGAGAGCTCATAACGGCCAGCCAGCAGGAAAATCCCGACCTATTCTGGGCGTGCCGGGGAGCAGGCGGGGGCAACTTCGGCGTAATCGTTTCCATGACCTTCCTGCTGCCGGAAAAGGTGGAGAAGGTCACCCTTGTAGAAATAAGATATCCTTCCGCAGACCAGGAAAAACAGGCCTTATTTTTACAGGACTGGCAGGAGTGGCTAAAGGATGCAGACCAGAGGATTACCCTTGTAGCCAGAATCTACAATTCACAGGAAGAGGGTACCGCCATACTGGCAAGAGGCATTTTCTACGGCTCCCCGGAGGAGGCATTTTCCATCATCTCTCCTCTGATCGACCTGGGAGGGGTAAGGTACAGCATAAGGCATCTGACCTTCTTAGAGGCGATTACAATTATCGGAGATTTTTATCCGCCCTATCAGAAGTTTCAGTCGGCAAGCCGTTTCGTCTGCCGGGACTTTAACAGCTGCGAAAGCTTTAAAATCGCAGGACTCATCCAGGAACGTCCGGAGGGCTCCGTTTACTGCGCCCTGTCATTTTACGCTCTGGGAGGAAAGGTGTCAGAGGTCTCTTCGGATGCAACTGCCTTTTACTACCGCAAAGCCCGGTACATCACATGGCTTGATACGGAGTTTGAAAGCCACCGGTGTGAAAATTCCGCCTGGCTGTCCGACCGGTTCTGTTATTTGAAATCAGTGACCAAGGGCTCCTACGTGAACTTCCCCTACGAATGCCTTCCCTGCTTTTCGGAAGAGTATTACGGTCCTCATGTCTGCCGGCTGAAAAAAGTAAAAAATGAATACGATCCCTTGAATGTTTTCACCTTTCCCCAGGGGATTTAAGCAGAATCTAATAAAGCATACTAAATAAAAAATCTCAGGAGAGCTTCACAAACAGCTTTCCTGAGATTTTATTTTATATCATTTTTCCGCATTTCTGCCGGTCTGTCCTAAAATCAAGTAGAGCAGGCGGTATAAATCCGAGGCGTCTTCCTTATTCAGGGGAACACAGGCCGCAATCTTCTGGGGAATTTCCACCGCACGGTCCTTAAGCTGTTCTCCTGCCTCCGTCAGTTCCACCAGGACGCTCCGCTCATCCTCCTTGTCACGGCTCCGGATGAGCAGGCCGGCCGCCTCCATCTTCTTTAACAGGGGAGTTAAGGTGCCGCTGTCCAGATACAAAAGCTCGCCTAATTTTTTAACGGAAACCAGCTTCCTCTCCCACAGCACCATCATGGCAATATACTGAGTGTAGGTCAGCCCGATTTCGTCCAGAAAAGGCTTATACAGCCTGATGACCTCACGGGAACAGGCGTAAAGGGGAAAGCAAATCTGGTTCTCCAGCTTTAATTGATCGTAGTTCATGGCCTATCTCCATTCTCCCGCTGCTTCTTTTATCACAGCAATTCTTCTATTTTCTCTTTTACAAGCCCCATATCCGCGGTCGGCTCAAAACGGGCAACCACATTGCCATTCCGGTCTACAAGGAACTTGGTGAAGTTCCATTTGATATCCGGTTCATTTCTGAAATTGGGATTGCTCTCCTCAAACTTCTTCTCCAGGACGGCTGTCAGCTGATGGGCCGGATCAAAGCCGCCAAAGCCCTTTTCATTGACCAGATAACGGTACAGAGGAATAGCCTCATCTCCGTTTACATCAATTTTGGAAAACTGGGGGAAAGTTACTCCAAAACGGCCGGTACAGAACGTATGAATCTCATCATCGCTGCCGGGAGCCTGATTGCCGAACTGGTTGCATGGGAAATCCAGGATTTCCAGACCCTTGTCCGCCAGTGCTTCATATATGGCCTGAAGATCCGCATACTGTGGGGTAAAGCCGCAGGCTGTTGCCGTATTTACAATCAGAAGAACTTTTCCGGAATAATCGGACAGGCTTTTATCGCCGCCATCCCTTGTTTTTACAGTGAAATCATGAACAGACATATGATATACCTCCTTATAAAATATATTGTACAAAATTGTATTTGTTAAAATTATTATATGACAGGAAAATATGATTGTCAATAGAATAGAAAAATTTAATTGAGTAAAATTTATTTTGGGAACTGCCGTAAGCTTAATCAACTTTTTCATGGGATCTCTTTGTGATTCAATCACAGACTAATTTCATTTACAGGTCTATAATTGAAATCAATAAAATCGTTAAAAATAAAACAGGAGGCATACCATGAATAAAATTGTGATTATCGGCGGTGTGGCCGGAGGGGCCAGCTGTGGGGCAAGATTAAGGAGACTGATGAAGAAGCCAATATCATCATACTGGAACGTGGAGAGTACATTTCCTACGCCAACTGCGGCCTTCCCTACCATGTAGGCGATGTGATAAAATCCCGGGACGCTTTGCTTCTGCAGACGCCGGAGGCCATGAAGCAGAGATACAACATTGATGTGAGGGTGAAAAACGAAGTTATTTCCATTGACCGGGAGAAAAAATCGGTTACGGTCCGCAGGCTGGATACGGGAGAGAATTACCAGGAAACATATGACACCCTTGTCATCTCCACCGGCTCCTCTCCGGTCCGCCCGCCCATACCGGGAATCGAATCCTCCCGCATCCGGACCCTTTGGACCGTCCCTGATACGGACCGGATCAGGGCCCTTATCAGGGAAGAAAAGATCAAGTCTGCGGCAGTCATCGGCGGCGGCTTTATCGGCCTTGAGATGGCTGAAAATCTCCGCCACGCAGGGCTTACGGTTTCCCTGATTGAAATGCTGGATCAGGTCATGGCCCCCCTTGACTATGAGATGGCCCAGCTTCTCCATGAAAACCTTATACAAAACGGAATAAATCTTTATCTTGGGGACGGCGTCCAGTCCTTTGAGGACCAGGGCAAATCCGTTGCCGTTTCCTTAAAAAGCGGGAAATCCATTTCCGCAGACCTTGTCATCCTCTCCATCGGCGTGCGGCCCAACAGCCAGCTGGCAAAGGCAGCCGGCCTTTCGGTCAGTGACCGGGGAGGCATTGTGGTGGATGAAGATTTAAAGACCTCTGATCCTGATATTTATGCGGTAGGGGATGTGATCCAGGTGGAAGATTTCACATTTAGAACCCTGCCATGATTCCTTTGGCAGGCCCTGCCAATAAGCAGGGGCGGATTGCCGCCGACAACATCGCCGGGGCAAAAGAGACTTACGGAGAAACCATGGGAACCTCTGTAGCTAAGGTTTTTGACTTAGCCGCAGCCGTCACGGGAACCAATGAAAAAGCCCTGATCAAGCGGGGTCTGCTCAAGGGAACCGACTATGAGAGCATTGTCATCACCCAGAACTCCCATGCAGGATATTATCCGGGCGCAGTGCCCTTAACCTTAAAGCTTTTGTTCTCCATGGACGGAAAGACCATCTTCGGGGCCCAGATCGTGGGCAGGGACGGGGTGGATAAACGGATCGATACTCTGGCAACGGCCATCCGGCTGGGGGCAGAGGTATCGGATTTAAAGCGCCTGGAATTGGCCTATGCTCCCCCATTCTCCTCTGCAAAAGACCCGGTCAATATGGCAGGGTTTGTGGCGGAAAACGTGCTTTTCGGAAAGTCCGCCATGGCAGACTGGGATGTTGTGGAGAATAATCCGGATGCACTTTTCCTAGATGTCGGGAAGATGCAGAATTAATGGCCTTTTCCATTCCCCAGGCAAAGCACATTCCCCTCGGACAGCTGCGTAACCGCCTAAAGGAGCTTGATCCTGCAAAAGAGATTGTCACCTTCTGTGCCATCGGAGTCCGGGCCCACAACGCCGCCCGCATACTGATGCAGAACGGATTCCGCAGCGTGAAGATTTATCCCGGCGGCGCAAGGTTTTACCAGTCCACCCATTTTAAGCCCGAGGCAGTTCCCATGGCAGAGCAGGCCTCCTATTCCGACAGCGGCCACATGGCCACGGAAAACATTCCCACAGCCTCCATCCGTTTAAACTGCAGCGGCATGCAGTGCCCCGGTCCCATTATGAAGGTTTTTGAAACAATCAAGGATATGGCCAACGGAACGGTTTTGGAGGTTTCCGCCTCTGATCCGGGCTTTACCCGGGACATCGGAGCATGGTGCAGACGCACCGGAAACATTCTGATGGCTACGGAGCGCCGGAAGGATGATTATGTAGCTCTGGTGAAAAAAAGCGAAACAGACAGGCCTACGATAACCGATGCTCCCGAGGGAAAGACCATCATCGTATTTTCCGGCGATCTTGACAAGGTTCTGGCAAGCTTTATCATTGCCAACGGCGCGGCTGCCATGGGCAGGCCTGTGACCATGTTCTTCACCTTCTGGGGACTGACGGCATTGCGGAAAGCCGAAAAGCAGCCGGTCCGCAAATCCCTGATGGAATCCATGTTCGGCATCATGCTCCCACGGGGCAGTAAAAAGCTGAAGCTGTCCAAGATGAATATGGGCGGAATGGGAACTGCCATGATGAAGAAAATCATGAACGACAAAAACGTGGATTCCCTGGAAGCCCTGATCCAAAAAGCCATGAAATCCGGCGTGAAGATCATTGCCTGCACCATGAGCATGGATGTCATGGGCATCAAACCGGAGGAACTGATCGACGGAGTATCCTTAGGTGGAGTAGGCGCTTATCTTGGGGAGGCAGAGGAATCCAATGTGAACCTGTTTATTTAAGATTGGGAGTTTGAAACTTAGAATTTAAATATATAAATAAAAGAAGCCGGAGGCATCCGCAGAGGGAATTTAATCCCCTGTGGTGCTTCCGGCTTCCGGCTTTTTCTCTTATTATTCAATTCCCCTGAGCTTAATGTAATCCTTAATCAGCTTAGCGGTCTGTGTCAAGTCAATGCAGCTTGTATTGATGATCAGATCATAGTTATTCCAGTCCTCCCAGCTTCCGCCGGTGTAATACCTGTAATATTCTTTCCTCTCACGGTTGATCCGCTTCACGCGCCTGGCCGCTTCCTTTTCATCCACCTTATCAACTTCCATGGTCCGCTTCACCAGCGTGGGAGTATCTGAGTAAACAAATATCCTCACCAGACCAGGAAACTCCTCTGCCTCCTGGCTTAAGATATAATCGGCGCATCTTCCCGCAATGATACAGGATTCCTGGCTTGCCAGCTCCCGGATGACCTGGGACTGGAACCGGAAAAGATTCTCCGGCTTTACGATATCCGCATCCGTGGAAGGCTTGCCCAGCTGAGGCTTTAAGCCGCTGACGATCTTATAAAGCAGATTACTTCCCGCTTTTTCATCGGCAAGGCGGAAAAAAACCTCTCCCACCGCGCTCTGTTCTGAGGTGATGGTAAGAATCTCTTCGTCATAAAAATGGATTCCAAGCTCCTCTGCAAGATCCTTTCCTACAATCCGGCCGCCGCTTCCGTACTGTCTGCCTATGGTGATGACCAGATTTTTATTTTCTTTCATAATATGCCTGCCTCCTTTTATATCAAGTTCGTATTTTCTATTTCTTACCTTTATTGTACTCTATTATGGCAGGAATTACAATTATTATCTGTCCATGACCTCATTGAAACAGATGGCTCCGTAAGGCCTGATGGTCATCCGGTAGGCATTGCCTTCTCCCATTGCTTTTTCAATGTATGCAATGTACTCATCCACCAGCTCATTGGGCAGAACAGCCATAATGACTCCGGCAAATCCGCCGCCGTGTATTCTGCATGCTCCCCTCTTTTTCTCCGCCAGGAAAAGCTCTGTAAGGGCCAGGGCAACGGTGATTCCCTGCTCCTGATAGCTGGTATTTGTAAAGCAGTTCTGCAGCCATTTCCAGGAGGAATCCCCGGAAGCGGTAATATTCTTTAAGAAGTCCTGGAACCGGCCTTCCTTTAAGGCTGCAACCTCGGCATCCACTCTCTTATTTTCTTCAAAGAAGTGAAGCGCCCGGAGCACGGAACGGTCTCCTGCAAAGGCTCTCACCTTTTCTAAATTGTCGATGACTTCCTGCTCCGTAATCTCGGCACAGACCTCTTTTCCGAAAAACTCGGCCACCTTTTTCATTTCCGCCGGAACCGAGGAATAGTCCGCGCTTAAGTCTGCATGTCCCTTTCCTGTGTTGACAATAATCAGGCTGTGGTTCTGGGATGCAAAATCAAAATCAATCTGCTCCACAACAGGAGCAGCCGGGTCTTTAAAGTCAATGGTAATAAGTCCTCCCACCGCACATGCCATCTGGTCCAAAAGGCCGGAAGCCTTGCCCCAGTACACATTTTCGGAAAACTTTCCGATATGGGAATAAGCCACCGTATCCATGCGGCCTTCATTGAAAAATGTATTTAAAATGGAACAGAGCAGCATTTCAAAGGATGCTGAGGAGCTGACGCCTGCTGCGCTGATCACGTTGCTGGTCACACAGGCGTTGAAGCCGCCGATTTCATATCCGGCTTCCAGAAATCCCTTTAAAAGGCCTTTTACCAGGTCAATGGTCCCTGATTTCTTCTCGCTGGGAATTAAATCATCCAAGTCAATGGTAAAGCTCTGATTATATGTTTCGCTGATAATGTTTACTTTCCTGCTGTTATTTAATGCAGCAACGCCCACACAGTCTAAATTAATGCTTCCTGCCAGCACTTTTCCGTGGTTGTGATCCGTATGGTTTCCGCTGATCTCCGTGCGGCCCGGTGAAGAAAACAACAGAACATCCTCCTCTGGAAACTTCTTCTGAAAGTTCATGACCAGGCTCTGATACCGTTCAATATTCTCCTTAACCGCATTTTCGCCATACAGGGCGGTGAAAAGCTTTTTCGCCTTCTCCGATTCCAGCATCTGATTCGTATCCTTTACATTCATGTCTTGTGTTCTCCTTCTTCCAATTTACTGACCACACATTTAGGGCATTGAGGTATTGATTGACAAAGTATTGTCATTATCACGAGTATATCATAAACCGGAAAGATTCCACAATAGAATATTTTACGAAAAACCTGCAAAATAATTTGACAGCCCTCCAACGGTTTTCGTATAATGAAACAATCAAAAAAGCAGGAGCAGGAAAGGGAAACCATGTTCTGGAACGGAAAACCATATCACTCACTTGACTATGAAATGAAAATGAAGTTCGGCTTCAAGATTTATAAGCTGGCCCTTGACGGAGGGATGACCTGCCCCAACCGGGACGGTTTTCTGGGAAACAGGGGCTGCATCTTCTGCAGCGGGGGAGGCTCCGGAGAATTTGCCGAAGCCCTGTCCTCTCACATTTCCGTTACAGAGCAGATCGAAGCCGCTAAAAAACGGGTTCATGGAAAGATCAATCAGGAAACAAAAGGCTTTATCGCCTATTTTCAGTCCTATACCAATACCTACGGGCCCCTGCCCTATTTACAGGAGCTGTTCACCCAGGCCATAAGCCATCCAGACGTAGCCGTCCTTTCCATTGCCACCCGCCCGGACTGTCTTCCCCCCGATGTCCTTCTTCTGCTAAAAGATTTAAACCGCATCAAGCCGGTCTGGGTGGAGTTGGGGCTTCAGACCATACACCAGTCCACGGCAGACTACATCCGGAGAGGCTATCCCCTTTCCGTTTTCAACGACGCCTATATAAATCTAAAGGAAGCAGGGCTCACCGTCATCGCCCATGCCATCCTGGGTCTGCCGGGAGAGACCAGGGACATGGTTTTAGAAACAGTGGACTATCTGGGACATCTTTTCACAACGGGCGAAATATGCCATTCGGGCCATGCAGGAACTGGCCAGGCTCA
>JASGGP010000024.1:0-25460 GCA_047604985.1 Lacrimispora sp.
ATCCTATACGATAAAAACCCTCCGGGGGATCGCACTGCGGCGGTAAGGTTGGATGCCGCAGAAGCGGCCCAACCCAGGCGGAGAATCCCGCGTGCGGGATTCTTTCTTATGATGATTAATTATCATCAAGTCTTCATTGAGGCTTTTTATCGTTTGCCGGCTTGCTGAAAGTCAGAGTATATTATATACTACATTGGTTAGTTAAAACTAACTATCATATGCAAGGAGGACAGTATGGGAAACAGAAACAATGTTAAATTACTGGCAGCTCTGACTGCCATGACGCTGACATTTCCAATCCAGCCGTTGGCGGGGGAGTGGAGGCAGAATGGAGACAGGTGGCAATATATTCTGGAAGATGGCCGGGAGCACAGAAGTTCATGGCTGAAAACAGATGATGGAAAATGGTATCATTTTGATGAGAACGGAATGATGACAACAGGATGGTACCAGGACGCGGATCAAAATTGGTACTATCTGGAGGCGGATGGTTCCATGGCCTCCGGCTGGAGACAGGTGAATGGAAAGTGGTATTACCTGGAGGTAAACGGTTCCATGGCCTCTGGCTGGAAGCAGATTGACGGAAAGTGGTATTATCTGGATAAACAGTCAGGAGAAGCCGTAGTAAATGGCTATACTCCCGACGGATATTATGTGAATGGCAGCGGTGCCTGGAACGGTGCCTCGTCCCGTGATTACGGCGATGACAGTGATTCTGACAGCAAAGACTATTGGAATAACAGTCCCGGAGAGAACGGAAATAATCAGCCAGGGGGAGGAAATGGGAATTCCGGAAACAATGGGACCGATGGAGGGAATCAGAGCGGAGAAAATCCCTGGGAAAATAAGAACACTGTCACTATGGAACAAAGCGGGATAATATCTGTCCTGGGTCTTCCTTATGCAGTAGTATCATTTTCCGACCAGACAGAGGGGATGGAGACGTTCCGTTATTCCGTAGCAGGGAAAGACGCCACGTCGTCTGTTACCCCTGTGACGGCCTCCGGCAGGACCGTAAAAATACCTTTGCCGGATGCAAATACCCACACACTCGCCATAACTTCCGGGAAGTGGACCGTTTCTCTTATTGCGCTGAGAGAGCCGGGAAAGAGCACCACGGCAGCAGCAGAATTTGTTGAATCGGGCTTCTCCATTCCGTCCGATCTTCCCTATGTGGTGATTACAAAGGCAACCATTCCCCTGACCCAGTATATAAAATTTATCCGGGACGGAGACACCATCTTCATAAAATCCTCTATAACCACTGTGGACGATGCCCTGCAGGTTCAGAGCCTGGAAAAGGTGCAGAGCCAGGACCTGGAAGAGGAAGAAAGCCACATCCTGGTGGAGGAAGATAACCAGAGCACATTCTCTCTTAAGACCATGGCCTCCGATGCGGTGGCAAGTGCTACTACTGCGCCTCCCGCCAGTCTGGAGGGAAAGGAAGAGACGGCCTCAATTGCCGTATTGTTTGATTTGGCGGCCAATAACATAATTGCGGATAATCTGGGAATCAAAACTTCGTCTGTAGAGGCTTTTCTGTCGAAATGGGAACCTCTGGAGAAATTGATTGTGTTAAATTCGGACTTAACCCTGAGTGCAGAGGCAAAAGAACTTAAAACAAGAAGCTGGAAGAAAGCTGCGGAACTGCCCAGATATGTGAAGTATTTAACAGATAAAGGCGGTTACGGGACAAAGGTTGAGCTTCTGACAGGAAAAACTGACAATACTAACCCGCCTGAACTGTCCATTTCCCCGTCCCTGAGAGGAACGAGTGCGGTTATAGGGCTCAGTGAGGAAAATGAATCCTGGTACCGTTCCATCACTGAAATAGAGATTCCTTACAGTGAAACCAAGACCCACTACTATCAGGAAAACAATACCTTGTCTTCCGACGGCAAAGCCATCACCCTGGGAGTGGACGCCATCAGCGGTCCCATGAATTACTCCGGGACTTATGAGGTGACGATCCATTCCTTTGGATTCGATGATGTGAAAGCCACTCTTTCAGTAGTGGAACAGGCCCCGGTCTTCACACCCACATGGGATGACAGCAAGGGCTGGCTGAAGTTAAAAGCAAGCTTCAGCTACTATGCAGACAGGATAAAAGCGGTTATTGTAAATGGGAACCGGCTGGAGTCCGGCGATTTTACGACGGATATTAATAATATTTACATTCCTTACCGCTACCTGGTAAACGGAAATAATACATTTGAAATTCAGGCAGAGGGCTACGAGAATGCCAGCTTTGAAGTTGAATCTCCGGCAGTATTTTCCACGCCTAAGAAAGTGCCGGCTGTTACGGTGAATGAAGTCATCGGCGGCACCCCCTCCATGGTGTTCAACATTGGCGCTTATCAGGAGGGAAGCGAGGAAATGCAGTGGTTCCAGGCCCTGGAGGCAGGCCATCTCAAGCTGTCATATGGGTATGGGACAGTAACTGCTCTTTCTCTCGCGAAAGGGGAAAGCAGCTTTACGGTTACTGCAGACAGTACCACGTTGTCCGTATATAACAATTATACCATGCAGATCACCGTACCGGGATACGACATAGTAAACGTAACCTTTACGCCTGTAAATGCAGCCCCTGATGTTGCACAGCAATGGAACATACAGAATTACAGTCTGAAGCTTACCAGTGCTTCCAATGCCTTTTACTTGAGTTCTGATGTGAAAAAGGTGGTATTAAATGGAAAGGAACTGAAAAAGGGAGATAGCTTCGACTATACGGCTTCTTACAGTGATGGGATTGAAATTTTTGCCCATAATTTTACTGCAGGAGAATCCTATAGAATTGAGCTTTATGCGTCCGCTTATGCCGTAAAGGTATTGGAGGGGACGGTGCCGGAAAGTCTGGCGGCTCCTTTGGAGGCCCCGGTACTTAAGGCAGAATCCGTTCCAAAGGGAAGCAATGTGGTGGTTCAGGCATTGGGCGAGGCAGACAAATGGCTGGATAAGATCAGCTCGGTAACCGTGGCAAGTTCCTCTGCCTCTACCGGAAGCGCCGCCGATTATACGAAAACAACAGACGGATTGATTTTAAATTCCAGTAATTTTTACTATTCCGGAGTCTATACCATCACAGTGAAAGCCGATGGTTACCGGACGGTTCAGGCGGAAGTGAAGATTTTGAATACGGTTGGAATTACAGGTAAGATTAACTATGATACAGAATTCCTGGAACTGACGGCTGATTATGCTGTTTTTTATGAAAAGGCTGCCATATTCTTAAATGGAACCAAGCTGGTGAAAGGGGAAGGATATACAGTAAAGGACAAAATACTTTCTATTTCGGCTAAATTACTGACCGAGGAAAATAACCACCTTGTTTTGGATAATGAAGATTATCAAAAGGTAGAAATGGACTTTGGGCGATATACGGCCGCTAAGCCAGCACCAAAGCTGGAAGTGGAAACAGGAAGTTCTATGGCCGGTGAAAAGATAATTGTCTTGAATGTGGAAAATGAAGATCCGGAATGGTGGGATTCTCTGGATAGCACCTGCGTTTCTGTGAAGATTTCTTCCAGCAATCAGAAAGTTTCCTCGCTCACCAAGAACGATGCTGAAAAGAGTCTGACGATTGAGCTGACGTCTTCGCTGTCATATTCCTCTGAATATACCATAACAATTTCGGTACCGGGATATATTTCCTGCAGCGATACTTTCAAGCCGTATCAAAAAGCCCCGGAAATAAACTGGAGCTGGCAGGAAAATGGGGATTTAAAGTTTGTCACCGATAAATATTCATTTTTCAGCAGTTCATATGTTGAAGTTTATCTGGATGAAGAAAAGTTGAATCTTGATGAGGATTATAGTGTGGATATTTATGCGTCACCGGCCAGTCTGACTATTTTTGCAGAGAATTTTACCTCCGGGGAGCATTCCGTGAAGATAATTCGTACAGGCTCTTCCAATTATGAGCCCTATGAAACAACGGTTACAGTTCCGGAAAGTGAAAGTGCCCTGGCATCAGTGGAAATGAAGTTAATCCTGGAGGAACCGGCTGCAGGAGCGGCAGAAGGTATCGGTGAAGCAGACGGGGATAAGACTTCAGAACAAAACGGGGAGGAAGTTCCAGCGGAGGAAGTTCCAGCGGAGGAAGTTCCAGCGGAGGAAGTTCCAGCGGAGGAAAATCCGTCAGAGGAAAATCCGGCGGAGGAAATCCCGGCCGGAGAAACTCCAGACGAGGAAACAGAACCGGTTGAGATCCCCGGGCAAAATGGGGAGGAGGAATCATCAGAAGAAGAACTCTCCAATGAGACTGATGCGGAAGATTCCGAGCAGGAACAAGACAGTACGGTCAAGGAGGACGATGACCGAGATCAACCGCTAAAGGATGAGCCGGAGAAAACCGACGGCGAAACAGAATCCGATGGTTTAACAGAATAATCAGAACTTGAACTGCCTTTTGGGAAAGCATTGGATTGCCATGCCCAAAAGGCAGTTTTTTGCTTTAATGAAAATAGCTTTGCTTCATATCAGGAACACCAGAGGGGAAGGTATGGGGAAATGTATGCTTTTGCGGGGGGCAGGTATGGTTTTGCAGATGTTGATGATTTCAGGAAAAGGACCATGTGTTGGCGTTGGATGGTAGACCGGCAGTTAACTTGAGGCCGGATTGAGACTGTTTTGAAAAGACTATTGATTAATTTTGCAAAATCGGGTATACTCAAAATAATAAGGTAAGCGTTCCTTATTTGCACTTATTTCATTCTTATTTATCTATTCTAAATGGTCTGTGATTCACAAATAATCCCTTTCATTTTTGTTTAGTGATGCTTTAAGTTTAGTTAAAAAGTCTGTGTTTTTTTATGTAAACTATCTGATGGAATCGTTTTTATTTTTCATTCTAATAATCCCTTTTATTTTTAAGTAATGTTTTAAGTTTAATCAAAAAGTTTGCGTTTTTTATGTAAACGTTTTTATTTTTCATTCTTATTCACTTAATCTGAATGCCCTGTGGTTCATAAATAATCTTTCATTTTTTGATTAGCAATGCTTTAGATGCCAATAAATAATAATATCATTGGTGTATAGCTTTTGTGAACTGTCTTATGTTTTTAATATTCCTTTAATAGAATGCTTTAAAAAATTTTGTGCCCCACAGAGAAAATCATTTATCTTTGTGTGATTTATGATGCTTTAAATTCCAAATATCTTGCAGCAGCCAAATTTTTTGTTCTTAAAATTCTTTTTACTATCCCATTATTTGAGTTAATATGAATATTTATTTTGTTTATTATAATCATGCAATTTTAATAAGAAAGGGAAGGTGGCTCAATGCTTCCGGGAAAAAATACCGTTCTTTTATTTGTCGTACTTTTTACTGCTTTTTATGGAGCTTTTATAGGAAATACTGTTTTGGCGGCAACGGATGGAGAAGAGTTGACACAGGTTGCTTTGACGGGTGAACAAGAAAGTGAGGTGATAATAGAATCAGAGATCTTGTTTGAAGAAAGGGAGGGATATGCGCCGGAAAGGGAATATGTGGATCAGTCAGGAAAACAGTATTGGCTGAAAGCATGGAATTTGGAGCCTTACAGGGTGCCGGAACGCAGGAAAGTGGAGGAGAGGACTGTACGTTATGAAAATGTGGAATTGGTGGAGCAGATTCCGAAGAAGGCGTCCGTTTTTGCCGGAGACAAAATAACCGGGCAGCAGCTTCAAAAGGAGTGCCCAATTCTTCATGTAAAATTTGAAAAAGAACGGTGGGTATCTGACTTTGCATTTACAGCAGTGTTTCATTCCTATGATGCTGATTATTATCAGTTGGGGGGAAAGAAAATACCTTATAACAGCCTGAAACCAGAGCTGGATGGCTGTGAGCCGGAGCTTTTGGCGGAAATAGGAGTGAATTCTGAAAGTTACAGGATTCTTCACGCGGATTGGAAAGGCAATTCATATTTTGATGAAAACGGGAATCTTTGCAGAAATGCGGAGATCACAGGAGAAAAGAAGATTTCGGACTGCTATGTCACCTATGGAGGGGAAATCGTATTTCCGGAAGCGGAAGGAATCAGATGTGTGGCGGTATACAGAGGATTTAATTCTGCAACCGACGGCTGGGAGCAGGCGGGGGAACAGACTGTCGGGGAGATTCCTGCAAAAAGTAAAAAGAAAGGTGGGATGTGGAAAGTGGTTTGGAAAGGCATTGTAATCACACTGTCTCTGGTGCTGGTGGCAGGTGCCATATTCTTGGTGACTTTTCTGGTACGTAGGGCTTTTCGCAGAAAGAGCGTTTCCCAAAAAGAATAGAGAAAGGTGGAGCAGAGGTGAAATAAGGGTGATGGAACGAATGCAGCGGAAATAGGAAGATTTTAACGGAAAGGGAGAGCTAAATGATGGGAAAATTTGAAAATGAAATACTGTATGGCATAAGCATCAACGGAAAAAAGCCTCATGGATGGGATAAAGAATATCCCAATATCCCCCCAATTCTCGATCTTGATCAGCTATATAAGAGTGTTGAAATTATAAAAAAAGAAGTTACATATCAGTCGGTGGCTAAAATAAGATAGTATTTTTTGAAAAAATAAAAGTAGAAAGGACTGGCTGAAAGTATGAGAAAAAGGAAATGGATTCGTTTATTGACGGCAGCTCTAACCATTACAGGTATTTCAATGCCAAGCTACGGTGCATGGGTGCGAAAGGATGATAAATGGTTCTATGAAAATAACCAGACCTATGAAAAGAGCACATGGAAGATGATACCCGATGAGATGGGGTACGCTGTTGACGGAGCCTGGTACTACTTTGATGGTGAGGGGTATATGGTTACCGGCTGGCAGCTGATTGCAGGTAAATGGTATTTCCTGTCTCCACAAGCTGATGGTACCCAGGGACAAATGCTCACCGGCTGGCGATGGATTGATGGCCGCTGCTATTACCTGGCCGGTCAGTCAGTTGGTAATTACCCGGAAGGAGCAATGTATATGGACGATACAACACCGGATGGGTATTTGGTTGATTCCTCCGGAGCCTGGACTGATGGCGGAGTAGTGCAATTTGTGCCGGGAAAGGGAATACAGACAGCGATTTCCCAAAAGACAGCCGCCTCAAGCAAATTCTCCGGTGGTGGATCTGGAGGGGGCGGCGGATCTGGCGGTCATGGAAGCTCAAAGCCTGGAAAAGGTAATCAGCCGGACAGCGGTTCCGGAGATCCGGGAACAGGAGAGCGTGATCCGGATACGGGAACAGAGCTTCCGGAACCGGGAGGACCTTCCGGAGAAACACCAGATTCGGAGGCCGAGAAGTATAAGTACACCATCCGGTATCTGGACATTGCAGATAAAACCGTTCTTCAGGTGTTGGCTGGGATAGGAGAGGAAAAGGAAACCATTCTTATTGCGTTTCCGGATATTCAAGGATACAAGCTTTGTTCCGGACAGAAAGAAAGCTTTACATTGTCCAATGATAGCATGATCGTAAGTATTTATTACGAAAGGGCCAGCCCGGCCTCTCCTTCAGAGGCCCAAAAGGTGGACTGGAATCTATATTTTGTTGAAGAGAACGATCATAACAATAAAATATTTAAGACCCAATACGGCCAGACCGAAGAGGGGACGGAGTTGTTCGTTGACTTCCCCGAAACCATCTTAGGCACGGACCGGTATTATTATCACTCTCTCGTTTCCAGCCCATGGAGCATTGTGGTAAATGGGAATGGAACTCAAAAGTACTATGTGGAATACCGGAAAGGAGAACGTTTTCCCGAAGCGGCTGACCCGGATCAGGAAGCGAAAAACCGGCTGAGTGGATGGCTGGAAATTGCGAGAAAAGCAGATCTAAAACTTACCGGGACGGAAACTGCGGACCAGCAGATTATTACAAGGAAGGTTCAGGAAAACAATGAAAGGCTTTTGAACCTGGTATCCATGGTTGGCAGCGCGGAACGCCAGGAAGTTTATTTGATTGCGGTGGGGTATATGCCAAATTCTATGGTTGTGAGCCAGACTTTCCGGGATGTGAAAAACGTATCGGAGCTGGTCCGGGATGAATTCACCATAGCCGATGAAGTGTACACCGTCTTACGTGTGGGATTTGAAAGAACATTTGAAGAAAACACCTGCAATCATGATTATGAGGTAATTGACCGGGTTGAGCCAACATGCACAGAAAACGGCCATGAAACGGTCCGATGCAGGAAATGCGGAAAGGAGGAAACGGTGATGTTACCGGCAAAGGGGCATATTGATGCGGACGGGGCCGGGATCTGTGATATTTGTTATGAACCGGCGGCTGGAGTGCCGGAGGCAGTGCATTATCGTATTGGAGACGTACAGGCCCGGACCCTTGGAAACAAAATTTATTTATTCCGCTGCATTGATGATGATTATGAGGATGCCATGGATAACAGCCAGAAAACGGCGCTCTTTCTCAGCGACAGTGTGATCCGGTCAGATTTTGATGGAGCATCGAAAAAACTGAATTTTGGTGATAACAATAATTATAAATACTCGAAGATCCGGGACTGGCTGCTTGACAATGCGGACAGCGGTTTTGTCCATGAAACTTACATAGGAATCACAAAGTCTTACATAGGGACAACGTGGAAAGGTACTTATGAGCAGTTTGGTGAAGGCAGCATCATGGGGGCAAAGGATATATTCCAGTTGCTGCAGGATCGGGTGTTTATTTTATCGGTAGAGGAAGCAATTAAATACAGAGATTACCTTTGGAAATTCAACGGGAGTGAAACAAATAATCCGGAGTCACAGATTTCTGCTTATTCAAAAGGGTATTACCTGCGGACCCCGCAGGATGGGGGGCTTGATGATTTCTGGTATGGAGATGGAATCTATGCGGTAAGTCTGGCAGATGGGAATATTCAGCCGGTGGATGTAAAAGAGACAAGCATTGGTATCCGGCCAGCCATGGCTGTTCCGCAGGGATGAGGAGGAGGAAAGTGTTGGAGGATGAAGAACTGATGGACTGGATGAGGGAATATCGGGAAATAGAGTATACAGAATAAAAACAGGAGAGAAAGGAATATGAAAAAGAGACTAAAAAGGGTCATGAGCATGCTTTTGGCGGCTATGATTGCGGCAACATCGGCAGCCTATGCACCGCCAGCGGCGGGATCACAGGGGTTTATGCCTTACGTAGCACTGGAAGCATCGGAAGATATGGCCACTCCATCGGAGGCAGTTAAGGCCACTCCATCAGATGCGGATAATGTTATTCCATCAGATGCGGTCCTGGATGAAGAAATTCCCACGCCATCCCAGGAGGAAAAGACATTTGTCCAGGTAGATTCTGAAGAAGAGGAAATTCCGGAATATTACAGCCGGATATCAAAGGCCGGGAAAAAGTTCTGGAAGTTTGAGGACCGGAATGGAAGCGCCCGATACCGGGATTATGGTTATATCCGGAGAGAGGCAGAGTTTCCCCTTTGGTATTGCTTAACTGCTGAAGGCGATCTGGATAACGGTGATACCAGTCCGTATCCATCTGGCGTTGATTTAAATGATGAATATAGGACACTGGCACCTTATTTGTATAAAAGTGTAGAACCAACCGATGAAAGCTGGAAAGAGCTGGATGGTTTAATTGCCACAGACGGCGATCTGGATACCCAAAATAAAATGGAGATAGGGGGATTTAAGAACTGGGATCAGACGGAATACAGTATTTATCATTTAACGGCAAAAGAACCGGCGGAAGAACTTGAAGTGCCAGTAGAAGAAATCGAAGATTTAGGATACTACTTTTATGGCAGTATTCTAAATGCAGAAGATTTTGGGACTTGCTGGTGGTATGCAGATAAAAGCGGCTCTGTATTAAATCTAGTGAAAAGCACTCCTAAATTAAAAATGGTGAACTTGTTAGCGGCCAGCTATTTGTCGACTCTTACTTTTGCCAGCATGAGAGTAATAGATGGAGACATAAAAGTAAATGACTATACCAGTGCACCAGGAACTAATGATACTGAGGATACTTCCATTACGTTATGGACGCCGCCAAGTTGGAGTGGGTATACCTTTTTAGGATGGAGCAGTTCAGATAATTACCAGTATCCATGGTATGTTGCAGGACATGAAACCGTTCTTACCGCTCCACAAAATTACGATTTTTTACTTCATGGGGGCCTTTTTTATAAGCCTGGAGCCAAAATAACGCGGGGCAACGTATCAACGGGAGTAAATACGCTTTTATATGGTATGTGGAGGCCTAATAATACTTACAGTCTTAGACTCTTGAACACACCAGAGGGAGAGACTAATAATAACAATTACGGCAACACAGCCAGTAATACTCAATACATAATTGTAAAAGAGCCGGGAGTGACAATTGACTTAGCCCAGTACAATGGGCCAAGCAAAAACGGGTATGTTTTTTCTGGTTGGTATACCGGTAAAAATGCCACCGGAACTCAGTATACATCCATTAGTCTTACTAGCGATACCGTGTTATATCCTGGTTTTACTGCAAATTCAAATACAGTAAGATTTTTTGATGCAGATGGAAACTTGCTCAGTGAACAGATCGTACCATCTGGTAATTCGGCTGTAGCTCCAACCCCGCCGACAATCGCTGGTAAGGTATTTGCTGGATGGAATAAGAACTTTAGCAATGTGCTAAGTGACTTAGACATAACTGCTCAATATAAAAGTACTGCTACTCTTAATATAGTGGGGAATGGAGGAACCGTGTATGGGGGAGAGCAGTATTCAACGGAACTTGTTCTTAATGCCTCATTAGCAAGCACGTTATCTACCATACAATCAAATCTTGCCAGAGACGGATACCGTTTTACCTCATGGTATTACTTTGATGAAAATGGTGTACAGAAGTCGGGATATCCCTCTAATATAACTGGCAATATAACATTATACGCATCATGGGCGATAATGTCGTATGGTAACAAATTTTACTATAGGCTTGATTATGCTCTATATTATAACGTTGCCACTACTTATATGGATTACGTTAAACTTCCAGAAACAGACCCGCCCAAAACAGATGGATATATTTTTGATGGATGGTACACTGCTCAAAGCGGCGGCGAAAAATTGGAGGAGAACACAGTTGTCCAAGGTTCAGCAGTGAAAGTCTATTATGCTCACTACAAAGAAGATAATGTAAATATTACCTTTGATTTTAATATACCAGGTGAAACACACATTAAAACAATGAGTGTTCTAAGGAAAAATGTCTCATTAACAAGTTTGGATATCGGTACAGTGACCAGGCCTTTTTATTTCAATGGGAATTGGGTTGACAGTACAGGAAAAGTATATTTGTATGTATCCGATATTGTTGGTGATTCCATAACTTTATATAGATCCTGGTTAGGATGGGATACCTATGTAAGATTTTACAACAACACTGGCTCACAATCTGAGAGTCAAGCATATGTTTATACGGTTAAATATGGTCAGCCAATAAAATCATATAATCAAGAACTGCCAACGGGTGTTAATGGAAGCAAGATATTTATAGGCTGGTACACAGAGAAAACAGGCGGTAATAAAATAACGCCGGAAACAATAGTGGAAAATGGAGATACATTTAATGCCATTACCAAAATGTCCAGCGGATCATACGGGGAAGTACTTGTATATGCACATTATGCTAATGCAAGCAACACGGTAACCTTTAAAGGCTGGGATGGAACTGTCTTAGATACTCAGGAGGTTGCTTATGGAGCGGATGCAACGCCTCCACAGGTACCGGAAAGATCTGGCTATACCTTTACCGGGTGGAATACTCCCTACACCAATATACAAGGACCCAAAGTCATTACGGCTCAGTACAGCAGAAACACTTATACGTTGACCCTGGATGGAAACGGTGGAGATCTAAATGGAGCTGCCACAAGGACACAGGAATTTTCCTACGGGGAATCCATTGACCAGACACTTGCCGACGGATCTGCCGAAGCAAGCCAGGAATATTTTACCTTTGATGGCTGGTATACAGAAGCGGACGGAGGCAGCAAGTATTCCAGAACCGGAAATACGATGCCAGAAACAGATATGACGGTATATGCCCATTGGGTGAGAAGTTCCAGTGAGGTTATTTACAAGGACTTTGATGGGACTATTTTAAAACGGCAGGGAGTAGCTATAGGAGCAGATGCAACGCCTCCACAGGTACCGGAAAGATCCGGTTATACATTTACCGGCTGGGACACTCCCTCCAACAACATTCAGGATCATGTGACTATAACGGCTCAATATACCATTAACGGATATTTGCTGACCTTGGATGGAAACAGCGGTACCTTGAACGGCAGCGCCACAAAAGAACAGGTACTTTCCTTTGCAGAATCCTTTGATCAGGTACTGATAAACGGCCGGGATCTGGTAATCCGGCCAGGCTATCATTTTGATGGCTGGTATAACAGTCCAACCGGAGGAAGCAGCTATTCCTACAGCGGGAACCAGATGCCAGCGGCAGATGTGACCGTGTATGCACATTGGACCGCCAACAGCTACAAAGTGACCTTTGACCCGGATCATGAAAGATGGTCCGGAGGTACGACAGAAGAGGATCACACCTTTGACATGGAACTTGGGACGCTTCCTTCACCAGAGATTTACGGCTGGAAGTTTACCGGCTGGAGGACCGGACCGGATGGAACCGGAACAATGGTTACGGAGCATTCCATGGTAGAACCCAAAGATGTGACCTATTACGGAAGCTGGGAACCGGAGACATACCAAATTCATTTTGTCTCAAAAGCAGCCCAGCCCAGCGGGGAAGCGGTACAGACCTTTACGGTCAGCCAGAACTATGACAGTCCCCTGGGAACTCTGTCGGTACCGGTGGAGAGCGGCTATACCTTTACCGGCTGGTATGATGACAACAATGAGAAAGTAAGTTCTCAAACAATTTTCTGCCCGGATTTCGGAGCAGAGGGCTATACCTACCATGCGGGCTGGGTAGCCAATAACTATAAGATTCACTTTACTTACGAAGATTTGGACGGGAAGCCAGTCACCATAGAAATGGATGGGACATACTTTACGCAGATCGGAACACTTCCGACGCCGGAGAAACCTGGCTATACTTTCAGTGGATGGTTTAAGGACAACGGCGAGGAGGTAACGTCTGGAAGCTGGGTGGAAGCCGGAGATACCGTGTATAAAGCCCGGTGGAAAGCAAATCAGTACACCATTCATTTTGAGAGGAATTTACCGGAATCTGTTATTACGGAAAATCCGGAAGATCAGACCGTGACCTATGGTACAACGATTGGAGAATTGCCCGTACTGCATGAGACAGGTTACCTCTTCCTTGACTGGTATTCGGAGCCGATAGGCGGAATAAGAATCCGGGAAACCACTCTTGCCGCTCTGGGAGATCAGACCTATTATGCGCATTGGATAAAGGGATGGATTGACCATGGAAACGGAACCCATAGCCGCCCGGGCGTGGATAGAGTATGGAATACGGAAGATGATGAACACTGGTGGAACGGTCCGGATGGAATCCCAGGAACGGAAGATGACCGGATCATTTACATCGGGGAAGCGGAGGAACCACGATCCACTACATTGATAATGGAGATGGAACCCACATTCGGCCAGGAGCCGGAGGAAGCTGGAATGGCGGAGATACCGAACACTGGTGGAACGGTTCGGACTGCATGCCGGGAACCGGTGACGATAAGCAAATTACACCGGAGGAACCGGAGGAAATGAGAATCCAGTTCAATACATTGATAATGGGGACGGAACGCATACCCGGCTGGGAGCCGATGGAACATGGGGTACAGAAGATGATGAAGTCTGGCTAAATGGTCCGGATGGAGCTCCGGGAACCCCTGATGACAGCAAAAAGGACAATGGCGGAACTTCTGGTGAACCCACGGAGCCGATAGAACCCAATAAACCAGATCCTACGGAGCCAAACAAGCCAGATCCCACAGAACCCACAAAACCGGAGCCTGAAAATGCTGACCCGAACAAAGAGGCCGGTAAGGATCAGGAGGAAGAAACCGTTATTACACCCCCGTTTTCCTCAATTGATACTACTATAAAACCGGCCGTTCCAGATACTGGCGGTACATTCACTGTAAACCCTGAAAATCCGTATGACGTCACTTATACGAAGCCAGACGGAACGCCAGCAAAGGATGAATGGGTTGGTGACGGAAAAGACTGGTATCACGTAGATGAGGACGGAAAATTAAATTATGACTGGTACCTGGAGGGAGAAAATACCTGGTACAAGCTTAACAAGGAAACGGGAGACAGGTTCGGAGCGGCATTAATTAGCTGGTATCATGAGCCAATGGATGATAAGCGGTACTTCTTTGATCCGACTACGACAAAGATGCTCACCGGCTGGCAAACCATTGATGGGGAAGATTACTACTTCAATGAGAAAAATGACTTCTGGACTTATCATGGTGATAATCATAAGGGGTGGATATTTATTGGTGAAGGAAGACCCTATGGATCTATGTATAGAACTGAATTCACTCCGGATGGGCATTTGGTAGATGAAAATGGTGTTAGGGTCAATTAAACAGAGAGGGAAAGCGTGGGAAGAAGATTAAGCAAAGGGAAAGCATGTATCCTCTGTATCTTCCTTGTGATAACGGCAGCACTGATGTGGGCCATCTGTATCCAGGTTGCAAATACAGTACAGTATTCAATCTGGAACAGCCTGGCCGTTACTTCCCAGCTGAACCAGGATTAAGAAGTAATAACCGGGAATCAGATAAATACCGGAAAGCCCCTTAACGAATAGGAGAAAAAATGAGGAGTGGAATTGCAAAAGGGCTGGCATACGTTATGTGTGCTGCCTTGGTGATAACCGCAGTACCGCCCAGGGCGGTATCTGCAAAAACTGATGATCTTGTAAAGAAAGAGATACAGACCAGCACGGCCACCGCTTCCGAGGCGGACTGGGATACGGAACCTGACACACGGGAAGAATCCGGGACAGAAGATCCTGAAAATGATTCGGAACCCGGAGAGACAGAGCCGGTAGAGGAGACAGAAGAAAGCAAGGCAGTACCGGAGGAAGCAGAAGAACCGGTAACACCATCTGAGGCGGAGCCGTCGCAGACAGTCCCGGTTGTGGTTCCTGCCAAACTGGCGGCTGCATCAGCTGTCAGCTCCCTGGGGGATATTTGGGATTCTTGGTCTGGAAAGACCAGCTTTGAGTTTTTAAGCGGAAGCCAGGGAGAGGGGACCGAGGAAAAGCCCTACCTGATTAAAAACCGGGAACAGCTCATGGGCCTTTCGGAGCTGACTGCCATGGGAATGATGGTACCGGATGCGGAAAGCGCGGATTATGCTGGAGATTATTCCGGATGCTACTTTGCCTTGGGCAGCAACATTGATTTGCAGAGTGTGGACTGGATTCCCATAGGCTTTTACCGGGATTCCACGGAAAAGACAGGAGAGGTTTCCTGTCCTTTCAGCGGCCAGTTTGATGGAAAGGGCTACACCATTAAGAACTTAAAGCTGACTTCCTTTGCTGGTTATAACAACGTCGGATTTTTCGGATCAGTTACGGATGCCTCCATTCATGATGTAACCATTATCCCGGACAGCTCCGAGATCAAAGGAAATGACCGAACCGGAGTCCTGGCTGGATATGCCGAGGGTTCCGTAATCCGAAACATAACCATAAAAAATGCCTACATTAAATCCACGGGCATTGCCGGAGGGATTGCCGGGGAGATCAGCGGCACCGTCATTGAGAATATCACCTGTGATAAGGTGATGATCGATGCCACCGGCGGAACGGATGTGATTTATGCCGGAGGAATCGCTGGGATTGCATCGAATTCCCATATTGTGGATTGTGAGGTATCCACCGGAGACGGGACCACAGCCAGAATCCAGGGAACCGGCTACATCGGCGGAATTGTGGGATACCAGAACGCAGTATATATCTACGACTCCCATGTGAGCGGGACCATCGGTGGCTATCATTCAACGGCCATCGGCGGGATCACCGGAAGGTATGCGGCCGGAAAGTTAAAAGTGGCCCGTTTTGAAGGGACCATTGGAAACTCCCAGCTGGGATCTCTGGCAAGAGAGGGAACCTTTATCGGAACCCGGCAGGGAGCAGCTACAAACTTTAACTATATCGAGGATGTAGCCTATCTGTTTGCAGATTCCGAAAGCAAGATCAGCGCCAACGTGTGCGGATCAGAGATCAGTGACGATAATGATTATACCTATGCTGCCCATATAGGCTACTGGCATTCCGGGGATTTATATTACACCCTGGTGCAGGGCGGCGCAAGTAAGAACATCACAGACCGGTATTTTTATGAGGAGTTGGAGAATGGAATCATGACTGTTATGGATGAAGAAATCGGAGAGAGCCTGCCCTGCTCCACCGGGCATTATACTCTGGACCATTTTGCCCCCAATTCCCTGGGCCGCCCGGTAAGAGGATATCTGCTGACGGTCAACCAGATTGATACGGTAGCAAATGGCCAGAACTTTTACGATATCGCCTCCCTGGAGGTAAGGGGAAGCTCCCAATACTCCAAGATGATTGATAAGGAAAACCGGGGGGCCATAGCAGCAGGAACCTCGGTGAGCGTTACAACGGCCCCTAAAAACACGGATACGGCAAAGTTCCAGATGGAAGGGTCCCCAACCTACACCAACGGGAAAGGAACAAAGAAAAGTACCACCTATTCCGAAAGCAGTCATGCGTATACATTCTCCATGCCGCAGGAGGATATCGCGGTATCTGCCATCTATAAAAAAGTGGCCGTGTCCGTTAAGGTGGACCCGGAAGATTATGCGTTTGCAGTAACGCAGACCAGGACCGGGAACCGGAAGAATCCGATAAAGACCACGGAGATCCGGAGCAAGGAGGGAAAACTTACTGCCCGTTATATCAACGGGGTACTGGAGCAGGGAACCGAAGTTCAGCCGGTGAATATAAAAGCTATTATTGATGCCAATAATGACGTGGCGGATAACCGTGTAAAGTGGAGCATTGACGATCCGGAACTGATAACCCTTGCAAGGAACGATGATGAGGAAACGGACGGCTATACGGCAAAGTCCGCCAGCCTATCCGTAAACCTTTCCGCCTCTTTCTTTACCAGCATTATTCAGGAAGCAGAACGGGTACAGGCGGATGGAAACTACCAGTATAAGATCCCAAACACGATTTACGGAGCTGGGCATCAGAACGGCGGCGTTGCGGTCTTAACAGCACAGACCCGGCCAGCTGCTTCCTTTGAGGGAAAACCCTGTACGGCAAACAGCAGAATCAATGTCACGTTCCAGATCATCGACAATACGCTGGTGGCCACGGAGGGCGCAGCGCTTGATAAGCAAGCACTTACCTATACAGTTACCAGGACCTTAACCGGGGACCGGACGGTTCCGGTAGAAAAGGTAATAGTGACCGCTCCGCAGTCCCTAACAGCAACGTTCACCCCGGATTTCTTTTCCCGTGATGAAGTGACCTGGACAAGCTCCGATCCGGCAGTGGTATCCGTATCCCAGGATGCAGAGGCCTACCGGGAAGTATCGGTTTCGGCCTTAAAGGATTCGGCCTGGATACGAAATATCATGGCCACAGATGACGGAATCCGAAACAATGATAACTACGCAAGGATCTCCGGAAGTGGAAGCAGGGATGTGACCGTGACCGTAAACGGAAAAGACCAGCTGGGCAATCAGGCTTCTGCCAGCTGTCAGGTGACAGTGAAGTTTGTCACCAGCGACCAGACAAGGATCGTTCCGGAGGGAATCACCATTGATAAAACCTCTCTTTCCTACAGCCTTAATTATCAGAAAGCCGGAGATATCCATTCCGAGACGGTTAATAAAACAGGATTTGAAGCAAGAAAACTGACCGCAACTGTTTTGCCGGATATCGAAGATGCCACAGAGCATACCCCCTATGACCGTAGCGTTGTATGGACCTCTTCTGATCCGGGAGCAGTAACGGTAGACCAGAATGGAAATGTAACTCCTGTTGATGGAGCTGCCTGGATCAAAGAAGCACTTTCAAGGGCCCCATACCGGGCAGAAAAAAATATAGAAGTCAAAGCCATAACAAAGGACGGCCAGAAAGCCGCTTCCTGCATAGTATCCCTTACTTTCCGGGCGGAATGTATTGAAGCAGACCGGGAGAGCGAAACTTTTAACCTGGTGCTTACAAAGACCGGAAAGAGAAACAGCCCCGCTTTTACTTGGAGCGGACTGGAGGGTAAGAAGTTTAATGCCTTCATCTATTCCGGAAGCCCGGATAAAAAGAGTATTCAGTGGCGATCTTCTGATTCTGGAGTGCCCGATGGAGCGGGGCAGGCTCTTCTAGCCGTAGATCAAAGTGGGAATGTGGTACCGGTGGCCTTAAATGGCAGTCAGGAAGTCACGGCCAATTGGATCAAGGAAGCAATCGGAAAAAATCTATCTGCCGCAACAGCCACGGCAACCGTTTATGCAGCCACAAGCGACGGAACAATGTCTGATCCGGTTATTGTCACACTGAATTTCAAAGTGATTGACAATACGACTTCCAGCAGCTCCGGAGGTGGCGGCGGTTCAGGTGGAAGCGGTGGGGCTCGATCCGTAGGCGTAACAACCACAGGAAATACTCAGGGACCGGCAGCTCCGGCCGGAGCCGTAACGGGGACCTGGACACAGATGGCAAATGGAAAATGGATCTTTGCATCAGACCGGACATACACGAATGAATGGGAATATATCAGCAATCCTTATGCTTCAGGCGATCAAAATAAAGCCTCCTGGTACCTTTTTGATAAAGACGGATTCATGGTGACGGGCTGGCAGACGGATGTGGATGGGAATATCTATTATTTAAAAACTATCCCTGATGGGACTCAGGGGGAGATGCTTACCGGGTGGCAATACATAGATGGATACTGGTATTACTTAAACCCAATTCCTGATGGAACAAGAGGGAAGTTACTGACCAATACTGCTACACCAGATGGTTATGCGGTGAATGAGAAAGGCCAGTGGATCTCATAAATACGATAATCTAAAAAAATAAAAGCTCCTCTGCCTCTTCTGGCGGAGGAGGAATGGAGGAAAATATGAACCGAGCAATATTAATGGGCAGACTGACCAGAGATCCAGAAGTGAGGTATTCCCAGGGGGAACATGCTATGGCGATTGCCAACTATACACTTGCCGTTGACCGAAGAGGACGCAGGAATCAGAATAGCAATGAACCGACCGCTGATTTCATTAATTGTACTGCATTTGACAAAGCAGGTGAATTTGCAGAAAAGTATTTTCGACAGGGCATGAGAGTTCTGGTTTCTGGAAGAATTCAGACAGGAAGTTACACGAATAAGGAAAATGTTAAGGTTAACACTTTTAATATCCTTGTGGATGATCAGGAATTTGCTGACAGTAAAAGCGCATCTGGTGATGATGGCAATTATCATTCGACTTCAAGATCTGAACACTCCACAGGGAGCGGTGATGGGTTTATGAATATCCCGGATGGAGTAGAACAGAGGGACTTCCATTTAATACTAATAGCTAAAACACGAATATAGCACCACCTCACAGTATCTTATAGTAAATCGTACATTGGCAATCGAACATGATTTAACCGATAGAAAAAGAGTTTTTAAGCATGAGCGGAACTGAGTTCCGTTCATGCGACTGAAAAGGGGAGTAAATGAAAATAGACCATGATATTTTTCCTGTTTTGAGAAGAAGAGATAGAGATCAAGACATAGAAAGGTGATATACCAACTCTTTAAAAGTAAATTCTAACCTGGCATGATTAACTCTAATTATATTTAAAAGCATAATGTTTGCAAAGTATTACAATGTATTGCAATCGCAACACAAATGTGATATAATAAATACATAAAAGGAGGGCGAGATATGGCCAGTATTAATGTTAGAGTAGATGATGAACTGAAAAAACAAAGTGAAATGATTTTTGAAGAGCTTGGTATGAATACCAGCACAGCAATTAATATCTTTTTGAAACAGGTGATTCGTTCCAATGGCATACCATTTACGGTACAGGCAGATCCATTTTATTCGATAGAGAATCAGGCTCATTTGCTGGCAGCAAAAGAAAGAATGGAAAAAGGCGAAGGAAAAATTCATGATATCATTGAGGTAGACGAATGATAAAAGTATGGGATGAAGAGGCTTGGGAAGATTATTTATATTGGCAAACCCAGGATAGAAAGACCCTTAAGCGTATCAATCTATTAATACAGGATGTCGATAGGAATGGTTATTCTGGTATTGGTAAGCCCGAACCCTTAAAAGGAAATTTGCAGGGATATTGGAGCCGCAGAATTGATGAAGTCAATCGGCTGGTATATCGTATTAATGATAGCAAAATTGATATTATTCAATGCCGAAGCCATTATCAAAATCTGTCCTAAAAGTTCCATAGTATTGTGAACGTACGGCACGCGTCAACCGTTCCGCATGGAGTTGATTTGTATGGATAGAACTCAGTTTCTTCTAACCCTGATTAAATAAACTTTTCATTTCAGCTGAAATAAAGGTAATAATATTTAAAAAAACCACCAAAGTATGGTATAGTTGTTACAGGTACTCAATCTGCCGGGTGGTTTCCATCTCCGAAAGGGGGTGGTGATTGTGAACACTCATGAGGAATTTATGGTAATCATAAATGTTGCAGCGTTGATCGTTGCAATACTTACATATGTGAAGCGCAATGACAAAGGTACAAAAAAATAATCACCCAGCCGCCAAAGCATTGGTGATTATTTTTAGAAAATAAATTATCAAATTTGGAAGCCACTCTGTGGAGTTGGCTACTCCTTGTACCTATAGAATAACACGAATTCGAGATGTTGTCAAATATGAGATTCAAGGGGAATGAGTATGGATATTACAGCGGATAAGGTAAAAGAGGCTGGTTATTGGTGCAATCAATTATTAGAAATAAATAGACAGATTCAATCGTGCCAGCGTACTATAGAATGGCGCAAAAGGGTAGGATATAAATTTGGAAAAGTTATTATGTTTTTTATAACAATTACTTTTATTTTGTTGTTAATCGTTTTTGGATTAGCGACATATAACATTTATCATATCTATCCTGACATTAATTCTTACCCCGATTGGCAATCAAATAATATTTTTACAAATGAATTTTCAAGGCTAATAAAAAATTCTTTTATTGTAGCAATTGTAGTTGCTTTTCTTATCTCCTTGTTTTGGGGACTTAAAGCTGCTAATAAAGATTTAAAGAAAATAGTTCAGAAACAAGATGAATTAAAGAAAAAGATAGAAGATATTATTCGGGGAAAAATGGAAGTTATCAGTATGATATACATTAGTTACTTCATATATTGCAGAAGTATTAGAATGCGGAAGAACTGATACTATGAAAGAAGCATTAACCCTTTTTGAGGAACAATTGCATAGATGGAAGATGGAAAGTAAAATGATGCGATGCTAAAAAATCAGCAGAGTAATAATAAACTATTATGGGCCTGCGTAATAACAAATAGTATTTTTAGATAGAAATGGAGGATACGAGTATGAAAAAGAAATTATTGGGGGCTATTTTATCGGCAGCACTTTCTATAACGATGGTAACACCGGCATTTGCGGAAATTATCTGGACCCCGGATAAGCTTCAGGCAGGGTATACGACGAATGAGTGGGAGAATAAAGACTTCTTCTTAAATGCGGGAAATGCTATCAAAAAAGATACTTATACATTTTATGTGAAAGATTTGCATGGGAATTTAATGAAAAGTTCTGTGCTTGCTGGAGGCTTACGAACAGATGAAAATGGTGTTTTTATACATGCAGACGGTCATATTGCTTCCTATGGAACTAATGAGGCCGAACTTAATTATTTTCTTTCGCATCCATATGATCCAGATACTTGGCACCAGGATTCAGCAAAGCCGTTAAATGAAACGGGAATAAGTAATTATTGGTATGGGGACAATAAAACCTCTAGGTATAAAAGTCAATGGTCTTGGCTAATGATAGCACCCGATGGAAAAAAAGACGGACTGATGTACTCTTATTGTTTCAATGAATACGGTTACCTTTATACTAGCACTATTACACCAGATGGATACATGGTAAATGAATTTGGCCAACTTATGATTGATGGAAAGGTAAAGACAATAAATCCGAAAGAAATCATTAGCAATTATAACAGTTATTCAATTGGTTATTTAATCTATGATCCAGAAACAAGGGCGCAGAGAGAGCAGACCCCGAATCCCTTTTTTTAACAAAATATGAATATTACAAAAGACTATCGGTTGAATTATAATCGGTAGTCTTTTTTTGTTACAAATAAGAGGAAAAAAGAATGAAAAAATTACTACAACGACTTGAGCTCAAACGAAAAATAGCTGCTTATATGGCGGTGGTTCTAGCAACCATGACATTTCTGCCATATGTACCGGAAAGCTGTTTCTCTCGCGGATTATGCACAATTGATCGAGCTAGTATCATTGCCCTCGTGGGATGCCAGCAGCTACAGTGCAGATAATTATAGAGGATATATACCAACGGGCCTTATGTATGAAAACAAGGACTTTCACTTAGGAACGCCTGTTACTGAAAGAAATTTCCCTGCGGGAACCAAGCAATACCTGGTAAAAAATAACCAGTCAGGTGAGAGGGCTTATGATGAGTTTGATAAAACTTTTATCTATTGCGTTGATGGACATACAGAAAATGCCATGATTCATTTAGGAAGCCGGGCATTTTTCAGGGATCTGGACACCAAGGAATCCACCACATGAATTCCCAAAGGGGAAATGCAAAAAATAAAGAGTATAACAGATTTAATTTTCTTATGATTGTTTTTGCCACCCATATGGGACGCAATGATAGTATTGCAGCTTGCAATGATGCTAATACTGGAACAGCAAAATACATCGTAGCCTCTATTATTAACTGGTTGGCGGCAGATGACTGTGTGTTTACTGGCGACTGGGACCATGATATATCGGAATTTCGTGACAGCGATAATTACAAAGCAGTGGTAAAGCAAATGAATCCAAATGCCGTAGGAGACCGTTCCGTATACAATCAGCTTTCCAGCACACAGGTGGCTCCGGAATATACAGCGAGAGGGTGTAAGAACTGGGCGGAGTGGATGTTCGGTAATGTGTGGGATGCAGCATCCATTACGAAGTACCTTGATACGGATGCAGAGGAAACCATATACTTTGCAAAAGTAGATCATGCTTCTGAAACATATTCAATTACCATTCCTTATACCAATGATGTTGTAAAGAGCTATTACCAAAAACTTTCCGTAAAGGATCTTTATGGAGATTGGACCTACACTGGGCCAACAGATGCGGGTCTTGTGTTTAACTCACAGTCAGGCGAAGTACCTACTAATGGGCAAGGAATTGGAACCCTTTACTGGGCAAACCAGAGCCAGGTGGGGGCGGTTTTAGCAAAAGATATCGGTTCTGCACAGCTTGCAACGTTTAAATTTTATACACGAGATCCTAATAAGCCAAATGAATATGTTTTTGATGCTTCTCAAACTTATTTTGCTGCCAAGATGGACAAAGACCTAGAGGTTCATGTCCGCGTTGGATCTGGAAGTACAGGCAAGGTCCAGCGATTCAAGCATACGGAAAGCTTTGGAACCAGCTATAACGTAGGCCTTTTAAAATATGATTCTGAAACAGGAAAGCCCTTGGCTAATTCTAAGTGGGATATCTTAGAAAAGTTTGACGATTCCCAGCTTGACAGCACAGATCTGGATTTAGATAGTCCGGAAGGATATTCTTCTAACCTTGGCTCTTTAACCGGGGCTTCCTGTGAGGATGATACAGGGAGTGATGAAGCACGAATTTCCACGAATTACGATGGCGATACGGGCCTGAATGATTCTGAAGCAAACCTATACAATCAGGCTAATTCCTCCGGCTCTCAGTTTGAGCGCTGGAGTGATCCAGAGCGTGATCCATGTTCAGCAGATACAAATATTACGGATGAAAATGGTGAACTTCATTACTGGATTCTCAGGGAAAAATGGTTAGCAAAATTGCCCATTCCGATACAAAAAGCTATACCTACGAGAAAGGCTATTGCACCGGGCATCCGGCTCCGGTGGTGGAGTATGAGGAAGTCCCGGAGCCGGAGTATGACGAAGAAGGGGAGCACCCAACGAGGACGAAATTGAAGCGGTAGAGGAATACAACCAGGAGCTTCACGACAGCGCCTGGGCTGAATGGTTTGCAGGGGTGGAAGAGTGTGAACGGCTGGTTGCACAAGGCGGTTTCTTTCATGCCATTGATCCTACTGGAAAAACGCAGCGAGAGGCCTTAGAAGCAGACCGGGATCAGTTTTATAAGGATTTTATCTCTTTAACATATGATTATTCTGCAAAGGAAACTACTGCGGCTCCTGGTTATTCTCTTCACGGGAGCCATCCGGATGATATCCCTATGGAATGGCGAACAGTGACCTCCAGTGAATACAAGGATTATGAAGCCTATGGCATTGACCATACAGGGGGAAGATCTGGAGCTGGCATGGATATAGAAAGTGGCAGCCTTGGAACGGATGTGGCCGGAAAAACACTGAACCCGGAAGCATTGGAAAAGGTTCTGTTTGTTTCTCATAGCTCATCCGGAAAGTTTGCACGGTTTGACACACCAGAAAAAGGAGCGCTTTCCTATGACGGACAATCAATAACCGAACAGGAAACGGAAGAAGATCCAACAGAAGAAACGGAAACCAATGAAAGTACAGAAATCAAGGCGGAAACAGAGGAAGAGACACAGCCAGAAGCCATAGAGGAAACGAAGAAAGAGGAAGAAACTGAATCAACGGAAGAATCTACCACCGGGACAGAGCAGGAAAGCACTGTAGAATCTACAGAAGAATCTATTTCCGGGGTGGAGCAGGAAAGTACCAAAGAATCCACAGAAGAGTCTATGGCGGAAGAACCGGAAGCTGTGGAAGAAACAACTGCTTCTCAAACCGAAACCATAGAAGAAACACAACCGGATACCATAGAGGAAATCGAAGCAACTGCATCAGAGGCTGCCCCTGACAAGGAAATCTCCGCCCAGCCGCCACGAAAGCAAACCGCTACGGCTTCCGAAGCGGAAAAGGTAAATGGAGGAATTATATTCACCGGTTTTCTGAAAAAAGTGGTCAGCGACTTACGTAGCATTGCAGGCCGGGCGGTTTTTCTCTTCCGATCCGATGACGAAGATTCCGGTTCTGGTGGCTCCCTTTCCTCTCTCCAGGAATCAACGGAAACAAGCCGTTTAGATCCCCTGGATTCATCCATCAAGGACTGGACCTTTATCGCCTATGACCACCGCACCGAGGGAGAGATTCATTTCAACAAGAAAGACATGGACTTAAAAGCCGGGGAAAAAGACGGATACAGTGCTTACGGTGATTCCCAGGGAGACGGTACCTTAGAGGGAGCGGTTTACGGCCTGTTTGCTGCAACAGATATTCCCCATCCGGATGGACATTCCGGAGTACTTTTCCAAAAAGACAATCTGGTTTCCGTAGCAACCACGGACC
>JASGGP010000025.1:0-24605 GCA_047604985.1 Lacrimispora sp.
AGTTCTGGAGGTGCGGATTCTTTATCTGACCGCGCTTAGCTGCTCCAGGCCTGAATTCAGCTGATTGACCGTATCCCCATTAATTCCCGGCGCTTCGATAAGGAAACGGAAAGGAACATTTTCCACCGACGACTGGATGGGCTGGGTATCGTCCGCGGTCAGATAAAGAATCCGCACCTCCAGAACTCCCTCCACTAAAAGCCCGTCGTCCTTTACCGACATTTCATCAATCTTCACCGTGCCCTCGCTGTGGCATATCTGAAGAATTTTGTCCGCATGTTCTAAGTTCACCTTTTCCACCAGCTTGCATTTGCTCATGTTTTTGGTGAGGATTTTATCGAAGCAGGCTTCCCCTGTCTGCAAGGTCAGTTCCCGGTTGGTGGAATAGAGATCGCATAACAGCTCCATATTCTCTTCCTTGTAAAGCTTTATATCCAGCTCAAGAACTGCGTCCACATCCATTTCCCGCATCTCGACGTCAGCATAGGGCTTTGCTTCAATGTCCTTATGGATTAAGTGGACTGTGACCGAGGGAACCATGTCTTCCGTGACTCCCGGGACATCCAGTTCGCCGGAAAACGGAATGCTTTCCTCGATCCACTGGATAGGCGCTCCCTCTCCTTCTCCCTGGTAGATGGCAAAGACCAAAAGCTCGCCGTCAAGGGCCAGTTTCCCCTCCATAGGCCTTGTGGTCACACCTCTCAGCTTCATTTCCGTCCATAAAATATGGTCGATGTTCGGCTTGTTCCCGGATAAGGTAATGGTATCCTTAATGCGGAAAGTATCCTTGTGACGGAGGGCGATGGAAGCCACGTCCACATTGCGGCGAAGGGTTTCCACCTGGGGAGCATCCTTAGCAGAGGTTCCTGTGTCCACTTCCACGGCAGCGTCAACGTCGTTAGCAGTCTCCACCTTTACCTGAAGCGTTACAATCGCTTTCACGTTCAGCTTCCTGGAATTGATGATTCCCGCATTTAGATCCTCTAAATCCCACATCAGCTGGACGTAGTCCTTTTCCCAAGCCCCGGCACATTAATGGGCTCCTCAAAATTAATCGTTCCGGAAAGGGCCTGAAGTCCCCTTCCGCTCCCCGGTAGAGGATGGTAAAATCCAGTTTCCCGGACCATCACCCGCTCTGCCTGTCCTCACAGATTCAATTGTGACCTCTGCGGAACTTAAAATAAGCTGATCTACATCATCCATAGTATCAGGGACAATGAAGTCATCATCAAGGGTAATCTGTGATGTGGCGTTTCCTTTCCAACGATTCATATGTATGTTCTTCTTCACCAACTCCAACATAAAAAAGCACCTGCCTTACCTTCTTATTCCTTTAAGAAAGTTTATGCAGGTGCATGTTTCATTATACTTTTTTTTCAAGCTCTGACTGCAGCTTCAGAACCGTCTCCTCCAGCTGCTTTATTCGTTCCTCCATTTTGCAGTAATGCTCCATGGTCACCAGATTTTCCTCTTCTTAGGAATAGGCACCCCGTCGATCTTTACCGGGCGGGCGGGAATTCCAACAGCGGTCACATTGCTGTCCAGCTGCTTTAAAAGCACGGCATTGGCCGCGATGGTACGATTATCCCTACTTCAAAGGACCCCAGGATTTTGGCCCCTGCACCCACGGTCACATTGCTGCCCAGGGTGGGATGGCGTTTCCCTTTATTTAAGCCCACGCCTCCTAAGGTGACGCCCTGATAAATGGTACAGTTATCTCCTACCACTGCAGTCTCTCCGATCACCACGCCGCAGCCGTGGTCAATGAGAATTCCGTGCCCCAGCTGAGCCCCGGGGTGAATTTCAATCAAGGTAAAAAATCTGGCAAGCTGGGAAATAAACCGGGCGATAAAAAACATCTTATGCCTGTAAAACCAGTGCGCAAATCGGTGCCAGATCAAAGCATGAACACCCTGATACAGAAAAAGAACTTCAAGGGCATTTCTCGCTGCCGGATCCCGTTCTTTTACTGCTTTCACATCGAGCCATATATCCTTTAATATCATAATATCCTTCCTCTTTTCCTCACTGTCATCTTTTGTTTGAAATAGTATATCATATGACAGCCTAAGAAAAAAGGGGAAATTATAAGCCAACAGCCGTCCTGCTTTCTTAAAATCCGCAGAACGGCTGTTTCTTTTACTGAAACACCACCGGAAGATCCGACATTTCCGTCTTAATTACAATGACGGGATAAGAGCTTTCAGTCCCTGTATTTTCCCCCTTTTCAGGCCCGATCAGTTCCGTATCCAGTACAATGGAATTCTCCGTCAGATACAGATTATTGACAGCTATGCTGTAACCGCCGCCGGCCTGTTTCCCGTAACCAACCACTATGTAAAGATTCTGGTCATCGCTGTAAGTCAGCTTAAAGGGTGACTGCTGTTTCTCTGCGATGATCTGCTGAAGCTCCTGAGGAATATCCCCATCGGCCACTACGGTAAATTCAAGGTCCCGTACCTTATCTCCTTTATCCCCTTTTAAAAAGCATCCGCTCAAGGTGCAGACCACGAAGCCCCAAACAGCCAGCCCTATGAGAACCAGCCACCTCCTGTTAAACAGTCTGTTCATTACACGCTCCCCAACTAATTGATTATTACCATTTATATGGGAAGCGTAAGAAATTTATGAAACAGTTTACGCCTTTTTTCGCACCGGAATCCAGATTTCGCTTCTGTATTCCTCTGAGGCGTTATCTCCGTCAGAGTACCACTCGATCTGAGGGCCGTCCGACAGCTCATAGCCTGAGGATGGCAGCCATTCCGTGAAGATTCTCTTCCATACTTTTTGCTGGCCCTCCGGCATCTTTCCGATGCATTCAAAGCTCACGTATGTGCCTGCCGGAACCACAAGCTCATCCATATGGGAGGGGATTTCCTTTGAGGAACCGGTGGCAATATAATAGTCAAACTCATCTTCACCGGCATTGGCGCACACCCCCAGGCAGGCCAGCTCTTTATTATCATTGAAGCCCATCATTTCCTCAAACTTACCGTTTGGGCCCGCCTCATTCCAAAACTCCGGTATTCTCTTAAAGTTCTCTCCGTTACTCATGGACATTCTTTCCTTAAAGCCCACCAGTCTCATTTCTCCCAACTCTTTTACGCAATAATTCATCGCTTCCACTCCTTTGATTGTTATTTCAAATGAAATGCGGGGATAGGCCTTTACTTTTACCCCAGGCTTTCTCACCTCGCTGGGATTCATTCCGTGTATGGCATAAAAGGCTCTGGCAAAGGAAACAGGAGACTCATATCCATATTTCAGAGCTACATCAATGACCTTTTCCTCTGTGGTTAAAAGCTCCATAGCCGCCAGGGAAAGGCGCCTTCTTCTGATATAATCCGCCAGTGACACATCCGCCATAAAGGAAAACATCCTCTGGAAGTTAAAGCTTGAACAGCAGGCCTGCTTTGCCGCTTCCTCCAGATGAATTTCTCCGGTCAGATTGTCTTCGATGTAATCCAGCGCTCCGTTCATTTTTTCCAGCCAATCCACGGTGATACCCCCTTTTTAGTGACAGTCTCAGTATAGCAGCCTTCTTTGGAATGATCGCAACTTTATTTGCACAAAACAGTGAGTTTAAGATTTGCCGGCAATCTCTCCGTACATCTCCGGCCTGCGGTCCCGGAAAAGGCCCCAGTTTCTCCGGTCTGCCCTCACCTGGTCCAAATCAAAGGAAGCACAGATGACTCCTTCCTCTTCCCTGCCCATGGATCTTATGACAGCACCTGTGCTGTCCGTAATGAAAGAGGAGCCGTAAAATTTAAGAGAAGATCTTTGGTTTCCGTTTTCGGCGCAGGGTGTTATTCTTTCCTCTCCCACCCGGTTAGCCGCCGCCACAGGGACGATATTGGAAGCCGAATGGCCCTGCATACACCGCCTCCAATGCTCCATGCTGTCACATTCCAGTATGGGTTCGCTTCCGATGGCCGTAGGGTACAGGATCAGCTCTGCTCCCTGTAAGCATAAGCATCTGGCAGTCTCCGGGAACCACTGGTCCCAGCAGATGCCGATGCCGATTTTTCCGTACCGGGTATCAAACACCCGAAATCCTGTATCTCCGGGCGTGAAATAAAACTTTTCCTGATAATAGTGGTCATCGGGGATATGGGTCTTCCGGTATACACCAAGATTCTTTCCGTCAGCGTCAAGTACCGCCACCGAATTAAACATGGTGTTTCCCGACTGCTCGTAGAAGCTGATGGGAAGAACTACACGAAGCTCTGCCGCGATACGGGTAAAATGCTTTACCGCGTCATTTTCTTCCGCCGGCTTTGCAAACTCATAGCTTTCATACCGTCTTTCCTGGCAGAAATAAGGGCGCTCAAACAGTTCCGGAAGCAGGATGACATTGGCCCCTTCCCCTGCTGCCTGCCGCACCAGCCGTTCCGCATTTGCAATATTTTCCTTTATATCATCACAGCACTTCATCTGAACTGCCGCTGCCGTTATCTCTCTCATGAAATTCTCCTTCCGGTACCTGTGTCACAATTCGGCCGAATCAGGAATGCCATGGCCGGACTACAACGGAATCTGTTGGGTGATACAGTGAATATTTCCGCCTCCCACAATGATATCCCTGGCATACACCGGGTAGATCTTCCTTTCCGGGAAGCATTCTCCCAATATCCTCACTGCCTCTTCATCGTGGACATCCCCGAACTGGGGAACGATCACCCCGCCGCCCGAAATGTAAAAATTCACATAGCTGGCTGCAAGCCTCTCTCCTGCCTCCCGCTCATCCTCTCCGGGCTCAAAGACGAAGCCGGAAAGCTCCTCCTCTGTAATGCAGACCGGATTTTTGGGAATGGGAAGCCTGTGGATCTTAAAATGACGTCCCCTGGCATCTGTCTCCTGTTCCAGCAGCCTTAAATCCGCCAGGGACATTTCATACTGGGGATCATTCTCATCGTCAGTCCAGGCCAGAACCACCTCTCCGGGACGGACAAAGGCGCACACATTATCCACGTGCTCGTTTGTCTCATCCTCATAGATTCCTGATTTCAGCCAGATGATCTTTGTGACTCCCAAATAGCGTTTCAGTTCTTCCTCTATTTCTTCTTTTGTAAGAGACGGGTTCCGCCCGGCACTTAAAAGGCAGCTTTCCGTCACCAGCAGAGTCCCCTCTCCGTCAGAGTGGATGGAGCCCCCCTCCAGCACAAAATGCCTGGCATCGTAGACCGGATAGCCGAACCGTTCACAGAAGCGGCCTGCAATCCTGTCATCCTTTTCCCAACTCTGGTAAAGGCCGTCCACTGTGCCGCCCCAGGCGTTAAACTGCCAGTCAATCCCCCGGACTTCCCCTTTCCTGTTTATCACAAAGGTGGGGCATACATCCCTGGCCCAAGCGTCGTCGGACTCCATTTCTACCAGTTGGATCCTCTCCGATAAAAGCCTGCGGGCGCTGTCCATCACATCCTTTTCGCACAGCATAATGACCTGCTCACTGTCTGCAATGGCTTCAGCGATACACGCAAAGGCCCTTCTGGCCTCCCTGGCCCCAAAGGGCCAGGATCCCGGCCGCTTGGGCCAGATCATAATACAGCCCCGGTGGGGCTCAAATTCTCCCGGCATGCAGAACCCGTCTGCTGCCGGAAGGCTTTTTAATCTTTCCATAGGTTCCTCTATTAAGGGCTGTTAAGACAGCCTGTCCTTAAAATCCTCATAGCCGAAGTTTTTTATTACACGGCAATCCCCGGCACTGTCCATTATGGCAATGGAGGGAAGGGGCATTCCGTTAAAGGTATTGTTCTTCACCATGGAGTAAATGGCCATATCCATAAAATACAGCTTATCCCCAGGCTTTATTTCCCGGTCAAAGGAGTAATCGCCGATCACATCCCCTGCCAGGCAGGTGCAGGAGGAAAGCCGGTAGGTAAAGAGCTTTTCTCCCGGCTGGCCGCTGTCCTTTAAGGGCGGCCGGTAAGGCATTTCCAGCACATCCGGCATGTGGCAGGCCGCGGACGCATCCAGAATCAGGGTCTTTATCCCATTTTCCACCACCTCCAGAACCTCCGTCACTAAATACCCGGCATTTAAGGCAACCGCCTCACCCGGCTCCAGATAAATATGAAGCCCGTATTTTTCCTGCATCCGCCTGATGCAGGCCTCCAGCAGCTCTATATCATAGTCAGCCCTGGTGATGTGATGGCCTCCGCCCATGTTCAGCCAGGAAAGCCGGGACAAATATTTTCCGAACTTCTCCTCCACCGCATCCAGGGTCTTTTTCAAGTCATCTGAATTCTGCTCACACAAGGTATGAAAATGAAGCCCGGAAATGGCCGGCAGCCATTCCTCTTTAAACTGCTTTGCTGTAACTCCCAGCCGGGAGCCAGGGGCGCAGGGATCATAGATGGCATGGTCTTCCTGTGTGGAGCACTCCGGGTTGATCCTGATTCCTGCGCTCACCCCATTTAACCGGTCCTTATACCGTTCCAGCTGGGAAAAGGAATTAAATATGATATGGTCGCAGATTTTAACCAGCTCTTTAAAGTCCTCTTCCTTATAGGCAGGAGCAAACACATGGTTTTCAAGCCCCATTTCCTCCTTCCCCAGCCTTGCCTCATAAAGCCCGCTGGCCGTGGTGCCGTCAAGGTACTTTCCCATGAGAGGATACTCTGCAAAGCAGGAAAATGCCTTCTGGGCCAGCAGAATGCTGCATCCCGTGCGGTCCTTAACCCCTTTTAAAACCTTTAGGTTTTCCTCAAGCCTGCCCTCGTCGATCACATAGCAGGGCGTCTTTAAGTCCTCGATTCTCATTGGCTGTCCTATCTCCACACTGTAACGGTTTCCGGGTCCTCACATACGACCCATGGAAGCCCCCATTTGTTTAATGCCTCCATGTAGGGATCCGGGTCAAACTCTTCCACATTAAACACGCCCGGCTTTTTCCACTGTCCCGTTACCACCATCATGGTCCCGATCATGGCAGGCACGCCTGTGGTATAAGAAATGGCCTGTGATTCCACCTCCTTATAGCACTCCTGATGGTCACATACATTATAAATGTAGACGGTCTTTTCCTTTCCGTCCTTTATTCCTGTGAAAATACAGCCGATGTTGGTCTTTCCCACAGTCCTTGGTCCCAAGGAAGCCGGATCAGGAAGCAGGGCCTTTAAAAACTGGATGGGCACAATTTCCTGGCCGTTATAGGATATCGGCGAGGTGGAGAGCATTCCAACGTTTTCCAGACACTTCATGTGGGTTAAATAGCTCTGTCCAAAGGTCATGAAGAAACGGATTCTCTTCACTCCCGGAATGTTCTTTGCCAGAGATTCAATCTCCTCGTGGTGAAGAAGATACATGTCCTTTTCTCCTACCTCCGGGAAATTGTATTTAGACTTAATCTCCATGGGCTCTGTCTCCACCCAGCGGCCGTCCTCCCAATAGGAGCCGTTGGCGGACACTTCTCTCAAGTTGATTTCCGGATTAAAGTTGGTTGCAAAGGGATAGCCGTGATCCCCTCCGTTGCAGTCTAAAATATCAATGGTATGAATTTCATCAAAGTAATGCTTTAAGGCATAGGCAGAAAATACGCTGGTAACGCCGGGATCAAACCCGGTTCCGAGAAGAGCCGTAATATTTGCCTTTTCAAACCGTTCCTTGTAATCCCACTGCCAGGAATAATCAAAGTACGCAGTAAAGCCCAGTTCCTCACAGCGCTTTTCATAAATTGCGCGCCACTCCGGGTCATCCGTGTTCTCAGGCTCAAAATTGGCCGTATCAATATAGTCCACCCCTGTGGCAAGGCAGGCGTCCATAATGGTCAGATCCTGATAAGGAAGGGCCACATTTAAGACAGCGTCCGGTTTATAAGAGTTTATAAGGGCGATGACCTCTTCTGCATGGTCTGCATCCACTTTCGCCGTTTCAATCCTGGTTTCCGTGGTTTTCTCCAGCTTTTCCTTTATGGCATCACACTTTTCCTTTGTCCTGCTTGCAATACATATGTCCGTAAATACCTTGCTGTTCTGACAGCACTTGCGAATTGCCACAGCGGCAACACCGCCGCATCCGATAATTAATAATCTGCTCATTCTTTTTCCTCCTCTTCCAGTAAATCTTCCACATATTTTGGCAGCATAAAGGCGCCTGTGTGAAGATTGGCCGTATAGTACCAGGTTTCTATTTTCAGTCTTTTCCAGGCCTCCGGTTTAAAATCATTGATTGGGTGATACTTTTTAGAAGCAAATCCAAAAAGCCAGTAGCCCGAGGGGCAGGTGGGGATATGGGCCTGATATACCCGGCTTATGGGAAAGGAACGGTACACCTTCCGGTGCATGCTCCTGCAGGCCATTTCATCCTCATCGTAAAACGGGCTTCCATGCTGGTAAACCATGATTCCGTCTTCCCGCAGCGCCTTATAGCAGCTGCCGTAAAATTCCTTCGTAAAAAGCCCTTCCGTATGCCCGAAAGGGTCTGTGGAATCATTGATAATTAAGTCATATTCTTCTTTTTTATTTCTCAAAAACCGAAGCCCGTCATCGTAATAAACCCGCACCCTGGGGTCGTCAAGGCCGCAGGCCACCTCGGGAAATATATCCCGGCACACATCCACAAACAGCTTATCTGTCTCCACCACAACGATGGATTCAATGGATGGATACTGCAAAAGCTCCTTTGCCACCCCTCCGTCTCCGCCGCCGATAATCAGAACGTTTTTCACATTGGGATGGACTGCCATAGGCACGTGGGTCACCATTTCATCGTATATGAATTCATCCTTTTCCGAAAAGACAATATCCCCGTCCAGGGCCACAAACTTCCCGAACTCCTGGGATTCAAACACGTCGATCCTCTGATATTCGCTTTCACCGGAAAACAGCTGCTTGTCAATCCGGACCGAAAGCTTCACATTGGAAGTGTGCAGTTCTGAAAACCATATCTCCATCTCTTTCCCCTTTCCCAAGTTATTCTTTCAATACCATTAAATGCTCCACCGCAGGATCCTCGGTTCCCTGCATGGAGCAGCCCTTTTCCCTGGCGTAAATGATGTACTCCACGATTTCCTCGGTTATCATTTCCCCGGGAGCCAGAATGGGGATTCCGGGGGGATAGCACATGACGAACTCCCCGCTGATCTTCCCCGCTGATTCCTTGACGGGAAGAGACACCTTCTGGGAATAAAATGCTTTCTGGGGGGAAATCACCACCTTAGGCGCTATGTATTCCCCGGAGAGCATACCCGCCCGGTCCTTTTTATAAAGCCGTTCAATATCCGCCAGCGCTCCCACCAGCCGCTCTATGTCCTGGATTCTGTCTCCGATGGAAATATAGGCCAGAATATTGCAGATATCCCCGAACTCAATCTGAATGTCATATTCATCCCGAAGAAGGTCGTAAACCTCAATTCCTGCCAGGCCATTTCCCAGAGTATAGACGGAAAGCTTTGTTACGTCATAGTCAAAGATGCTGGTTCCGTTTATTAAGTCCCGCCCATAGGCGTAATACCCGCCGATGGAATTAATTTCATTTCTGGCATACTCCGCCATTTCCACCACCCTGGCAAAGGACTCCTCTCCCCTTAAGGCTAAGTTTCTCCTGGAAATGTCCAGGCTTGACAGCAGCAAGTAGGAGGCGCTGGTGGTCTGGGTCAGATTTATGATCTGCCGGACATAATCTCCGTTGACGCCCTTGTTTAAAAGGAGCATGGAGCTCTGGGTCAAGCTTCCCCCGGACTTGTGCATGGAGACTGCTGCCATATCCGCTCCCGCTTCCATGCCCGATACAGGAAGACCCTTTCCGAAATAGAGGTGGGTTCCATGGGCTTCATCGGCCAGGACCATCATCCCGTGGGCGTGGGCCACCTTAACGATGGACCGGATATCGGAGCAGATTCCATAATAGGTGGGATTATTGACGAATACGGCCACCGCATCCGGGTTCTCCTCAATGGCCTTTTCCACCTGGCTGATTTCCATGCCAAGGGAAATGCCCAGCATGCTGTTCACCTCTGGGTTTACATAAACCGGAACCGCTCCGCACAAGACCAGGGCGTTGATGGCGCTCTTATGCACGTTTCTGGGGAGAATGATCTTATCTCCGGCCTTGCAGACAGATAAGATCATGCTCTGGACCGCCGAAGTGGTCCCTCCCACCATCAAAAAAGCATCTGCTGCCCCAAAGGCCTGGGCCGCCAGCTCCTCCGCATCACGGATCACGGATACCGGGTGGCATAAATTGTCCAACGGTTTCATGGAATTTACGTCAAGGCCTACGCATTTCTCTCCCAGAAGCTGGGCCAGCTCCGGGTTTCCCCTTCCCCTTTTATGGCCCGGAACATCAAAGGGAACCACCCTCTTTTTCCGGAACGTTTCAAGAGCTTCATAAATAGGCGCTCTCTTCTGATCTTCTCTGTTCATATTGGAATTTACACCTTTCTTATCATGGATTGCCCGACCCTGCCGCCGCAGTGTGATTCTCCCGGAGGGTTTTTGCCATATAGGATGAACTTTCCTATACGACAAAAAAGGCAGGTGATTGTACATCACCTGCCTAAATTTCATGAAAAATATCTCCGGCAAAGGGCATTCCACCCGCCTTTTCTTCATGACATTTATCGTTTTCGAGTCTACATAGCAAATATATTCCCTGCTATTATTGATCGTTTCACAAGATGATGCGCATCCGCACTGATTATTAAGTAATCAACTTATAAAATTTGAGCTTCTAACTCAATCAATAATGTGGTTTCCCACGCTCGGCAGCTGACCCGCCTGTCCGTCTGGGCTTAACTTCCTTGGAAGTGGTCAATATTTGCATGAAAACGATAATGTCTCTTCATACTGGGGTAAAGAATAACACATTTTGTGGATCTGTGTCAACCGGTATTTTAAAAAAATTCCGGCAAAGGAAAGGGCCGCTGCCCGGAAAATCATGATTTCCCGGACAGCGGCCGTTCTCCGCTCATACGCTTTCTCAATTTTTCTTGCTGCACATCTGTAAACGATGCTGATACTTCTCTTTGGTGGCAAGACCTCCGCGGATGTGACGCTCGGATTTGTTAATGTCCAGGATCACCCTGGCCCTGGCCGCAAGAGACGGGTTGATGTGCTCTAAGCGGTCTGTTACATCCTTATGTACGGTTGTAACAAAAGGCGTAATCAGGACCGGAGAATTTCAAGATACTCTCTTAACCGTTCTTCCATATATCCGGCTATGAGCTTTACCATTGGACCGGCATCGCCATCACGATAATATGCGTCGAAGCTTTCATAATAGCTTCTGCGGTCGGAAAACTTTACATTAACCGGCGGATAACCGTGCTGCATCAGAGTGAGATTAAGCAGCAGACGCCCGGTACGCCCGTTGCCGTCTATAAAGGGATGGATTCCCTCAAATTTGAGATGAAACAAAGCGGCACTTTCTATGGGATGCAGCTTCGTCTTTGCAAATTCAGCAACCAACTGCTCCATCTGGGGAGCGACAAGATAGGGCTGGGGCGGTTCATGGTATGCGCCCATGATTCGGACCGGAATACGCCGGTATACGCCCTTATCTTCGGGACGGTCCATCAGCACAAGAGAATGGACTGCCTTAATTTCACGCTCTGAAAAGGGAATATTCTCCCGGACCAGGCTCTCAACATATTCAAATGCGTCCCGATGGCCGACAGCTTCCAGATGATCCTTCAACGGCTTCTTGTCAATTGTCACACCCTCAAGCACCAGAGCTGTTTCCCGCAGCGTCAGGGTATTGCCTTCAATAGCGTTTGAATTGTAGGTAAACTCCACAAGAAACTGTTCCTTCAGCCGCCTTAATTCACCGGCGGTCAAAGGGCGGCGGCTGTTTAATTCCTCCCGCAGGGCATCAATGCGCAAAAAGAGAGGGGAATACTCTGCTGAGATTATCTTTCCCCGATTGTGCCGTTCATCAGCCGGTTTTACAGCGTCGACAGGAATAAAATAGCTCTTGCCTTTTTTGCAGACTCCCTCAATTTTTCCATTGGCGCAAAGGGTACGGATGCGGCGTTCAGAAATGCCCCATTGTTCAGCGGCTTGGGATACTTTCATATACTCCATGGCACAGGCCTCCTCTCCAGAATTTTGAGCATATCATACCATATTACCGGAATAATATCAATGTCATTATTGACTCTTTTGCTTATAATATTCCGGTTTTTTTTTAAATATCACCTCAACTCTGCCTTCCCGGTCCACCTCAATCCTGTCAATCACCTGCTTCAGCATCTCATTGGTTATGATACCCATCTGAGAGAGGGTCCCTTTTCCGCAAAAGGCCTCCTCAAGCCTTTTCTCTTCCTCCTCTGCAGCTTTCATACGCTGCTTTTCTTCGCCCATCTCCTCCTCAAGCTCCTCTGCCCTGCGCTTTAAGGAAGTGCTTTGTTCCTTTAAATCTTCCATTGATATCAAATCATTCAAATACATATCCTGAAGCTTTTTCAGTCTTAACTGGCATTTTTGAAGTTCCCTCCGGTGCTTTTCCCCGGACCGGTTCTCCGGCATCCACTGGCTGTGCCATTTCCAATACTGCCGTTTAGCCTCCCCCATATACGCCGCCTTGTCTCCCAGGCATTGATCCAGATAATCGCAGATTTCCCTGAGGAGAACCGCCTCGTCCACCTTGGAGGCATTGGCACAGGCCGCTGCCCCTCCGTTGTTCCGGCTGCTGCATGTCCACTTTGCACTGGTGTTGGCATACTTTTTTTCGATCCGGCGGAAAGACCTGCCGCACTCCTTGCATTTAATCAGGGTGCTGAACACATACCGGTTGCTCTGACGCTCCCCGCCCGTATGAAAGGCATCCCGGCGGCGGTTCAATATGGCCTGGCCCCTGTAAAACACTTCATCCTCGACGATCCTTAACTCCTCATTGTGGACTACAAACCAGCCCTCCTGATCTTTCTTTAAACGCTTGCTGCTGTAGATCTCTCTGGTTTCCTCTTTCCCGTTTATGACCTGTCCGATGTAGATCTCATTCTTAATGATCCGGGAAACAGCATTCTGGGACCATTCACAGCCTCTCTTAGTGCGGATTCCCTCACTGTTTAAGCGGTTTGCAATGGAGAGACAGCCCTCTCCCTCCTCCGTATAAAGGCGGAATATCCGTTTCACCACCAGGGATTCCTCCTCGTTAATATACAGGCGGAAATATTCCCCTGCCACCTTTTCATAGCCATATACAAAATTAGGCACCTTTCCGTTTCTTGCGTTCTGGGCCTTGCCGAATTTCACCCTCTTTGAGGTATTGACGCTTTCCTCCTGGGCCATGGCCGACATAATGGTAAACATGAGCTCCGAGCTTGTCTCAAGGATGCCCTGGTTGTTTATGAACACAATGGAAACATTGTAATCCTTAAGCATCCTGACGCTTTCTAAGGAATCCACTGTATTTCTGGCAAACCGGGAAACATCCTTTACAAACAGGGTATCAAATTTATGCTCCTTTGCCTCTTCAAGCATCCTCAGGAATTCTTTCCGGTTCTTCTTTTTCGTCCCGGTGATTCCCTCGTCGGCGTATATACAGACCAGCTCATACCCATTTTCCTCCGTATGCCGCCGGAAGTATTCCTCCTGGGCACTTAAGCTGTTTTTCTGGTCCTCCTTATCTGTGGAAACGCGGCAATAAGCCGCAGCCTTTCTTCCTGGCATCCTCCACCGCTCCTCACCTTAAAATAATCCACCCTCAGGCGTTTTCTGCCGCCAGCTTTTTAAGCACTGCCTCAATCATAAGCTCTGCCGCTATTTTCCGCGTCTCCTCCGCACTGTTTGGATTAACAAAATGAATATGCACCGACATCCTCTTCCTCCTTTGGAACCTGTCCACTTGTTTTATGTTCCATACTATGAGTTGATAAGGCTTCTTATACCTGAGGGCCGGGGAATTTATATGACAGGCTTTTCCATGGCGGAGGCTCTCAATACAAAAGCAGAGCAGGATTCAAAAGAATCCCGCCCTGCAATAAACGAAGTCAGCTATGCCTAAGCTCCGGCCTTTATTTATTTTTTTCAGGCGCACCGTCTTTCTTTAAAAGATCATAAAATTCTTCCAGCACCAAGTCATTTTCCGTAAGGAACTTGGCCACCGTTTTCCCCACATAACGGAAGTGCTCCGGCTCATAACGGATGCCTGTGATATCTCCTTATCTTTGGGATAACGGAGCACAAAACCAAAGCGGTAGCAGTTCTCTGCCAGCCACACGGTCTCTTTCTGCTTTCCCCTGTCCTCATCCAGATAAGAGTATGCCTTGGATGCAATATCCACCGCCAGCCCTGTCTGATGTTCGCTTGTTCCGGGCAAAGCGATTCTGGCCTTGCTTTCGTAAAAAGCCTGCTGGTAATCCATTCCTTCCTCCTGCAGCCCCTTTAAGCAATCGTTAAAAAGAGACTGCTGTCTCTTCAAATCACGGAATGCAGAATAGATGTGAAGCTGGTATCCTTCGCTCTCAGCTGCCGACATCATGTCCTTTAAATCGCTGACAATCCGGGCATCCACGCTTTGGCCGGGCTGTACCTCAACCAGATCCGGCTTAAACCTGGGGCTGAGGGGATGGATGTCATTGACAAGGATTAATTCCCAGGAGTTCTGATCCACCAATATCTCTCCGAATTTGGCGGAAGATACCTGGAGCGGCTCTGTCTCTTTCACCGGCGGACTGTTTTTCACATCATCCGCCTGGCTGCGGAGCTCCACGTTCTCATTGAGGAGCTCATAGCTTCCCTTCATCAGCTTTTTATTCTGAACCCTAAAATATACAGCCAGACTGGTAGGAATGACGATGAGCAATACAATAACCGTAAGTATTAAATGCCGAAAAAACCTTACGCTGCCAAAGTAAGGTTCAGGCCTGCTCTTTTTTCTTTTGTTCATGCTATTCTCCCTGGCAGCCGTTTATCAATCATAGGTAGTCATCATACCCTTGATCTTCGCTCCCTGTGTGACAGCAAATGCCCTGGCATAAACCTTACCGATTACGACGGCGCTTCCCCCAAGCTGGATGGTTTCTTCCGCTTTAATATCGCCTTCGCTGATTCCCTCACTCAAAACATTGGTGGCCGTGATATCCCCTTTGATCCTTCCGCCGGCTCCCACATCCACCCGCTTATCCACCGTTAAGTTTCCGTTGACCTCGCCTTCCACTCTTACGTTCATACCGGAAACATCCCCGGTCACACGTCCCATGACTAAAACATCGCCTCTGCAGGCAATGCTGCCGGTCACCTGGCCGAAGATATTCAAATCTGACTGGGAGGCCATATCACCGTTTACGATCATATCCTCCGTAATTACCGCCACCTTGGAAGGCATCTGATTCATGGCTTCCACAGACAGGGTCTTTGTCTCCACAGTATAGGAGGACACTTTGCTGGTCTCAGCCGTCATGCGCATGGGATTTTGACCCGGGTTAGGACCTGGGGTGCGGCCGGCATTATAAAATGAGCCTTTCGCCTGACTCAACGCCTCTTCCTCATCTGCCATCTCTCTTGTGGCAGCCTGCGGCTCCTCTTTCTCATCCGGAATATCGATCTCATCCTCCGCCTCCGAGGAGTAACCCAGCAATTCATTGACAGCCCTTTTAAAATTGCTCTCTTGTTTTTTGATCATACGTTCTCCTTTGTATCAGTTCCTATATAATAATGCTGTATATTTTATCTTTATACATACAGTATTATAATAAAATTTTATATTAAAAACAAGTAGAATATAAGAAAACTGATACAAAACTCTATTAAATTCTACCATAATTTCTTATTTTGTTTCCAAAGGGCCGGTTTTCCATTTTGTAACAACCGTATGTACCGTAGATTTGGATATCCCAAATTTCTTTGCTGTCTGCCTCACGGTCGCATGATAGTCTATAATGTAGTTGGCGATCGCAACCGCGCGTTCTTCAATATATTCTTTCAAGAAAATCCCCCTGCTAGGACGTTTTTACATATTTATGCAAGAGATTTTTAGGTTAGTACCATTTCTGAAACCTATCTTCCTTAAATCTCACAAATTCCGCAAACAATTTTTCTCTTTTGGCATTTAAATTCCGGTCACAGTCCTTTCCTCTCCCCAGGGCTGCTCCAGAGCCTGTCTGACATCGTTTTTCTTTCTGGACAATTTCAAAAAAACCGGACTTTCTTTATTAATGATTATATTTGTTACAAATTAAATTCTCATTGACTCATCCAGCATTTACCACTATAATTTAATATGCTGTTATATTCATATTACCAATTCTAACGAAAAAAGATTCTACTGAATAGAAAGCACAGGCAGTTTTCTTTGCCTGTTGAGGTGAAAGAATTGATTTATCTACCTATTGAGAAATTGACGGCAGGTATGGAATTGGCCCGAAATATTCCGGGAAGCAACCCAATGGTTCCTTTAGCCGTGACCGGTTACAAGCTGAATGAACGCGTCATAAAGCGCATTAAAAGAATCGGCATACAGGGCGCTTATATCCGCACAGAGCTTACGGAAGGCATTGAGCCGGTAGACATTGTGGAGCCGGAGTTAAAGGCAAAACTTTTAAACAGTATCCGCAAAGCCTATGACCAGGGCTTTCGAAAGCCTACCTATCAGGCCAGGAAAAAGGCCTATGAGGATATGACTGTTGCGGCGGAGTCTGTCGTCATGAACGTTCTGAACAATGATAAATACTTATTCCAGATGATCGACATCAGAGACTATGATAACTATACCTACTCTCATAGCCTTTATGTCGGTATTTTAAGCGTCCTTTTAGGCCGCTATATAGGACTCTCTGCCTCCCAGCTCCATGACCTGGCCCTTTGCGGCCTTCTTCATGACATTGGAAAAACGGAGATCCCCATTGAAATCACCAACAAGCCGGGTCCCTTAACAGACGAAGAATTCGAGATCATGAAACAGCATCCCGTTCTCTCCTATAAAAAGCTCAGCGAACAGAACAACATATCCCAGGTAATTTTGCAGGGCATTCAGACTCATCATGAAAAATATGACGGGACCGGATATCCCTCAGGTCTTAGAGGCACGCTCATACCCCTTTTTGGCCGTATTCTGGCTATCGCGGACGTATATGATGCTTTAAATTCCACCAGGCCCTACCGGAAGGCATGGTCTCCAAGGCGGATCTTTGATTTCCTTACCAGCTGTTCCAACTCACACTTTGATCCGGACCTGCTTACAGCTTTCCTTCATTGTGTTTCCGCATATCCTATCGGCACCATCGTTCACCTCAGCGACGGAAGCACGGCAGTGGTCAAGGACAACACGCCGGGATTCTCCCTGCGCCCTGTTATCCGTTTCATCAGCCCAGCCTCAAAGGCCGGAAGGGATATTGATTTATCCTGCAATGCTTTGAATATCACAATCATTGAAACCGATGATATGTAATAAAGCGGACTTTTCCAAAATTTTTGGAAAAAGTCCGCTTTTCTGTTTTTAGCTCCATTCCTGTGTTTCTGATTCTACCTCTTTCCCGCCTTTTAGCGCCTCTTCCATCAATATCCTGACATAAGCATCCTGAAGTCCCTCAGAAAGGGGATAAACCTCTGTACCATCCTCAATAAACCGTTTCATTCCCAGCATAAGGGCACCGATTGCCGTTTCATCCTGAGGAAGCCTTTCTTCCTCTCCCAGAGCATAAAAGGGATTCCGGTAAAGCTCCTTTCCGTCCAGAAATATTTCCCTGATTTCCGTTCCCGCTCCAAAGGGATCCTCTAAAATCGCCTGCTCCCGGGACCGGTTGTCCTCATCTGCCCAGCGCAGGGTCCAGTCATCCAGTTCTCCCCTGGGTCCCTGGACATTTAAATGGCGGCTGCGGATTCTGGAGTGATACTGTGTCCCGTTAAAATCATAAAAGGCCGTTTTTCCCCTTTCAAATTCAAAGGTCAGCCGGACGCGGCCGCTCTCCTTTACCCTGCCGTCCTCAATAAGCCCGTATCTGGAGTCTGTCTCCACCAACGGATATGTATATTCCTTTCCGTATATCTTCATATTTTGAAAGCCTACGCCTAAAAGCCGCCTGATTAAGCTTGCTCCATGGTAATCGTGAACCGTTGAAAGATTGACCATATAGGGATCACCCAGATACCCTTCCTGAATCACACGAAAGGCTGCCTGATAGACAGGATACATGAAATACTGCTCCGCCACCTGGATCTTTGCTCCTTCTTCGGTATAAAGCCGCCATAATTCACGAAGGTCCTCCAAATTCATGGCCGCAGGAGTCTCACAAAGCACCGGATACCCTTTAAGCACCCACTCCCTGGTCACCGGGAAAATGGAATCCTTATTGACAGCCACAACAACAAAATCCGGATTCACTGACCGGCATTCTTCTTCATCCGTTACGGCGGGGATTTCATACTCTTTCTGAAGGAATTCTGCCTTTTCTTTCGTCCGGCAGAGAAGCGCCGACAGATGAAAATATTCCGGATACGCCTTGGCAATCCTGGCATAAAACAGAGATCTCCAGCCAGAACCCACTACAACAAAATTAAGCGGCTTCATAAAAATTCCTCCTTGCATTTTATGGCTTAAATGATAACATATTGCAGAAAATTCTTCAAGTCAGGCGGATATTCCCAATCCGCCTGGCTGCCTGCTTAAAACCGTACAGGAAAGGTCTTCCGGATAAAACAAAAGCCCGCACACCCTAAATCAGATACACCGGCTGTTTGTTATGTATTTTGCTTATTTTCATGTTCTGCATTTTCATTTTCCGTCTCATCATCCAGCACAGGCTTAATTACCCCTGTGCGGACCAGTCTGGCAAAAGCAGGGACCAACTCCGGATCGAACTGAGTTCCGGCGCCCTTTTCCAGTTCATTGATAGCAAAGTCCACAGACATGCTGGATTTATAGCTTCGCCTTGATACCATGGCGTCAAAGGAATCAGCTATACACAGGATTCTGGCAGCAAGCGGTATATCATTTCCTGCAATACGGCGTGGATATCCTCTTCCGTCATACCGCTCATGATGGCCTAAAACAGCCGGAATAACATAGTCCATGGAGGGTAAATGACGGATAATCTCCACTGCCCCCTCAACGTGCCTCTTCATAACCTCATATTCATCCGATGTAAGCTTTCCCTCTTTATTCAGTATATTTTCCGGCATTCCTATCTTTCCGATATCGTGGAGAAGCGCTGATTCCTTGAGTATTTCCCTGTATTCCTCGCTTGTTCCCAAGGCCTCTCCCATAGCTACTGCATAATAGGCCACATTCTTGGAATGCTGGAAAGTATAATGATCCTTTGCATCAATAGCCGCAGTAAGGGCATAAATTGTGGGAGCATACTCGGAATACATGCTCTTATGCTTCTTAGCAAGGCCTTCATCCGCATTCCTGATGCCGATAATACCGTCTGAATACACACGGATTGCATTCTTTCCCGAGCGCTTTACATGGTACACCGCGCAGTCAGCATTGGATATCAGCTCCTGAATGCTTACTGCACCGTAAGGTATTGCGCATATACCGCAGCTGACAGTCAGCGGTTTTAAATAAGTTTCCGCACTGTCCCTGTTCATATTCTGAATCTGCCGGGAAATATTCTCGGACAGGTTCTGGGCCGAATAAATATCATATTCCGGAAGAATAACGGCAAATTCCTTGCCGCTGTAGCGGGCACAGTAACCGCTTTCTCCTACTGTTCCCTGGATGATTTTCGCTATATGCACCAGGGCCCTGTCACCCTCTTTGTTCCCGTAAAGCTGGTTGTATAATTTAAAGTCATCCACATTAAATATGGACAGAGCCAACGAGGTTCGCCTGCTTTTTTCATATACCTCTTCCAGCACTTCATAGAAATATTTCCTGTTCAGGAGTCCGGTAAGCTCGTCTGTCCTGGCCTCCTCATAGGCCTTTTCGTAAAGCCTGGAGTTTTTCACCGCAATGGAGCTGACGGATTCAATGGAATTGAGGAATATAATATCCTCTTCCGTATAACCGGACCTCAATTTACCTCTCGATTCCTTGCTGCCGATGAGCACCAGACCTGCCAGGTCATCTCCGTCCTTCAAAGGAAGAAAGCACTCTATCCTAAGAGTTTCCAGCTGTTTCTTTTCCTCTTCCCACATGGACTTATACTCAACAGTCCTTTTAAAATCCTTCAGCAGGAGGCAGGAATCATGTTTTTTCAGCCAGCTTATAAGAGGTGCTTCTTCATCCAGCACAAAATTCTTATCATCCAGGGGGCTGCCGCTGAACACAGCGGGAAAATGTCCATGCTCGTCATCAATGCAGACGTATATCTTCTTGGTATGCAGAGTTCCGGTAATTACAGTCACCAGCTCCTGAAGGATCTCATTCAGCCGCAGGGACTGGGATATCATGGACGTATATTCACTCAGACGCTCCGTCTGGCTCACCTCTTCTTTAATAAATAGTTTGTCAAAAAATCCTTTTGCCACGAAATAGATCAGCATGGTTACCATCATGGTCATAATAGCCACAATCATAACACTGAACGAAGCCAGCATCGCAACCTTTGTCCGTATCAGCCGTTCCATGGTCTGGGCAATATTATAAAATGCCAGGGCGCTGATGGCCATTGCAGTGATATAACAGTTTACCCTTGAAAACAGCAGGGTCATCTTAAACACGTGCCGGGCATACAGGGTATAGAACATGACGCCGGCATTTATGGCTCCTGAAAGTATGTCAATAGGAAAACCGTTAAAAACAGGCACCACCATATTGCCGACAGCCAGCAGAAGGATTCCCAGCAGCAAAGGCACCACCTTGGAGCATATTCCTTTATTCTTTCTGCACCTCCATATGATGACCATGGAATGTATGACAACAAGGAAGCACAGACCGTATATAGCAATAACACGCCACGTCATGTGATACACGAAAGATACATTTCCGTCAGCCTGGATAATTTCCGGTGCTGCAAGCAGCTGCCGGGTCGCCATGTTGTAAATATTAACCGCCAGGATTAAGAACAGCCACACACGGTGGTACTTCTTGGACGTATAGCCGCAGAAATCCCGTATAAAGCAGAAAAATGCATAAGGTACCAGAGCAATCCCCAGCAAAGACAGATGAAACCATACCTGATAGGAGGGCCAGGCCATAAGCCTCATGAGCAGAGAACCGCCTGTCCATAAAATCAGGCTTCCCAGGACAACAATAAAGTCTCCCACCAGCTTGGACTTTTTAGCCGATACGAAAGCCAGCATGAGAAACAGATAAAAACATAAGGCTGTGACGGAAATAAAAACATAGCTTCTCATACAATCAGTATCTCCTTTGCCTGTTGGTTGGTTCCTGCATCCTTACCATGTCCTGTACATCGTGGATAGAAGGGTTAATATGCCTCAGCGGCTTCCCTGTCTTCTCCTCATATGCTTTAAATGTGCCGCATTTGAGAACTGTTATCTCCAGGGGATCCATACCCAGTATGTGCTTTAAGTCATGGTAATCCTGATCCACATATTTAAAATAAATAGTAAGATGCTCCTTTAGCAGATCCCTGCTCACCGCCCGGTTCACAATGGCGCCCGGAGTCAGCTCCACATACATGTGCAGGAAAGGCCTCCCCTTATCGGCTGTAAATTCCTTTAAGGCAACCCAGCCTGCGACCTCCAGCCCTGAAAGCTCAATCACATTCTTGATGGAATTCTCCGATATCCTGGTAAAGCCCGCAATATCAATAATATCCGGTACCCTGTCTATGTATTCAAACCTTGGAATCCTGGTCTCATCCTCCTTGCTGGTAAGCCCCAGGCAGCGGTACATATCGCCTACCCTGTATCTGGCAAATGCTCCGCCTTTCAATACAGTCACTACAAGCTCATATACTTCTCCGGGTACTACCTCGTCCATACAGACAGTTTTGGGAACGTAGGAGAAATCCTCCATATTCCTGTACATCTCCTCTTCCGGCATGAACTCATAAAAACATGAATCAGGGAAAAAATACAGACCGTTGCGGTTCCAGGTTTCCGTTCCCACAAAACTGGGTTCCGTACCCGCAAACACCTCCACAGGACGGATGCCCCACAGCTCCTCCAAATCATCTTTATAGCAGCGGTTGTCAGTACCGGCACAGAGGAATCCTTTCAGCTGAAAAAGGTCCTTAGGCATTAAGTGGCGTTCCTCTTTTTGGCACTGCTTCTTTGCCTTTACGTACTTAATTGCCATAGACGGCGGCATGGTTAAAAGCTTTTTTAAGGGGGAACCTCCCCTTTTGCTGCCTTCTGACAGGCTGGCAATGCTTTTGCTCACATAATAAGCCACGCTTCCCATTCCGAAGAAAAAATCAATTCCCTTGCTGAGCCCCATCTTAAAGCCCCTCTTATTGCGCTCCGAAAATGTCATATTCACGGCCTCATTGACCGGAGGCAGGAATTCCATGTGAAACTGATCCGATAATCCCAGAGGTATTAAGCCTGTTATATAAGGAAGCGGGGCCAGGCCATAGAGGAAAGTATCGCCCACATCAATATTAAAGCTTCCCCTTCCTTTGCTGGTGGCCATCATAAGGCAGGTAATAATATTATTCTTATAGGTTTCCAGCATGCCCCTGGTATAGGGAGCTACCTTAATTGGATGTTTTCCGCCCTCCCATGTAGTCTGAAGCCAGATAATGGGCTTGTCCGGGAGCATCTCCTCTTTTTTCATAAGAAGAACATCTGCATAATCATCATAGGTCGTCAGGGGTACCATGGAACGGAACTCATTCACACCGGAAGGCCGTCTGCCATTTAAAATTTTCTGCCCCAGGGGACTGCTGCTCCAGAGCTTAATCTGTTCTTCCAGCAGCCTTCTCTGTATTCTCATATAGGATTCCAGGTCCAGATCCAGAAAACCACAGTACTCCTGCCAGATCCTGTCATACTCCTGATTCACCAGCTTTTCCTCAAACGTCACTTATGTTCACCGCCCTTTGTAATTTTCGGTATTAAAAATGGCACAGTTCTTTGATAATCCCCGTAATCAGAGAACTCCCTGACAAATATGTAACAATCCTGATACCAGGCATACAGCAGATTAAAGAAGGATAACAGGATACAGAGCACAATTCTCTCCTCTGATCCCGTGGACATTCCCAAGCATAAAAAGCAGCCAAAAAACCACCAGATACCAGGGTGACGGCAAAAGCTGTATACTCCGGTCCTGCATACCTTATGCATGTCCGCCTCCCTGCGGTAAGTGGTGTCAAAGGGAAGCGCAAAATACAGGGTGTGGATAAGGCCCCCCAGAAACAGTGCCGCTCCCATCAGCCATCCAATCCATCCCACGTACCTGCCGGATACAGAGAGCCAAACCAGTCTGACAGCCACCACAGCCAGACACAGATTCCCAACTGCAAAAAAAGGAGTCATCCACCTTGTTTTGACAAATACCCTGTTCCAGTCATACAGAAAAAATAAAACAAACGCTCCCAAGCCAAGAATCCAGTCCAGCATCTACTCTCCCCCATATATGACACAGTACAGCAAAAGACGCCATACAAAAATCTTATTTTACGAACAATATTAATCTTACCATAAAGTGCCAAAAAACGGAAGATATGGGACCGGACACAATTTTCTCATTAATGACTAATTTTAATATATTTCGTAATTATACAAAAAAATTTATCAAAACCCCATATCCGTCAGATTTTACAACGTCAAAGTCCTTAATATAGAACTTATTTGCGTATCAGATTGTTCCTATAAGATTAGAAATAACCCCATGAGAGCAAACAAAAAATGCGCAAACCCATACCTGAATTCACACATTTTTTTCCCTTCTTAAAGCATATCCCCTCAAAACCACATATTGTTACAGATCTTTCTTCATACGGATTAAGAAGGTTTATAAAAATTCTTTCTTATTTTTTGCAGTCTCCCGCAAGTTCTTCATTTAATATCCGGGTTAAAAGGGCTTCACAGCCTTCACATACATCCTTATAGGTAGTCTCAAAATCTCCGGTATACCACGGGTCTGCTATATCCCCGGGATTAGGGCCAAAATCCATTAGACGCCTCACCTTTCCTTTAGGGTCTCCGCCCAGAATCCGCATCATATTGGTGATATTCCGGCTGTCCATACCGATCAGATAATTATATTTATTATAATCCTTCCGTGATATCTGTACCGCATATTTTCCCGCAGTGGAAATGCCATGCTCCTTAAGCTTATTCCTGGTTCCATGATGGACCGGATTTCCGATTTCCTCTGTGCTGGTGGCGGCTGATGCGACAAAAAAGCAATCGCTTAAATGCTTCTTTTCCACCATGTCTTTCATGACGAATTCCGCCATAGGAGATCTGCATATATTGCCGTGGCAGACGAAAAGTATATTTATCATAGTTATTTTAACCTCTATTCTGCTGTATCTTTCTTTATCTCAGGACCTTCAGAAGCTTTTTATGATGAAGCAGGCCTTGCTATTTTGTCTTTACTCACTCATTCTTTTATGCTTCTTCCATGCAAAAGAGCATTAGTATAATAATACCATAAATAAGGCATAAAATCTATCTATACTACATTTGCCTCATTCCATTATTTAAATCCAAAATACCTATGATCTTCAGCTAATGTTCAAAATCCCTTTACGTTAAGGCTGAAATTAATAAAAAATGCGCAAACCCATATCTGGATTCACGCATTTTTACTCTCTTCTTAAAGCATATACCCTCAAAACCACACATTGCTACATA
>JASGGP010000026.1:0-23645 GCA_047604985.1 Lacrimispora sp.
GGCAGCATTTCTTCGGTATCCTTACTTGCCTTTCTGGGGGCAGTGGGAGCTACCGGAGCGGTCTTATTCCTGGCCTCTGTAGGGGGACAGGCAACATCCGGCAAGCTGATTCTTTCCGGCACAATTATTAATGCCATATGTACCTCATTTTCAAATTTTATTATTTCCGTGGCCGGAGATGGAAACGGTATGCTGAGCATAAAATTCTGGACAATGGGATCCTTGACCCGGGGAAGCTGGAATAACCTTATTTTGCCCAGCTGCGTTGTGGCTGTCTGCACCGTTTTTTTTCTCAGCCAGTACCGGACCTTAAATACCATGCTGCTTGGCGATGAGGCGGCATCTACCCTGGGTGTAAACCTCAGCTTTTACAGAAAGCTGTATATGGCAGCGGCTGCTCTTTTAACCGGCGTATTAGTCTCTGCATGCGGTGTTATCGGCTTTGTGGGACTGATGATACCCCATATTGCAAGAGCTGCTGTCGGAGCGGATCACCGCCGCCTGCTGCCCATTACGGTTTTGCTGGGCGGGGATATTTCTGGTTTGGGCGGATGCACTGGCAAGGGTTGTGATACCAAATGGGGAGCTTGCCATCGGAATTGTGACATCTATGATTGGTGCACCTTTCTTTGCCTATATTTTAATAAAACGGCATTACCGTTTTGGTTAAGGAGGTTTGAGTATGGATGTTACTGTACGGGATTTAAAGGTTCATTTAGCGGCAAATGAGATTTTAAAAGGCGTTTCGCTGGATGTTAGAAATGGAAAATTTATTGGTATTTTAGGGCCCAACGGCAGCGGAAAATCTACACTGCTCAAAACAGTATATCGTATGCAAAAGCCATCCGGCGGCGCGGTAATGCTGGATGATAAGCCCCTGCAAAGCTACAGGCCAAAAGCATTGGCCCGAGAAATGGCAGTAGTGGGTCAGTTCAACAATATAAACTTTGACTTGACGGTTGAAGAAATCGTTATGCTGGGCCGTTCTCCCCACCTTGGTACATTGGAGAGAGAAGGGCAGAGGGACCGTGATCTTGCGGCGGATTCTTTGGCAAAGGTAGGCATGGAGAGCTATGCCAAACGAAGCTTTGCCACCTTGTCAGGCGGAGAAAAGCAGCGGATTGTTCTGGCACGGGCGCTTACACAGCAGCCCTCCCTTCTTATTTTGGACGAGCCCACAAATCACCTGGATATTACATATCAGCTGCAGATTTTAAGTATTATCAAAAATTTGGGCATTAACGTATTGGCGGCCCTTCATGATTTATCCTTGGCAGCACAATATTGCGATGCTATCTACATTTTAAATAAAGGGGTGATTGATTCCTATGGATCACCTAAAGATATTATTAACCGTGAAATGGTGCGCCGGATTTACCGCGTGGACTGCAGGATAACAGAAGACAGTCAGGCAGGAATGGCAATCAGCTATTTTCCGCTTGAGTAACATGACAAATATTATAAAAGGGAGTAAAATAAAAAATGAAAAAGAAAACCGTGGCCTTTATAGCAGGAACTATGATATTAGGAGCAATGATAAGCGGATGCAGCACAAAAAAGGACAGCACACAAAGTACCCTTTCTCTTTCGTCGGAAGTTTCACAAACCAGCGCTTCCCCTGCTTCGGAAGCACCGCAAACCAGCGCCGTGAAAACCGGGTATCCCATTACCGTGGAGACCAAAGGCAGCGATTTTGTCACTGTTGGACAGACCTTTAATAAAGCTCCGGACAGAGTCGTTACAGCAAATGCCTCATCCATAGAACTGCTTTACAGCTTAGGTCTGTCTGACAAGATTGTGGGTACAATTGCCATTGACAATGCACCGGGAGATGAATGGAAAGAACTTTACGATTCCCTGGACATTCTGGGTGATAAAATGACCATCAGCAAAGAGGTTATTGCGGCAGCTGAGCCGGATGTTATTATTGGGCGCAGCGCCACATTTGCAGAGGGAACCTTTGGTTCCATTCCGGAGCTGAATGAGCTGGGGATCAATGTTTACGCTCAAAAAGCAAGTGATATGAGCACGGATGTTTCCATGGAGAATATTATAGATGACGTAACTGCCCTGGGTGAAATTTTTGATGTTCAAGATAGAGCAGACGCCTATGCTGAAACATTGACAGAGCGTTTGAACACAGTTTCAGAAAAGGTGGCGGCCTCAGCCGGAGGCAAAACCCTTAATGTGCTGGTTATGGCAACTTATAAGGAAGGAACATTTGTGGTTTTCGGTGCAAATGCAAAGCTGCAGAATGGAATGCTTTCCGCATTAAATTGTGTAAATGTCATGGATAAGGGCGGCTCCAATCTTACACTGGAAAATCTTGTAGAAGCAAATCCTGATGTCATTATTTATATTACCGCGGACCGCAATGCGGAAAATGATGCAAAGGCTGTAGAAAGTATGAAAAGTGAAGAAATACTGGCATCAATACCGGCTGTGGTAAACAACAGAATCATCGAAGTACCGTATGACGCTTTTATGGACTATGGTGTGCGCAACTTTGATACGCTGGAAGAACTTTCAGATTTCCTTTATAATTAATTAAGGTGGAACAAATGCAAACGATTCATATCGCAGAAAGAGACTTAAAACTGTTGGCGCCATCCGGCTTTTCCCCCGGAACAAGCAGCTGTCCGGTTGTATATGCGCTGGATGGAGATATTATTTTCAAAACGCTGGAAAAAATCCCGGAAGAAAAGAAAGCATACCCCTTTCTTTTAATCGGTGTACCGCCTTTGGACCGGCTGTCCGAATATACACCGTGGCCCGCCAAAGCCTTTCATGAACAATTTGCAGATTTTGGAGGCAGGGGAGGGGAGCATCTGGATTATTTGGAGAAGGTTTTAATTCCAGGCGTTAATAAGGAGCTGTTCGGCAATGCTTCTCCGGCAAAAACTGCATTATTGGGAATCTCCCTTAGCGGACTGCTTGGGGTATACTCTTTATATAGGACAGATATTTTCGATCATGTTGTTTCAATTTCAGGCTCTTTCTGGTATCCGGATTGGACCGGCTTTGTGAAAAAGAATACTTTGGTTAACAAAAGAGCCTCCGTGTTTCTTTCTTCAGGGGAAAATGAGGGAAAAGGCTCTCACGATATTAAAAAGAATGCTGCACAGGCGACAAAAGATACTTATGAAGCCCTCACAGCTCATCTGCCTCAGGGCAACATAGAAATGAAGTGGAATCCATACGGCCATCATGACAATATTCCGCTGAAATTATCCGAGGCCCTGACTTATTTCCATAAGCAGTTCCTGCAACAACCATAAACACATATGGATTAAAACCTATTTGGGAAAACACCGCCGAGGAACCGTCTGTCCTTATGCGGTGGTTTCCCTATTGCTGCATTTATGAAAGGATTGATAAAATGGATTCCCAGACTGCTCTGAATATACTGAAACAGGCTTATCGGCTCTCTCCGTTCCGCGTAAATAATGTAATACAGTTTGTGAAGTATCCGTCGGACAAGCCTACCTCTTACCAAACCATACATGGAGCATTCATCTTTCCCCTTGAGGGAGAAGCGGAGATAAGGTTTGACGATAAATGCTTTATTGCAAAGCCTGGAACAATGGTCCATGGCTGTCCGGGATGCCAGCTGACCTTTCGTGTTTTAGGAGAGAATCCCTTTACTCATATCAATATTTATTACCATCAGATAAGCAGTAATTTATTGTTTTCCATACCCATTGATTTGCCTGCTGTTTCACCGGTTTTGCAGGAGCTGGCCGATGCCAATGAACAGATGGACATTCATTCTATTCTTCAAAAGCAATTGCTGTCCCGCCAGGTTTTTCAGAACATTTTCTTCAACGGTGAAAAAGATAAATATGCTGAAGATTACCGCATTGTGAAAGAGCTTATGGACTATATAGAAGATAATTACAGGAATTCACTGACAATGGAAGATCTGGCAAATTATATCGGGAAAAGCAAATCACAGCTTTCCTATCTCTTTTATAAATACACCCAGTGCCGGCCCATTGATTTTCTCATAGATTACAGGATCAATGTAGCTGCCAGACTTTTGCGTGAGCAGGGATGTACCGTAACCGAGGCTGCGGATGCTGTAGGATATGATGATCCCCTTCATTTCAGCCGTTTATTCAAAAAGCGTACAGGCTATACGCCAAGCCAGATACGAAGAAATAATGGATAACACCCAACCGGTTTATTTTTTGATATGAATGACAGTTAATTTTTTTGAAGAATAATTAACACATATTCAGTTGTTAGACGGGATGCGTCCTGATATGATTAAGACAGTAATGGCCGTTGCTTATTAAAACAAAATCAGGAGGTCGTTTATATGCAGATAGGTGAGGTAATACGGAAGTACAGAAAAAGAAAAGACATAACCCAGGAAGAAATGGCAAACCGTCTTGGAGTGACGGCACCGGCAGTTAATAAGTGGGAAAATGGAAATTCGCAGCCGGATATTATGTTATTGGCTCCTATTGCCAGACTGCTTGATATTAACTTAGATACCCTGTTGTCCTTTCAGGAAACGCTTACGGCAGAAGAGATAAACCGCATTGTATACGAAGCGAATGATAAATTAAAATGTGAAACCTATGAAGAAGTGTTTCAATGGGCAAAAGGAAAAATGGAACAATATCCTAATTGTGAACAGTTGATTTGGCAAATGGCCGTGATTCTTGATGCATGGCGCCTGACAAAAGATATTCCGGATTCGGAGAAATACGATGGCTACATCAATCATTGCTATGCCCGTGCATTGGACAGTGAAGATGAAAATATCAGAACACGTGGTGCCGATTCCTTGTTTGGATTCTATTCAAGAAAGGAACAGTACGGGAAGGCAGAGGAATATCTGGTTTATTATTCAAATCAAAATCCGGAGCGGAAGAGAAAGCAGGCGGTTATTTACAGCAAGACGAATCGAATGAAGGAGGCGTATAAAGCATACGAAGAACTGCTGTTTTCGGGCTATCAAATGATAAGCATGGTATTTCACAGCATATACATGCTGGCAATGCAGGATAAAGACATGGAAAAGGCTCATATGCTTGTTGGGAAGCAAAGAGAACTGGCAAAGATTTTTGAAATGGGAGAATACCATGAGGCCTCGTGGGGACTTGACTTAGCAACATCAGAGAAAGATATGGAAGCAACAATAGAAGCGATGGAGCAAATGATAGCCGGCCTTAATAAAATATGCGATTTTACGAAATCGTCTCTTTATGAACATATGGAATTTAAAGAAACCGGCAAGGAATTCTGCAAAGAGCTGTATGAGAGCCTGCTTACCTGTTTTACAGATGAGGAAACATATGGCTATATGAAAAAGAGCAAGCGCTGGCAGGAGTTGGAAAGGACATTTAATCAATAAAAAGGACAGAGATTTTTAGTCCTTACTTAACAGCCGCTGACGTCAGGTATACCAGAACTGACGACACCTACAACACACCTCTGGAAAAAGCCAGGATGGCCAATGAAACGGAAGGGGATCTTTTCATTTCCATACACCGCAATGCCATGCCGGTTCCCGGCACCGGCTCGGGAATAGAGTTTCTTTTATTTGAAGACAAGGGGTTACCGGCCATGCTGGCAAAGAATATAGGGGAGGCTTTAAGCGGTACCGGATTTGTCAATCTGGGTACGGTGGAACGCCCCAGCCTGGTGGTCTTAAGGAGAAGCAATATTCCGTCGCTTCTGGTGGAAGTGGGATTTATTGACAATGAATCGGATAATTATCTCTTTGACCAGAATTTTGACGCCATCGCCCAGGCCATTGCAACGGGGATTTTGAATACCTTTAAGGAGCAGGAAGAGAGTCAGACGGAATATTACCAGATACAGACCGGTGCTTACCGGGTCCGCTCTCTGGCGGAGGAACAGGCCGAGGCCTTGAAATCCCAGGCTTTCCCGGCGTTTATCGTCTATGAGGATGGACTTTATAAGGTCCGCGTGGGAGCATTTTTAAATATAGACAATGCGGTGCGCATGGAGCAGGCCCTTAGAAGAGAGGGCTATAATACGTTTATGGTAAAACGGCCGGCTGTCTATTAAATTCCAGGGTCCGCCGGGACGCAGGCTGTAAAACGGCCACGCCCCTGCGGCTTTTTTTTGCTGTGGCAACAAAGCCACTTTACGGAAAGGGGAAAGATGTATTAGAGACAGTCAAAAGGGCATAGGATGTATGGAAAGGTAATTCAGGAGGAATTGGTTGAAGTATATCAGTGAGCTTCTAAAAGGCGTTATTATCGGCGTGGCAAACATACTTCCGGGGATCAGCGGAGGGATGCTGGCTATTACCATGGGGGTATACGATAAGATCATACATGCGGTTACCCGGCTGTTCCGGGAGCCGTTAAAAAGCATACGGATTCTTCTTCCCTATGGGATCGGGGCCGTCGTCGGGATTATCTTTTTATCTCTGGCCTTTGAATATCTGTTTCATACATACCCTCTACAGACCAAAATGGCGTTTCTGGGGCTGATCGGCGGCGGGCTTCCCTCACTTTTTAAAAGGTCATTTGCAAAGGATGGATCGGACAGAAAGAATGGTATTTTAACGGCTGCATTTACCTGCTGTATCGTTCTGGTCATCACCTTTGCTGCTGAAATGACCATTTCTTTGGGACATAATGGAGAGGGGATGGATATGGCATCCGGCGCAGCTTATCTGTCTTCCGGCAGGTATTGGGTGTTCACCCTGTTTCTGGTGGGGCTGCTGGCTGCGGCGACCATGGTGGTTCCAGGCGTCAGCGGGTCCATGATTATGATGATGATTGGGTATTATGAGCCTATATTGCAGACCAATAATGCCTGTATCCGGGCGGCATCGGCCCTTGATTTCCCCTTACTGATCGCCAATGGGCTGGTGCTGGTGCCTTACTGCGTGGGTCTTGCCCTGGGCGTGTTTCTGTTTGCCAAGGTGGTGGAGGGGCTTCTCAGCCGCCACGAGCGTCAGATGTACCGGGTCATTATCGGGCTGGTGTTTTCCTCTCCTTTTGTTATTCTTTGGGATGTGGAATGGGGAAGTGTCCAGCTGTATCAGTTAATGGGAGGGATTTCTCTGGCCTTGCTGGGGTATGTACTGGCGGGGGTGCTGGGAGGGGAGGGGTGACGGGATGATGGGGTGACGGAAGCGGCTCCGCCATGCATTCATAATTTGGCGGGTATAGTTTATTGTCGGAAGTCTGGGATATAGGCCGCCAAATTATTCATTCGGGCGTTCCGCCCTATAGAAAAATCCAGGTAAATTTCGCTTTGTGAGTGAACTCACACACGAAATTTACCTGGATTTTTCTGCATGGCTCCTTTAGGAATATTCCGCAATCCTGGTGATTCCTACGTAGATATGGGATATACGGTACCAGGTGGCGAAGTCAATGATTCCTGTCACCGGAAGACCGAAGATGGTCTGAAACTGGCGGACCGCCTCCGCAGTGGCAGGACCGAAGATTCCGTCCGGGGTTATGTGGGGGATGGCGGTATAGACGCCGGCAATGGTGTTCAGCTGGTCCTGGACCTGCTGGACTTTATCCCCGCTTGCTCCGATTGTTAAATTGTACCCGGGGAAAGATGACGGAACTCCGGAAACCTGCTCCGCAGTATTGATATACATGTCGCTTCCGTAATAATACCGGATGATATCAATGGCTGAATACCCCCTGTTTCCTAAGTCGCAGGAACCCCACTGTGACATCCACCTGGGACATTGGACCCTGTTCCCGTCACAGTACTGGGTGAGGATGGGCTGCCGGATGCCCGGTCTTGATAAGTAGCTGTTGAATATGTCATCCACAACCTGGGAAATGCTTTCGTAAATGTTCCGGCCGTAGATCCATTTATGGTCAAAGGCGGTGGAAGAGGTAATGGTAAAGTCATATCCCTGGTTCCGGTACCATTCCGTATAGACACGGTTTAAGGTAAAGCTCATGATGGCCAGAATATTTGGGGTGATGGCGGAACCAGCAGTATTGTCTCACTGGAAGCGACATTTTATGTGGTATGGGACACTGATTGGTCGCAGTAGGACTGTGGGAACCCCGTCATGGACGATGATTGTCTGGGGAATGACCACGCGGCTTAGGACGATTTCACCGGTTTCCGCAACGGTTTTAACCTCAGGCTCCGCAATTTTTGGGGGATATTCTCCATAGAGGGTGTGGTCCGGAATGACAATGGGTACGTCGGGAGTCACTTCGTCCTTGACCGGCGTCATGCGCACCGGCTGAAGAGCCAGAGTATCGGCCAGTATTTCCGTGCCGGAAATGGCCACCGGCTCAAAGCCCTGGGCCTGGACCATGAGGGTGTATTCCGAGTAAGGCTGGATAAGTCCCGGAGAAAGGCTCAAATCAAGCGCAGGCGCGGCAAGGCTGACCTGGCTGGTCTGCCCGGAAATATCGGTAGTCACTTGTTCCACGGTGGCGTTCGGGTCCCCCTTATAAGAGATAGAAACTTCAGCGTCCCGTATGGGAAAGTTGTTTTCCGAAGAAACGACATTTACCTGAAGAGTGCCTTCGGCAGCGGTTTCCTGGGTAATGCCCATTATGTATTCATTCATGCAATGCCCCTTATTTAAATGATTATTATAATATATTAGGCAGAAATGGGAATGATTACAAAAGTCCCGCAGGCGGAAAAGAAATTCGCACCTGCGGGAGCTTGTTAGGATTCATTAAAAGAAAGACGATTTTGTTCCTTAAACATAGATTCTACGTAATCGCGCATTTCGTCCCTGCTTTCAATGGTTCTGGCGCCGTTTACAATCCTGTTTCTTCTCCCTCCGCGAGAGACGCAAACGGGTCAGAATGTCCGAGTGCTGCGCCAGTTCCATGGTAAAGCCAATTGGCAGTTCGCTGTTGTCTATCATAATTTCCTCCTTCCGTTTTCTTTCACCTTTTATCAATGCAAAGTTAGTCTGCCCTTATAGCATGAAAAGTATGCGAATACATAATTATACATATTATTTGTGAAAAATGTTTAAAAATGCAAAAGTATTTTTGAAAATACAGTAATATAAATAGAGAAGAAAACAGTTGAAAAATGTCGCAGGATAATGTATAATCTATTCAATTTGGGCAGGCATAAGCTTCTCAAAAACCATAGCATTAAGAAAGGACTGGGACTTTGCGTATGAAAGCTTTTTTAATACTGGAAGACGGCACTGTATTTACAGGGACCAGCATTGGTTCGCCACGGGAAGTGATCAGCGAGATCGTATTCAACACTTCCATGACGGGTTATCTGGAAGTCCTCACCGACCCCTCCTACGCGGGACAGGCAGTTGTAATGACATATCCGCTTATTGGTAATTACGGTATTTGTCACGAAGATATGGAATCATTAAAACCATGGCCGGACGGCTACATTGTCAGAGAACTATCTAGAATCCCCAGCAACTTTAGAAGCGAGGATACCATTCAGCATTTCTTAGAGAAAAACAACATTCCAGGTATCAGTGGTATCGATACGAGAGCCCTAACAAAAATCTTAAGAGAAAAAGGAACAATGAACGGCATGATTACAACCGATGAAGGTTATGATCCTGCTCTGGCTGTTGCGCGTATGAAAGCCTATTCCGTGACAGGAGTGGTGGAGGCTTCCACCTGTAAGGAAAAGTACCTGCTCCCAGGCCCTGGAAAGAAAGTGGCGCTGCTGGATTTAGGAGCCAAAAAGAACATTGCCCGTTCCTTGAATGAAAGAGGCTGTGAAGTGACGGTTTATCCAGCTTCCACCAAAGCCGAAGAGATCCTTTCCTCTTCCCCCGACGGTATCATGCTGTCAAACGGCCCCGGAGATCCGAAGGAGTGCGTGGGGGTCATTAAGGAAATCAGAAAGCTGTATGAATCCGATGTCCCCATCTTTGCCATCTGCTTGGGACACCAGCTTATGGCCCTTGCCGCAGGAGGCGACACCCATAAATTAAAATACGGCCACAGAGGCGGAAACCATCCGGTAAAGGACTTGGAAACCGGCCGGGTTTATATTTCCTCCCAGAACCACGGCTATGTGGTAGATACGGAAACCCTTGATCAATCGGTGGCTGTCCCGGCATTCGTAAACGTCAATGACGGAACAAATGAAGGCTTAAAATACACCGGAAAAAACATTTTTACCGTGCAGTACCATCCCGAGGCCTGTCCCGGACCTCAGGATTCCAGCTACTTATTCGACAGGTTTTTAAATATGATGGAGGTGGGAAAATAATGCCGAAGATTTCTGATATTAAAAAAGTACTGGTTTTAGGCTCCGGCCCTATCATCATCGGCCAGGCGGCGGAATTTGACTACGCAGGAACCCAGGCCTGCCGTTCCTTAAAGGAAGAGGGGGTGGAGGTGGTCCTCTTAAATTCCAACCCGGCCACCATTATGACTGATAAGGACATTGCGGACAAGGTCTACATAGAACCTCTGACCTTAGAAGTGGTGGAGCAGCTCATTCTAAAGGAAAGGCCCGACAGCGTTCTCCCCACCCTTGGCGGACAGGCCGGCTTGAATCTGGCCATGGAGCTGGAAGACGCAGGCTTTTTAAAGGAACACAACGTGCGGCTCATCGGAACCACGGCACTTACCATCAAAAAGGCGGAAGACCGGGAGATGTTTAAGGAAACCATGGAAAAGATCGGCGAGCCTGTGGCTCCCTCTGACATCGTGGAAAATGTGGAGGACGGCCTTAGAGTTGCCCAGGAAATCGGCTATCCCATAGTTTTGCGCCCCGCTTATACCTTAGGCGGCTCCGGAGGGGGAATTGCTCAGAATCCGGGCCAGTGCCGGGAGATACTGGAAAACGGTCTCCGCCTTTCCCGGGTAGGCCAGGTTTTAGTGGAACGCTGCATTGCCGGCTGGAAAGAAATCGAATACGAGGTCATGCGCGACGGCGCCGGGAATGTGATTACCGTATGTAATATGGAAAACATCGATCCCGTAGGCGTCCACACCGGCGACAGCATTGTGGTGGCCCCTTCCCAGACCTTAGGGGATAAGGAATACCAGATGCTGCGCACCTCTGCCTTAAGGATCATCAGCGAGCTGGGAATTACCGGCGGCTGCAACGTCCAGTACGCCCTTCACCCGGAAAGCTTTGAATACTGCGTCATCGAGGTAAATCCCCGGGTCAGCCGTTCCTCCGCCCTGGCCTCCAAGGCCACCGGCTACCCAATCGCCAAGGTTGCGGCAAAGATCGCCCTGGGCTACACTCTGGATGAGATTAAGAATGCGGTGACGAAAAAGACATACGCCAGCTTTGAGCCAATGCTGGATTACTGCGTGGTGAAAATGCCCCGCCTGCCCTTTGATAAGTTCATAAGCGCCAAACGGACTCTGGGGACCCAGATGAAAGCAACCGGAGAGGTTATGAGCATCTGCACCAATTTTGAAGGCGGCCTCATGAAAGCTATCCGCTCCCTGGAACAGCATGTGGACAGCCTCCTGTCCTATGACTTTACAAGTCTTACGGACGACGAGCTGAGGGAGACCTTAAGCCTTATCGACGATAGAAGGATATGGGTCATAGCGGAGGCTCTCCGGAGAGGCTTTTCCTATGAAACCATCCATGACATCACAAAGATTGATGTCTGGTTTGTCGATAAGCTGGCAATTCTTGTGGAAATGGAAGAAGCTCTTAAAAAGGGTCCTTTGACCGCTTCCCTGCTGGCAGAAGCCAAAAGGCTGGAATTCCCCGATACGGTCATTTCCAGGCTCACAGGAATTCCCGCTCAGGAAATCCGTCAGATGAGAAAGGAAAAGGGGATTACGGCCGCATTTAAAATGGTGGATACCTGCGCCGCCGAATTTGCTGCGGAAACACCATATTATTACTCCTGCTTTGGAAGTGAAAATGAATCAGAAGGAAGCTCCGGCAGAAAAAAGGTGCTGGTTTTAGGCTCCGGTCCCATCCGAATCGGTCAGGGAATTGAATTTGACTTCTGCTCGGTCCACAGCACATGGAGCTTCAGCCGGGAAGGCTACGAAACCATTATCGTCAACAACAACCCGGAAACAGTAAGCACAGACTTTGACATTGCCGACAAGCTGTATTTTGAGCCCTTGACCCCTGAGGATGTGGAGAGCATTGTGGAGGTAGAAAAGCCGGACGGCGCGGTGGTGCAGTTCGGAGGCCAGACAGCCATCAAGCTGACAGAAGCCCTGATGAAAATGGGAGTGCCCATCCTTGGAACTGCGGCGGAGGATGTGGACGCAGCCGAGGACAGGGAGCTGTTCGATAAGATTCTGGAGGAATGCCAGATTCCCAGACCTGCAGGACAGACGGTATTTACGGCAGAGGAAGCAAAAGAAGTGGCAAACAGGCTGGGATATCCGGTGCTCGTAAGGCCTTCCTATGTGCTGGGAGGACAGGGGATGCAGATCGCCATTTCCGACCAGGATGTTGACGAGTTCATAGGGATTATCAACCAGATCGCTCAGGAGCATCCCATCCTTGTGGATAAGTACATCGTAGGCAAGGAAATTGAAGTGGATGCGGTCTGTGACGGAACGGATATCCTGATTCCGGGCATTATGGAGCATATAGAACGGGCAGGCGTCCATTCCGGCGACAGCATTTCCGTCTACCCGGCCCAAAGCTTAAGTGAAAATGTAAAAGAAATCCTGGTGGAATACACCAGGCGGCTGGCAAGAGCTCTTCATGTCAAGGGAATGATCAACATCCAGTTCATTGTTTCAGGGGAAGACGTATACGTGATCGAGGTAAATCCCCGCTCCTCCCGTACCGTGCCCTATATCAGCAAAGTAACAGGAATCCCCATTGTGCCCCTTGCCACCAGGGTCATCTGCGGCCACTCCATTAAGGAGCTGGGATATGAGCCGGGGCTTCAGCCGGTGGCGGATTATATTGCCGTGAAAATGCCTGTCTTTTCCTTTGAAAAGATCCGGGGAGCCGATGTGAACCTTGGGCCGGAGATGAAATCCACGGGAGAATGTCTGGGAATTGCAAAGACCTTTAATGAAGCATTGTTCAAAGCCTTTGCAGGAGCAGGGATCAAGCTGCCCAAGCATAAGAATATGATTATCACTGTCAGGGATTCCGATAAGGAGGAAATTATTGACATCGCCAGAAGGTTCCAGGCTCAGGGCTATAAGATATTCTCCACATCGGGAACGGCAAAGGTTCTCAATCAGAACGGAATAAAGGCATTCCAGGTGCGTAAGCTGGAGCAGGAATCCCCCAACCTGCTGGATTTAATCCTGGGCCATGAAATCGATCTGGTCATCGACACCCCGCCTCAGGGAGCTGACAGAAGCAGGGACGGCTTTGTAATCCGCAGAAACGCCATTGAAACAGGGGTGACGGTTTTAACCTCCCTGGATACGGCCGCGGCTCTGGTGACAAGCATGGAGAACCGGGCGAAGGAGCTGACCCTCATCGATATTGCCCAGGTTAAAAACGCGTGAAAGGATAAGCCTTATGGTATTTTACATCAACAAACAGGCAGTGGAAATTAAAACCAGATTTGAAAATGCCCCCCTTACCTCGTCCAACGAGGCATGCGCAGCCATTGGAATGCTGTGTAAGCTCTACGGTCTTGGAATACCCTCAAAAAGGGAAACGGTCAGTGAAATGAAAGAGGATTTCCATGAGGTAATAAAGGACCGGCCTGTGCCGTCGGAATTTGCGGCGAAGATCATGTCTCTTCTTGACGGGTATTACAAGGACGATCCGGTGACAGATGAGATTTATGAGCTGCTAATGTACAGCTATGAGGAGCAGAAGTAGTATACGGATTATATTATCCTATATTTATAATAGGAAGAAAGACCGGAGCATAAGGGGAAATCCATGCTCCGGCCTTTCTTTTGGTGCTGTTTTCTGCTGTTTTTAATTACCTTTTGGATAGCTGTTCCCCTGTTTCTTTTCTTATTTACATGGGGGTTTTTACAAACTGCTTGTCAAATTCCGGATTAAAATAATAGTAATTTTTAGAATTTAAGTTGGATTTGATTTTTTCCAGAGCTTCTCCAAATCTTTGAAAATGAACCACTTCCCTGGCACGGAGGAATTTTAAGGGTTCTCTCACATCGGGATTTGTTATGACGCGGATTAAGTTGTCGTAAGTGGTTCTGGCTTTCTGCTCTGCAGCCAGGTCCTCTGTTAAGTCCGTGATGGCATCGCCCTTGGACTGGAATTCGCAGGCATTAAAAGGAACCCCGGCAGCGGCCGTAGGCCAGAGGGCAGTGGTATGATCTACATAGTAGGCGTCAAAGCCTGCTGTCTTGGCCTGCTCCGTGGTCAGATTTTTCGTAAGCTGGTAAACGATGGAGCAGATCATTTCAAGGTGTCCAAGCTCCTCTGTTCCGATATCCGTCAAAAGTCCGCCCACTTCCTTGCATGGCATGGAGTATCTTTGGGAAAGATAACGCATGGAGGCCGCCAGCTCTCCGTCAGGCCCTCCGAACTGTGTGATGATGAGGGATGCTGTCTTTGGACAGGTCTCTTTGATGTTTATGGGAAACTGCAGTCTTTTTTCATAATTCCACATTATACAGTACCTCCTTCCCATGGCAGCGGGCCGTCAGACCAGGTGAAATGCTTCTGCCCGGCATATTTTGTATGGGATTCTGTTTTATTATTGGTATCCGGGCACACGCAGTCCACGGTCAGTGGGCCAAAATTTTCCGCATAGGTTTTCATCAGCTGCTTTCTCTGATCTTTCGCCTGCTTAAAGGCGGTTAAGGCATTTTCATCCAGGGGATGGGTATCCAGATACAGAGTAAGGTCGTTGACCATGAAGCTTGTCTCTGTGATCTGTTTTAAAAGCTTATTCTGATCCGCCATTACATTTCACCTCCTGTTTCAAAGAAAGGAAGATTAAGACATGGGAAAATAGTGCCGTTTTTTAAAGCTGTCTCAGGATCGTAAGGCTGTTCCCAAGGCTGGATGGGTATGGTAGCAATAGCAAGGCAGACGGTTTCTGTTGGCGTTGCAAGCTGTCCGCCTGAATTTCCGCAATTGCAGTCCTTTGAAATACTAGAATTCATAATAGCACTCCTTTCGTTTCAGTTTAATTAAATGGTCCTTTCTTAGTATGGTTGAAAATAATAAAATTTGACTGTAGGTTTAGTGGAAATAAGTCTGCCTGGAAATCTAAAACGGAATAAAAATGAAAAAAATTACTTACATCAAAACTTATATATATGCTATACTATAAACAACGAGCGGCGTGAATCGCGTAAGACCAGTTGATTCACGCCGTTCGTTATTTTTATGCAAAAATACAAATTTAGGAGGAATTCCCATGCCGAAAACAAAAACGCAAAAAATCATCTTCAGCCTGCTGATGGCATTGCTGATGGTCTATGGAATGGAAACCTACAACCACATCATTGTATACGGTTTCGCACCCCACAGCTTTACCATTTCAATTCCCGAGCTCCTGTGGCTTATGGCTATCGTCATAGTTCTGCAGGAACTTATTGCCGGCCGGCTTGCGCGTAAAATCGCTTTTTCCATTGTCAAACCGAGTGAAAAGCCTGCACTTAAGACAATAATTGCCATTCAAACAGCAACCGTCTGCCTGATGTGCCCGATGATGAGTTTTGTGGCTGCGCTTGCATTTAAAGGAGCAATGCCGGGCCCATTATGGCTGAAATGGCTGCAGGCGGTAGCAGTGAATTTTCCCATGGCCATGATATGGCAGATATTTGTGGCAGGTCCTATTGTCCGAACCATTGTAAAACAATGTGAATTTAATCGCCCGCAGATAACAAATGGTGCAGAGGACTGAGAATTGAAAACGTAAGATTACATAATAAGCCCGCCGGAAGACGGGTTTATTTAATGCAAACCGCTCCTCATAAGCCGATGCAGCTTTATTCCCCAGATCTGGCCTGCATTTATTCGATTTGAGAATAAATGGCCCCCGTAATCGAATTGATTAAGCGTCTTGTTTACACTAAAATAAGAATCAGGAAGCATGCAGACGGCAGGGCCTGAAAGCGGCAGCCGGATCTTTTTGCAAAAAGGAGAGTTATACAGGAATGGCAGCAGGGAGGCATAAAGAAGGAGGCAATATGGTTATTGATGCAAATATGTACTGGTTTTCAGAGGAGATTTTTGGAAATGATAAGGATATGTCTAAGTTCCTTTCGGAAATCCCCTGTACATATGGGACGAAAGGATATTTAAAAGAGGATGGGTCAGTCCGCCAGATCGTTATTGAAAAGCCGCCGGGCTGTCAGAATTTGAATTACGCCCAGGGAGATTACATTCTGGAAAAGCAGTTGCAGGATATGGAAGCTGCCGGCGTCGACAAGGCAGTGCTGAAGCTGCCCGGCTGTCATGAATGGATGTCATTGGATACTTGTAGAAAATTTAACGATCAGATGGCGGCTCATGGAAGAAAGAGTCAAGGGAAATGTATTCCCCTAGGAGTGGTTCCTCCCATTGCCGGCAGGGAGTGCTTTGACGAGGTGGACCGGTGCCGAATGGAGCTGGGCATAAACCATATCCAGCTCTGCGCCCATTATGGGAACCTCTATTTAGATCATGAAGTGTTTTCCGGTTTTTTCCAGAAGCTCAACGAGCGTAAGACCACGGTGTACATCCATCATACGCCGGTTCCGGTGGAATATGGCAGCCTGTATGATTACAATAATCTAAGGCGGTCTTACGGCAGATGCGTGGACCAGGCCACGGCAGTGGGGCGGGAGTTATTCAGCGGATTTTTTGAAAAATATCCCAACCTGACATTTGTCCATTCCATGCTGGGCGGAGGATTCTTTGCAATAGCGAATATGCTCTTTCCCCATCAGGCGAAAGCAGAGGATCAGATCCAGATGTACGAGGTGGATAAGGGGGATATCAGGAACATATTTAAAGAACACATTTACTTTGAAATGTCCCATGCCCAGCCCTGGGGGAAGGAACAGTTAGAATGTGCGGTGCGCGTTCTGGGAGCGGATCATGTGATTTTCGGAACCTCTTATCCCGTAAGGCGGGAATGGCTCATGGACGGCCCTGAATTTGTGCGGGGGCTGAATTTGACAGAGGAAGAAAAGGAACTGATTCTGTGGAAGAATGCGACGAGGCTGTACGGGATTGCTTAGATAAAAAGAAAGGGGGATTTTTATGATAAAAGCAGGGGCGGGAAAGGCTGAAATCAGTCTGCCTCAGTCCATTTTTCCCATAGAGGACTACAGCGGTGTTCATGACGAGCTCATGGCCCGGGTGCTGATACTGGAGTCAGATATTCTGTTTGTTCTGGCTGTTTTGGATTTGACCTCCTTAAGGGATTATGGGCTTGAGGAGCTGAGAGAACTGATTGGGGAGAAAACAGGAGCAGAAAAAGAACATATCTGGATCTGTGTCAGCCATACTTTTACCGCTCCCCATTTGCGGTCTGAAGAGGCTTTAAGAAGAGGAGCAGAGGATGTGGTCAGAAAAAACTGCATTCTCATGGAAAGCCTGAAAGATGGGCTCAGGAAAGCCCTGAAACAGGCAATGGAGAATCTGAGACCGGTATCAATGGATTATGGTTTGGGTTATTGCCCAGTGAATGTGAACCGGGATGTTCCTACAAAAGAGGGCTGGTGGCTGGGGACAAACTGGAACGGATTTTCAAATAAGAGCCTTCCGGTCCTGCGGTTTGACCGTCAGGACGGAAGGACTGCGGCTCTGGTGTACAGCTGTGACGTACAGTCCTCTGTCATGGAGCAATCCTTTTTGAAGGATGGGACCAGGCTCATAAGCGGCGATCTGGCCGGGACTGCAAGCAGATTTTTAGAGGAAAGCCGTGACGGGGATTTTGCTGCCCTGTTCGTGACAGGAGCAGCAGGGGATCAGGCGCCCATTTTACAGGCCGAGAAAAAGGATTATCACGATCCGGGCGGCGGCTTCTCCTTACTTCACGCCTTAAGCGCAGCTCTTTCCAGCCAGGCAGATCTTGCAGCAGATAAAGCAATCCCTGTTACATGGGACGGCTCCATTTATATCAAATACGATCTCTGCCAATGCCAGGGCCAGAAGGGATTTAAGAACCCAAAAGACATCCGCCCGGCTGCTCATTATCAATACGAGCCTGACGGTTACAGGACCGTATCCATCGGAATCCTCTGTCTGGGAGACGCGGCAATAGTAGGCCTGGCTCCGGAGCTGTCCAGTATTACAGCAGAAGAGATCAGAAGCAAATCCCCTTTCCCATTTACTATGGTGTTTACCATGGTAAACGGGGCGGAAAAATACATGCCGGAGAAGACGGCCTATGACAGGATCACCTACGAGGCCATGAATTCCAGTTTTGCCCAAGGGTCTGCCGAAAAGCTGGCAGACAGGATCAAAGAGCTGCTTTTGGAAGCAAGAAGAGAACAGGAAGAAAGGAGGAAAAGCACATGAAAATCGGACATGGAAGGCATTGCTTATCTCCGGAGGGGGAATTTCACCTCATTGGTTACCGCAGTCCCAACCGGATGGAACCGGCTGCGGGAATTCACGATGATATATACGGAAACAGCCTGCTGATGGATCAGGACGGAAAGCAGATATTCCTGTTTTCCGCGGACTTCCTTGAATTTGAAGAGGGGATGGCGGAGGATGTAAAGACTCTTTTTAGTACAAGGTACGGCATTGACCGGGACTGCGTCCTGCTGTCAGCCACACACAACCACTCCTCTGTGGTTTCCTATCACAAGGGCTGGTATACAGGGAAATTCGACTTAAGCTATTACGGTTTTCTCATAGATACCATCTGTAGGGCCTACGAGGAATGTGCCGGAAATATGCAGGAAGCCACAGCCAGGTACGGCAGGGCAGTGATCTCCGGCTACTACGGGAACCGGAACCATCCCGGAGAAAATGCCGACAACGAGGTGATTGTGGTAGAATTTTTCGACCGTTCCGGAGCGGCCTTTGCAGGCATGGTCAACTGGGCGGTTCATTCCACGGTAATCAGCGCCGATAACACATGGCTGACCGGAGAATGGGCCGGAAATGTGTGCAGAAAGCTGGGAGAGGGTCTGGGCTTTTATCCTCTCATGATGGTGGGGGCTGCAGGCGATTGCAGCAACAGAAACCAGCGGCAGGGAAATGATTTTAAGGAGCTGGAACGGGTATCAGCCGGAATGGCAGAAGAAATCATGAAAATCCCCGTCCAAAAACCTTTGGAATTGGGTGAAATCCGATGCCAGACCTTATTCCACACCATCCATCATGACGGCTTTCATTTAGACGCCAAGGCCTCATTGATTCAGTCGGGAAAATTGCAGCTCTTTGTATTCCCGGGAGAACTGGGGTCCAAATTCGGCATCCAGCTGAAAGCGGCCTGCCTGGATCTGGGGCTGGTGTGCGGTTATACCAACGGATATTACGAATATTTTTTGCCCCGGGAGGAGTACGGCCTGTCCTTTGAGACTGCAGAGAGCCAGATTCCAAAAGGAGAGCCGGAAAAGCTGATTGAAAAATTCATCCAGGCATCAGAGCTGTTGAAAAACAGCTCCAATGAAAACAGCCGGTAATAAAAGAAAGTAATGAAAAAAGAAGGTAATGAAAAAAGTCGATAATAAAAACAGAAAGTAATAAAAACAGAAGGTAATAAAAGCAGGAGGTAAGTAAAAATGGTAAAAACAGGCACGCTATTTGCGCCGGTAAACGGAACCTGCATTCCCCTGGAACAGGTTCCGGATCCGGTGTTTGCCGGTAAGGTTGTGGGAGACGGGGTTGCATTTATTTACGAGGATGATACCATATGCGCTCCCTGCGGCGGCGTGGTCACATTGATCGCCGGGACAAAGCACGCCGTGGGCCTGACCGGAGACGGCGGGGCGGAGGTCATGCTTCACATCGGCATGGACACGGTGAATCTACAGGGAGAGGGTTTTGAAGCCCTTGTAAAGATGGGACAGAGAGTGGAGACGGGAGAGCCTCTCATCAGGCTTGACCGGGACTTTATGAAAAACCGGAACATCGACTTAACTACGCCCATGATTTTATTAAATGCCGGAAGTCTGGATTATCAGCTGTCCGGTTTTGAGGGAAGTACAGAGAAGGGGAAAACAATCGTCGCCCGTTACACGGTCAAGGGGCAGGAAAACGTGGCGGAAAATGGAGGAGAAGCTATGAAGTACGAAAAACTATGTGAAGAAATCATCAGGCATGTAGGAGGAAAAGACAATGTTCTGGGAGTCACCCATTGTGTAACAAGGCTGCGGTTCAAGCTGAAGGACGAGGGGAAAGCCAATAAGGAAGCTTTAAGCAATACCCAGGGAGTCATGAAGGTCATTCAGACAGGAGGCCAGTATCAGGTGGTCATCGGCCCTCACGTTGATGAAGTCTATAAAGACTTAATAAAGACAGGAGATTTCCAGGCGGAAGAGCCGGTAAAAGAAGCCGTAGAAAAAGACGGAGAGAAGCAGAGTATCATTTCCCGTTTCCTGGTGCTCATGAGCGGAATCTTCCAGCCCCTTCTCAGCATTCTGATGGCAAGCGGTATGATTAAGGCTCTCCTGGTGCTCTCCACCCTGACGGGGGCCCTGTCAAAGGAAAGCGGCACCTATGTGATTCTCCAGGGCCTGGGGGATGCTCTCTTCTACTTCCTGCCGATAGCTGTGGGCTGGTCTTCCGCAAAAAAGTTCGGCTTGAAAGAGATTTATGGCATTACCCTTGGAGCCTGCTTATCCTATCCGACTCTGGCGGCATTGTCCTCCGGCCAGGCCCTTTACACCCTGTTTGCCGGAACGGTTTTTGAATCCAGCGTTTACTCGGAATTTCTGGGCATTCCGGTCATATTGCCTGGAGCAGGATATTCGGGTTCCGTTATTCCCATCATACTTATCGTTTACTTTGCATCACTTGTTTCCCGGTTTTTAAATAACCGTCTCCCGGCCATGATCCGCACTTTCTTCGTGCCGTTTCTGACTCTGCTGATCGCCATGCCGGTAGGCTTCATTGTCATCGGACCGGCGGCCATGCTGCTCCAGGGACTGTTGGGAGAGGTAATTCAGGTCATCATCGGCCTTAACGCAGGAATTGCTGGCCTCGTGCTGGGAACCTTCTGGTCAGTCCTCGTCATGTTCGGCCTGCACATGCCGATTATCATGATGTTCAATGTGAATATTTCCACATATGGCTATGATATTATTAATCCCTTGATTTTCTCCGGCGCCCTAGCAAGCATGGGCTCTGTGCTGGGAGTGTTCTTAAGGACGAAATCCCTTCAGGAAAAGAACATCGCCCTGCCGGCCATCTTTTCCACTTTCTTCGGAGTCAATGAACCGGCCCTTTACGGTGTTCTGATTCCCCGGAAGAAAATCATGTACACCTGCTTTTTATCCGCCGGTATAGGCTCCATGATCACAGGCTTCTGCGGAGCAAAGCTGTATTCTTTCGGCGCTTCCGGGCCGCTTGGCCTGCCCTGCTTCATTAATCCGGCAGGAATTGATTTAGGTTTCATCGGCCTTTGTATCGGCGCGCTGGTAAGCTTTTTCCTGGCGCTGGGAACAGCCCTTGTCATCGGTGATAAAAAGGATGAAAAGACGGTTTGATTACCGCTTGATTCAGAGAAATGAGGCTTGAATTTTAATAGGCTGCCGCAAATTCTTTTTTGCGGCAGCCTATTTTTGTATATGTCTATAACGATATGTGTCTATAACGTATTTAAGAGGAAGTGCTTAGCCGCGGCTGACAGCTCTGTTCCTTTTTTATAGCAGATCTTGATTTCCGTCTCGATCTTCGGAGTGACAGGCACCAGGGAAAGAGAGGGGCCTGCAAGGTGTTCAATGGGCTTTTGCATCAGCAGGGAGATACCCATACCCTGCCTCACCAGATCCAGGATATTCTCCGCCAGCTTCCCCGTGTAGGTGACGTTGGGAGAAAAACCCGCTTCCTGGCAGGATTTGATGCACAGACGGTACAGCAGGGAGTCCGGCGGCAGAAACAAAAAATCTTCTCCTTTAAGCTCTTCCAGGGAAATATAATTTTTCCGTGCCAGGGGGTGAAGGGCAGGAAGCACCGCCACCATCCGGTCAGTGGTGTAGGGAAGCTTCGTAAACTCTTCGTCAGGCTCATTTTCACTTCGGATAAAAGCCAGCTCGCACTTGTTCTGCCGGATCAGCTCCTTTAATTCCTCCGACTCCCCTTCCACCAAATGAACGGAATAGGATTTGTACTCTTTTTTGAATTTCATGATTACATCCGTAATATGATAGGGGGTCATCATGGGGATGGAGCCGATGGAAAGGGTATGCCGGACCTTTTTCGACTGGTTTGCCAGAGCCATGGTGTACTGGTATTGCAGGTTGACAATTTCCTTGGCATACCCTAAGAGAGTCTTGCCGTATTCATTGAGGCATACCCTGCGGGTGGAGCGGTCAAAAAGAGGGCAGCCCACCTCCGCTTCAATGGCCTTGATATGCTTCGATAAGCTGGACTGGGAGATAAAGAGAATTTCCGAAGTTTCAAGAAAATTTCCGGTTTCCGCCAAAATGACAAATTCGTGGAGATAGCTGATATCCATAGTAGTCCATTTCCCTCTTTCAGTAAGATTTTGACTTAAAAGTCTATGGTTTTATTATACCCGAATTGCATTTTCCTTTCAATCGGGAAATTGGTGACGGTTTGAATTGTAATTCATGGAAAAATGAAATATAATAGAAGACAGTCGGCAACAAAAGCCAGAACCGAAAACGGACAAGATGGGGGAGCAGAGGATTGAGTGACAAGAAATTTGCAGTATTGATTGATTCAGATAATATTTCCGCAAAGTATATTACATGTATCCTGGATGAGATGACCAGGTACGGCGTTATCACCTACAAAAGAATTTACGGAGACTGGACCAGCGCCCAGATGGGCAAATGGAAGATGGAGCTTTTAGAAAATTCCATCACCCCCATCCAGCAGTTTTCCAATACCGTGGGAAAGAATGCCACGGATTCCGCAATGATCATTGACGCCATGGACTTGCTTTACACAGATCAGGTGGACGGCTTCTGCATTGTTTCCAGCGACAGCGATTTCACCCGCCTTGCCAGCAGGCTTAGGGAGTCGGGAAAAGAGGTCATCGGAATGGGAGAGGAAAAAACACCCAAATCTTTCCGTGCCGCCTGTACGGTTTTTACCAACCTGGAGATCCTTCTTGATCAGGATGAAGAAGGAACGGGAACGGGAGCAATCAGCAGAGAGGTAATCGAACAGGACATCACCTCCATCATATTAGAAAATGACGATAAGAACAAGGCAACCGGACTTGGAGAGATCGGCAACCGCCTGGTTAAAAAATATTCGGATTTTGACGTGAGAAATTACGGCTACAGTTCCTTATCTAAATTTTTGGAGGAGATGGGCAGCTTTGAACTCAGAAAATCCAACAATGTGGTGACTGTGCGGATGAAGGACAACCGTACCAAGAAGCAGGAACTGGATGAGTATGCGGTGAAGCTGGTAGGCGGCTGCAACAACGGCATGGAGCTGGCTGCTCTGGGAAACGGCATGCACCGGAGATTCGCTGATTTTAAGGTAAAGGATTACGGCTACTCCACCTTTGCAAAATTCGTACAAAGCATCGGGCAGCTGGAGGTTAAGGAGAATAAGAATAATAATAAGACCGTATATTTGAAAAGGGATTAAACAATAATAAGCAAAAGAAACCGTGGATTTATAAAAGAGAACAGGGTATCTGCCCTCTCCGGAGCAAGCCGGGTAAACATAAAAAC
>JASGGP010000027.1:0-23456 GCA_047604985.1 Lacrimispora sp.
CGACCGGTAGCCTGTAGGTGTATTTCCTCCCAGCCATCTTCCGCTTTTGGAAAGCTCATGCATGTTATCCCGGATTCGTTCTGCAATGGTTTCCCTTTCCAGCTGGGAAAATACGGATGCAATATACATCATGGCCCTTCCCATGGGGGAGGAGGTGTCAAACTGTTCTTTTATGGAAATGAAAGAGATATGAAGCTCGTTCAGTTCCTCAATAAGATTGGCGAAATCACCGATGTTGCGGCTGATCCTGTCCAGCCGGTAGCAGACAATGGCCGTAAACTTCATTTTTCTGGCTTCCTGCATCATTTTCTTAAACTGGGGACGCTCAAGATTTCCCCCGGAAAAGCCCTCATCCTCCTAAACAAAGGCACTTTCTGCAAGGTCCTTGCCGAAATGGCCGGAAATATACTGCCTGCAAAGCTCGATCTGGTTCTCAATGCTTTCCCCTTTTCCGGTAAATTTCGACTTTCTCGAATAGATCGCCAATTGCCCTTTCCGTTCCTCCACCGGCATCCCTCCTGTTCATGAAAAGCTCCGTCTGTCTGCCACAGGGTTTAAGAGCTTCTCCTTTACCACATACCGGACACGCCGGACATCATACAATATACAAACCCCACTTCCGGAGCCTCCCAATGAATCTCATCTCCCATTACCCGAAAACCGACGAAAAGAAAAAGGAATTAGGCAGAAAGACCGCCCTCATCCACAGCCAGGCCATTTTCCAGTATATTGGACAGCTCTCCTGTCCCAATGACCAGAAGCAGGCTCTCCTTGCGGCAATCCTAGAGGAAAGGACGAAAGGTTAAACGATGTGGACACGGCTGACTTCTTTACCCCCGATGAACACATGGGTCGCACAGGACACGCATGGATCAAAGGACCGTATGATCCTTCCTATTTCTACGGGCACGTCGGCATTTGCTACGGGAGCTCCGATTAATGCCTGTTCCGACGTTCCTTTCTGGTTCTGCGACTGTGGAGATAAGTTCCAGGCGGATGGCGTGATCACCTGATAAAAAGCGATTTTACTGTTTTCAATATGAAGCCAGTGGCCCAGAGCTCCTCTGGTAGTGTCCACCAGCCCTCTTCCCGCAGCTGTCTGAACCGTGTATTCCATCTGCAGAGACAGTCCCGGAATCAGGTTATCGATGAGAGTATTCATGACCTCCGCGATCTTCTTGACTTCCAGCACTCTGGCAATGGTCCTGTCCATGGCAGAAATCCCGTTTCTGTATTCGCCGGAAAGCCATTGCCTTGCTAAAGGTCCTACCTCATAGGGAAGACCGTCATATCTGGGGGCTTTGATCCAGGAATAAGCCTGGGGCTTCTGGAGATCCGGCTGATTTTCTTCATTGAACCAGGAATATTCATCCCCCTGGCTGATCCTGTCCGGATCAAAGGGTTCGATCTGACCGCCGCTATAGGTAAGGGGATCCACGTACAGGGTTCCCAAATCCTTGTAGCCGTTAAAGCAGCCGTAGCTCAGCAGATTTCCGTAGCCTCCTCCCATGTGATAATATTCCGGGTAATAATCTCCGATGGTATACACATCAGGAATCATCTTTTCGTCAATGAACCGGCTGATATCATAGAGAATGGATTTTATGGCAATGATCTTATCCGCGGTAGCCAGGGAGGTGATCCCGCCAATAAAGATTCCATGGTTATGAGGAGCTTTTCCGCCCAGGACAGCCAGCATCTCGTGGGCGCTGCGGCTGAACTCCAGGGATTGAAAATAATCCTGCACCATTTTGTCATTTATTTCTTTTGGAAGGCGGTAATCTCCATGGTTCATCTGAAACAGAGGATATTCATCCGGAAGCTTTACAAAATCCGGCAGAGTAAACTGGTAGAAATGCCTTAAGTGGTTCTGAAAAAATTCACAGGCATGAACCAGATCCCTTAAATATCTTCCCTGTTCCGTAGGGACAAAGCCAAGGGCGCTTTCAAGGGCAAGGGTCGATGCCATGGAATGGGCGGTGGAACAGATTCCGCAGATGCGCTCTGTAAAATAGACGGCATCAAAGGGGCTTCTCCCCACAAGCATCTTTTCAAAGCCCCGGAACATCAGGCCCTTTGTCTTGGCATCCTGTACGGCCTGGTTTTCCACATCAGCTTCTATTTCCATAAACCCGTTAATACGGGTAACGGGATTTATTGTTATTTTTTCCGCCATACTTAATCCCCTCTCATACTGTCATAGACGATAAACGGTTCCATAGCGTCAGGAAAGCCGAATTGGGCGCAGCCGATACAGACGGAATCGCTTCCTATGGGCCAGTTCACATGTCCGTTCCACTGGCGGATGGGGCAGTCAATGGGAGTAACAGGCCCCCGGCAGCCCATCATGAACATGCAGGTTTCTTCCCAGCTTATTGGCAAAAATGCCATTGTCAAAATAGGATCTTCTGGGGCACCGGTCATGAATGGTGACGCTGTAAAACATCAAAGGACGTTCCAGGCTGTCAAGAGGCGGCTCTCCATACAGCAGCAAATAAGCCAGAGTCCCCATGAACCAGTCAGGATGGCAGGGGCAGCCAGGCAGCTTTATTACTTCTTATTTAAAACGCTCTGTACACCCACGCATCCCGTAGGGTTGGGCCTTGCCGCCGATACGCCTCCATGGGTTGCACAGGCTCCCACAGCGATCACATGAGCTGCATTTTCTCCCAGCCTCCGGGCTGCTTCCAGGCCAGTGACCTCTTTTCCCTGGTACTGTCCTATGATGTGGTAAGCGCCGTTGTCCTTTAAGGATACGGCCCCCTCCACAGCCAATATATAATCGCTTCCATTTAGACTGAACAGCCGGTCCATGGCTTCGCTGCCTTCCGATGCCATCAGACTGTTGCTGAATATGAAATTGGTCATCTGGGTCAGAAGATACTGAAAATCAGGATATTCTCCGTCCAGGAGAGAAATGGTATTTCCGGTGCAGCCGTTCAGCTCCAGCCAGACCAGGGTTCTCTTTTGAAGCACATTGGTGGCAAGCACATGCTTTACTCTGTCAACAAGGCTCGCCGTTGTCCTTAACCGCATTTCCTGGTGGGGACAGCTGAATTTTACTGGTTCCAAATTGATCACCCGCTTTACACTAAAGTTAAATAACCTACCACCGGAAGCACGCTTAAAACGATTGCACCGGGATGACACCCTTCGAAGTCATTGGTCAGATCCCTTCCCGCAGTGAGTCCGCCGAAATGGGTTCCTCCCCTCCAGACAGGATTATTTGTAACATCATAGACAACCCCGTTTACCGCAACATAGGCAGGGACCCCGTTTTGTCCGTTATACTTGGCCAGCTCATCCAGGGTAAAATACCTGGGTTCCGGTTCCTCCGGCTCTACCGGCTCTACCGGCTCTACCGGCTCTTCTGGCTCCTCCGGTTCCTGGCTTGCATAGATTTTATGGTACAGATCAGGTATTTCTTCCATGGTCAGATGATTTGACCGGGTAAAATAGTCAATGTGGCTTTCCAGCATGACCACATGGCTGCTTAAGCGGTCCAGCAGGTCCGAGGAGCCATAATACGGGTTCTCATGAAGCCTCTCCACATCCCTGCTGATTTCCTTAAGGCCTTTTCCTACATAATCCAAAAACAAATTCAGTTCCATCGACATACCTCCCAAAGCGTGGATACAATTGCTTGACCCAAAAGCGGGTCATTAATCTATATGTAGGAGTCAGGCATTTTAACACTGCCGCCTTTTCTGTTCCCCTATGATTCTTTTAATTGTATCCTTGATTTCCTCACACAGCTTTGGCAGTTTGTCCTTTAAAACAGGGCTGAGGTCGGTGCCGAAGCCAATTTCACTGATTTCAAGGCCGATGAGGCAGCCATTAAAATTACTGCCGTAAAGCTTCATAAGCTCAATGAGGCCCATATCATGCTGGGCAAAGGGATTGAAAGACTGTGACACTGCCTCTTCAAGGCTGAATAAATGAAGGGAACCCGGCTTTTTTCCTGTGAAAACTGCGTCAAGAAGAAAAACGAAATCATCCTTGTCCAGAGAATAGAAACAGCTCTGGCAATCTGTTTCGCCGATAATCACCTGAACTCCCATAGGAGCCAGCTCGTCCTCCAATAATTCGGCTGCCCTCACTGCCACGCCGTCATCCTTCATGCAGCGGTTGCCTATAGCAACTAGCTTCATCATTTTATTTTTCCTCCCCTTCGACGGATATTGTTAATATATATGTTGGCTGTGAATGAATATTCGCTTTATCAGGCCCTCTGGGAAAGTTTGTACGAAAAAGTTAAATATCCGGACATGAAAATACCCCTATACAGGACTTTTAAACTTCATTGTCCTATATAGAGGTAATATTTAAAGTTTTTAAGAGGCAAATGATTGAAGACTAAAGCTCCAGGCAATAAAGTTCTGCTTCGTGCTTCCCAGTCGTATAGGTATGAAAGCCGGGCCGTTGTGATAGGATACCATTTTCTACACATTTGGCCGCATAAGTAGCCAGTCTTGAGCCTCTGTCCGGGTGAAAAGTATTAACTGCCTTGATAAGTCCGATGGTCCCTACAGAAAGAATGTCTTCCATATCGTAATCTGTATTCTGGTATTTTTTTGCCACATGCGCTACCAGCCGCATATTGCGCTCGATGAGTGTGGCTCTCGCCTCCTGATCCCCTTTCTGGTATCGATCCAGACACTCTCGTTCCTCTCGCGCAGTTAAAGGTTTGGGAAAAGTTTTCAAAGAAAGCCACCTTAAACTTACTTACATTCATTTTATGCCCGCCGTCTGCCTAAAGTGCTTTTACAAAAAATATTGGCTGGTACTAATTTTTAATGATGGAAAAGGCGGATTCCCGTAAACGCCATGGCCATGCCATACTTATCACAGGTTTCAATTACCTGGTCATCCCGCACAGAACCGCCGGGCTGGGCCACGTATTTCACTCCGCTTTTATAGGCCCGATCAATGTTGTCGCCAAAGGGGAAAAAGGCGTCAGACCCCAGGGAAACTCCCGTCATCTGATCCAGCCATGCCCGCTTTTCCTCTCTTGTAAATACGGTTGGCTTAGATTTAAAGATTGTTTCCCATCTGCCGTCTGCCAGCACGTCCATATATTCCTCTCCATTATAGGCGTCAATGGCGTTGTCCCGGTCTGCACGGCGGATATTGTCCACAAATGGAAGGTCCAAAACCTTGGGCGCCTGGCGCAGATACCAGTTGTCCGCCTTGCTGCCCGCCAGTCTGGTGCAATGGACCCTGGACTGCTGTCCGGCCCCGATTCCTATAGCCTGCCCGCCCTTTGCAAAGCAGACGGAATTGGACTGGGTATATTTTAAGGTAATAAGGGAAAGGATGAGGTCGATTTTTGCAGCTTCGGGAATTTCCCTGTTCTTTGTGACCACATTCTTTAAAAGCGCTCCGTTGATCTTCAGCTCATTTCTTCCCTGCTCGAACACAACGCCGTAAACCTGTTTTCTCTCCAGGGAGTCCGGCACGTAGTCCGGGTCCATAAGAAGCACATTATAACTGCCGTTTTTCTTGGACTTTAAGATCTCCAAAGCTTCCGGCTCATAGCCGGGGGCAATGACGCCGTCGGAGACCTCCCGTTTGATGATCCTTGCCGTATCCACATCGCAGACATGGGAAAGGGAAATGAAATCTCCGAAAGAGGACATCCGGTCCGCCCCTCTGGCTCTGGCATAGGCGCAGGCCAGGGGAGAGAGCTCCCCCAAGTCCTCCACCCAGTAAATCTTAGCCAGCACAGGATCGAGAGGCAGCCCCACCGCAGCGCCTGCAGGAGATACGTGCTTAAAGGAAGCCGCCGCCGGAAGTCCTGTGGTCTCTGTTAATTCTTTAACTAGCTGCCAGCCATTAAAGGCGTCCAGGAAATTGATATAGCCTGGGTGACCGCTTAGGACCTGGATGGGAAGGGATTTGCCGTCCTCCATAAAGATTCTGGACGGTTTCTGATTGGGGTTGCAGCCGTATTTCAATTCTAATTCGTTCATCTTTTGGACTCCTGTCGTTTTCATATGATTGATTTTTATGGTTGGTTCTTATTTACAATGCGGGTTTCATAAGCTCCTGATTCCAGATCAATATACCGGACAAAAAGCGACACCTTGTTTTCCTCATTCAAGCTTTTCCATACCATGGACGTGAATTCATCTATATCATCCATGGTCTCCACAAGCTTCGGCTCTCCCTCAAAGCTTGGCAAAGGATTTCCGTCGTGCATATAGGTGTGGATAAAGTGGCCTTCTCCCTTTGCCGGGTTTGAGGCAAAGGTATAGCGGCTGCAGGAATCGGGATTCCCATGATTGGACTTTAAGATGGACATGGCGTAATTAAAGGTTTCCCTCCCGGTGAATGATTCCAGAATTGGGCGATAATTGGGGCTGTCCGGTTCAAGGTTCTGCTTCTTAAAGACTGTTCAAAGGTCACTGTATGTCCATGCCCTTGTAAATGGTGTCGGTCCGTCCGTTTGTTACAATCGTTTTATTTCCCAGGACACGCACGGGCGCGTAGATAATAAGGCTGGGGTCAGTCAGCTTTGACGGGGCAAATGCCTGGGTGCGTATTCCGTCGCCTTCCTCTACAAAGATGCGGTTGCGGCTGTTTTCACTTCTTCCCATGATGAAGTAGGCGGCTACAGCCTTTGTTCCATCTGGGGTTCGGCCGAGGACAATGCCTCTTCCGGGATAGGAATTACTTTTTAAATCTTTTTTTAAAGAAATTGAATTCATATGATCTCCTTTCTGCTTTAGACTGGCGGAAGGCCGCCATGCCATTCATAATTTGGCGGAAGACCCGCCATTATTCATGTCGGCGTCGCCCTATAGAAATATTTACAGAATTTGAGCCTGGTGAGCAAGCTCCCCATACTCAAATTCTGTAAATATTTCTGCATGGCTAAATAGTAGCAAAAAACCGCCTGGGCGTCCCATAAGGGCGCCCAGGCGGTCGGCTTATTTCGTATCGTGCTCCCCGTGGTGTATCTCCACTTATCCGCCAGTCGCACGTACTTTATTTTCATCATATAATATTCCCGCAGGAAAAGCAAGCATTTTTTCCAGACCTGATATTTTCTTACTCGTTCCGTATGGCAGCCAGAGGACTCAGCTTCATGGCCCTTAAGGCGGGGAAAAATCCGGCAGCCATGCCTACAAAGACGGCAAAGCCTACGGCAGTCAGGGAAAGCCAGGTTGGTATTCTGGATAGGTTGCCCTGGACATCAGCCATAAAACGGCCTGCCAGAAACTTGTTGATGAGAAGGGATACCCCATAGCTGAAAAGGATACCCGCAATTCCTCCCATAAATCCGATGAAGCCGGACTCCAGCAGGAACATATTCCTGATATTTCTCATATCACATCCCAAAACCTTCAGGATGCCGATTTCCTTGGTTCTCTCATAAATGGACATCATCATGGTATTGCGATTCCGATGGCAGCAACAAACAGGGACACAGCTCCGATTCCTCCCAGAAGAGCCTGAACCATACGGGCCTGCTTCTGGGACTGTTCCAGCCATTCCATATTGCTGTTTGCCTGATATCCCATATCCGTAATGGACTTCTGCACAGACGTCACATTTGCCATATCATCCACTTCCACAATGGCTTGATCGTAAATAAAATAGCTGTAGGGCTTTCCCTTTTTATTGGTAGGCTGGTTGGGAATGGGCTTCTTTTTAAAAATCTGCTTCAGCTGGGACTTTAATGCCTCCAGATCCACATAAATGTTATAACTGTAATTATTCCAGTCCTCCAGTCCACCCTCCACCAGGCCGGAAGTGGACAGAAGATACTTCTTGGGAGGCTTGACAGGGGTCCCGCCTTCCGTTGTTCCGCCGCTTTGAGACTGATAATAGCTGTCCATATCGAAAATTACAAACAGGGGCTTATTCATGAAATCAATATCAGGAGCACTGGAAGAATCGTCGTAATAATTGTAATTATTGCTTTTGGGGTTGCTGAAACGCCTTGCCACCATATTTCCGATGATCATCTGCAGTTCCTTATTTCCTGTCTCCGGCAGATGGCCCTCCTTCAAAGGAATATTCTTCATATATGCCGGACTCACTCCCACAAGGCTCACATTTCCCTGATAAACTCCCTGGGTCATCAGCACATCTACCTGCAAAAGAGGAGAAGCCTCTTTCACATGGTCAATGCCCTCAAACTGGGCGATCACGTCATCCGTCATATAATTGGGCTCGCTGCTGCCGTCATTTCCCCTCCACATGGCGTCGGAATAAACAGAAATCTCCGTAAGGCTGCCGTAGGAGGCGATCTGTTCCATGGTGAGCTCATTAAAGCCAATTCCTAAGGACACCATGACAACGATGGAGGCCGTACCAATCAAAACCCCCAGGACCGTTAAGAACGTCCGAAGCTTTCTGCGCCTTAAGTTGTTTACACTCATGGAAAGCAAATCGCTAAATCTCATTGTCTATTTCCTCTTCCTCTGCTTCCTTTTTCTTTTTGCGCCTTTTCAGCACAAAAACGGTTCCGATGGCTCCGGCCGCCAAAATTCCCACAACAGAGAGTATAATTGGCACCTTGATTTTGAAAGACCTGACGGCTCCGAATCGGTTGGAATCTCTCCCATATCACCGTCTCCAGAGTCCGGAGGAATTTCCTTGTTACGTTTAAAGTCATTTCCTTTTCCACAGGCTGGCTGACCACCCCGTTTTCATCCTCATAGGTAATCAGGATTTTGATTTTTCCGTCATCCGTAGTGGGGGCGGCTCCCGTAAGCATCACATCCACGTTTCCGGACTCTCCCGGCTTGATATTGCCCACATAGCTGTCGGCAGGCTGGATGGAATCCCCCTGAAAGGATGCTGTGACATTATAAAGAAGTACCTTTCCAGTATTATTGATTGGGAACATCACATTGGTTTCCTAGTACGGAAATGGTATCCGGCATGACATCAATGGTGCCTGTATTGAGCCGGGCCATCTGCTTCACCGGGATGTTTACCATCACCTTTTCCTCTGCATTTTTAAATTCAGGGCTGTCATATTTTTCATTAATGGTTATAGCGTAGGTCCTCTGGTCCACCCAAGCCCCTGCCTGAAGCTTCACCCGGATATCCGCGCTCTGGCCTGCTCCAAGAGAATTGACCACGATGGAGGAAGAGCCTGCGTCCGTTGTAAATACGGCGCTGTCCGATACCTTTTCCGATTCCAGGTTAAACAGGATGTTACTTGCTGAAACATTGTCGGAAGCATTTTTCATATGAAGAAGCAGTTCAAATTCGTCTCCCGCATAAACCGTCTCCGGGTCAGTCTGAAAGCTGTCCACAATGATTCTGGCCCGGGTTCGGTCATTGGCGTCAAACTCCCCGGTCTCCTCTTCCTTTTCCTTGTTCTGGACCTTTACATAGAAGATCTCTTCTGCTTTCTGAACATCTCCCTCGGTGCTGTCTTTGTATTCAATGGTAAAGGTGATGGGATAATATCCGCTGTATGTATCCTTCCGGATGGCCATGCTGTAAGGGATCGAAATGGTCTCTCCTCCCCCTACCCTGTCATAATGCCTGGTATAATTTCCGTCGTTAATATCAAAAGGAAATTTTGCGCTGTCCGAATCCAGGCCCATGCGGATATTCACGTCAAAAGCTGTTATGCCTGAAGAATTGCGGAGATTCATGTTGAAATTCATCACTTCCGGATAAGTTCCAAAAGGAGTATTCTGATCCTCTCCCAACTCAAAATGGATATCGCTGTCATCCTCACCGGATTCCGTGGTTCCGGTGGATTTTGTGATCCAGATGTTCACCTTTTCATAAGTAGCATGGGAGCCCCCTGTTTTAACCTCCAGAGGTACCAGGTAATAGCCTTCCGATATGTCTCTGCGCACCCTTGCGGACAGGGAGAAGTTCTTTGAGCTTCCGCTCTTGACCGTTCCCAGAATTTTGGCGTCAAAGGTGCTGGAGGTGATCTCAAAAGGAAAAACCTCTCCGGAATAGGAGGTATCCTCATCGTCGGAATCTTCCTTTGCCTGATATTCTTCATCTGCCACGGAACGGTCAAACATAACTGCCACTCCGTTTAAATCATAATTCGTATTATTTGTGAAAACCATATTAATGGTAACATTTTCCCCCGTTTTGCCTGATGGAGTCTTTTTCACATCAATATATGTATTCTTGCTTAAGTCATACTGTCCAAATACAGACGCCGGCATAGCCGTAAGAACCATGAGGACTACAAGCAGCCACAAAACCCCTTTCCTACTCCTCTTCATAACCCATGTCCTCCTTTGTCTCCTCATGATGCTGCTCCTCAATCTTAAATATCTTTCCATCCACAATATGGAACTGTCTGTCTGCGAATTTCGCAATGTAATTGTCATGGGTAACCATGACCAGGGTCTGGTTCTGTTCCCTGACAATTTTCTGCATCAGGCCTAATATCTCCCGGGTGGTCTTGGAATCCAAGTTCCCCGTAGGCTCGTCGGCAAAGATGATCTGGGGATCCACCGCCAGAGCTCTTGCAATACCTACCCTCTGCTGCTGGCCTCCTGACATCTCATTTGCCATGTGCCTGATCTGTTTTTCAAGCCCTACCAGCTTTATGTATTCCCTCGCCTTTTCATTTCTCGCCTTTCTCGAAACTCCGCGGAAAGACAAGGGAAGAGCTACATTTTCCAGGGTGTTCATGGTTTTTATGAGATTGTAGGACTGGAAAATAAAACCTACATGCTTTCTGCGGAACGCCACCAGCTTGTTTTCCGAAAGCTTCTCAATGTGGCTTCCGGCGATGACAATTTCTCCCTTAGACGGCTTTTCAAGGCCTGCCATCATATTTAAAAGTGTGGACTTTCCGGAACCGGAAGGCCCTACGATAGCACAGAATTCCCCTTTATATATGGTAAAGTCCACCCCGTTTAAGGCATAGACCTTTGTATCCCCCACTTTGTACACCTTATAAAGATTCTTAACCTGAATCATCGGTGTCTTTTTTTCCGTCAAAGCAGCTTCCTCCTCATTTCATTCTGTATACACATTATATAACAAGATATCAGAATCGGTCATTTCTTATTTTCTTACACTTCCTTAAATATTCCTTACAGGGAAAATCTGGCACATGGAGAGATTATATCATAAAATAAAAAAAAGTGTGGAAATATTCCGGTAGATACTATATAATGGGAAAAGAATTTTAAACCATAACTTATTGGATAAAGGAGATTTCTATGAGACATTTACTTAACCCATTAGACTTTAGTATGGAAGAAACGGAACAACTTCTAGATCTGGCAAAAGATATTGAAGAAAATCTTCCCGAATATTCCCATGTGTGCGATGGAAAAAAATTAGCGACATTATTTTATGAGCCAAGTACAAGAACCCGTTTGAGTTTTGAAGCTGCTATGTTGAATTTAGGCGGCAGTGTACTGGGCTTTTCTTCTGCCGATTCCAGTTCCGCCGCAAAAGGGGAAAGTGTTGCCGATACGATCCGGGTCATCTCCTGTTACGCAGATATCTGTGCCATGAGACATCCGAAAGAAGGGGCCCCCCTGGTAGCCGCCAATCATTCCACCATACCAGTCATCAACGCAGGGGACGGAGGCCATCAGCATCCCACCCAGACACTGACCGATTTACTTTCTATCCGTTCTTTAAAGGGTCGCTTAAATGACCTTACTATCGGCCTTTGCGGCGATTTGAAATTCGGCCGCACGGTACACTCTCTGATAAACGCTCTGGTACGATACACAAACATCAAATTTATCTTAATTTCTCCCCCGGAACTGAGGGTTCCTGAATATATCCGTGAAGATGTATTGAGGGCCAACAACATTGAATTTGTTGAAATGGACAGCCTTGACGATGCCATGCCGTCCCTGGATATTCTCTACATGACCCGCGTCCAGAAGGAACGCTTCTTCAACGAAGAGGATTATATCCGATTAAAGGACTGCTACATCCTGGACAAAAAGAAAATGAAACTGGCAAAGGAAAACATGTTCATCCTGCATCCCCTTCCCAGAGTCAATGAAATCTCTGTGGAAATCGACGATGATCCCAGGGCCGCCTACTTTAAGCAGGCGCAGTACGGCGTCTATGTCCGTATGGCCCTTATCATGACATTACTGGAGGTGGAGAAATCATGCTAAATATCAGCGGATTAAAAGAAGGAATCGTATTAGACCACATTGAAGCGGGCAAAAGCCTGGAAATTTATTTTAACTTAGGCCTGGACAAGCTGGACTGCCAGGTGGCTATTATAAAAAATGCAAGAAGCAGCAAGATGGGGAAAAAGGATATCATAAAAATCGAAGGGGGCCTGGATCACATTAACCTGGAGATTCTTGGGTATATTGACCACAACATAACCGTCAATATCATACGGGACAATCAGATTGTGGAAAAGAAGACCTTAAGCCTTCCCAAAAAGATCACCAACGTGATCCACTGTAAAAATCCCCGCTGCATTACCTCCATTGAACAGGGGCTGCCTCACGTGTTCTACCTGGCCGATGAGGTAAAGGAAACCTACCGCTGCCGGTACTGTGAAGAAAAGTATTCCAAATAATCAGAAAAAGCTGTTGTAAGGTGAATCTGCAACCAATGAAAAAATGAGCCAGGCGGCCGCAAAGAAAATCCGCGGCGGCCCGGCTCATTTTTTGCATTTTTCTGCATTTTTACTTTTGGATTTCAAATTCAACAGCCCCAGCTGCTCCCGGAGCGATTTCGTATTTCTCAAAGACAATCACAGGATTTCCATTTTCGTTGATATAAAACTTTGTTTCGTCTGAAATGCTCTCAAAGCCACCTTCATCCGATGTAAAGAAGGGGATTCCTGTCTCCTGGGCTTTCTCATCCATCTGGTCTTTTATGCTCTGGTTGGCCTTTTCTATATAATTATCTCCCAGAACATCTTTAAGGGTCAGAAGCTTTTCTGTTTTTAAATCTATATTATAATATTTTTCCTCGCTGTAGGCTGAGGTCCAGCTTTCCGTTCCCTTTACCACAAAGGATAAATAATCCTGGCTCTGAGACTTTATCTCATACCATACCTTAATCTCAATTTTATGCTCTGCCCATTCTGCCTCTGTACCGCCTGTATCCAGAAAGGCCTGCTTATATTCCTTTGCCCTCTGAACCGACTCATCCGCATATTTGCTGCATATTTGCTGAATTTCTTCATTGATCTGCTTGGAAAGCCCCTTGGTATCCTTTGAAATCAATTCGATTCCCGGAACCTCCACTGAGATTTTTTCATCTCCGTCGGACTTTGTATAGGAGCTTACGGTCAGAATCCGGGCAATAGCTCCTACCACCGGAATCTGCTGAACCTCCTCCGCAAAGGCCGTATTCACATTTAAGGCTCCTGCAAACACAACCAGAACCGCCGCTGCTGTTCCAAGTCCCCATTTATAAAAATTCCGATTTCCTTTTCTCAGTTTGTTCATATCCACCGTTTCTCCTTTCCTTTCATGCTGTTCCATGATTTTTTGTATGCGCCCGCTCAATTCTGCCGGAATAGGCGTTTCGTCATATCTTTTTTTGGCATCATTCAAATGGCTCATAGGTTCTCCTCCTCAATATTTTGCTTTAACAGCTTAAGTCCCCGGTACAGCTTTGCCTTTACCGTATTTAAATTCATATCAGTGATTTCCGCAATCTCCTTTAATGATAATTCTTCATAAAACCGCAGCTTTATAATATTCTGCACCTCCGGCTCCAGTTGATTGATCTCATCGTAAAGATCTCCGGAGGGCTCGTACCCCTGTTCATAGTAGGGAATCTCTATATATGCGTCCTCTCCTGCCGGAGTCTCCCTCTTACTCTTTTTAAGAAAATAATTGCTTTCGTTTACCAGAATTCTATAAAACCAGGTTTTGAGCGCATCTTCATTTTTTAAGGATTCGTAATGGTCCAGCGCCTTGCAGACAGCATTCTGAACGATGTCAAGGGCATCCTCCTTATTATGGGCGTAGCTGAAAGCCAGCCGGTAAAACTTACTTTGGTTTTCAATGATGTAGCCTGTCATTTTATCATAAACTTCCTGTCTCATTCGTTACCCTTTCTGTATCTGCTCCTTAACAGATACGTTTTGCTTTTCTGATATATAGATTATTTCACGGCTTCAAAAGTTGCAGACATTAAAAAAGATTCTAAGATATTTAAATCATATCTTAAAATCTCTTTATTTATAGGTCTTATTTAAAGTTTTGAGCAAGACGATAAGCCGGGTTATGTCGTTGAATGGCCATCTATCTAGGCCTGCCGTCGCCGGCAGGCTCAAGCGACCTACCCGGGAGCAGACGGGCCGCCTTATGCTCCCTGTTCGGTCTTGCTTCGGATGGGGTTTACATGGACCCCTTCTGTTACCAGAAGAGCGGTGGTCTCTTACACCACCCTTCCACCCTTACCGCAATATGCGGCGGTATATTTCTGTTGCACTGTCCCTGGAGTCGCCTCCGCCAGACGTTATCTGGCATCCTGCCCTGTGAAAACCGGACTTTCCTCACCTGCTGCCTTTCGGCATTGCAGCTGCGGCCGTTTTCTTGCTCAAAACTACACAAGTCTACCATAAAACCTGACATTTGTAAAGCCTTAAACCTTAAAGCAGCTCCCTCCGATGAACTCCCGGACAATGGAATTGTTGGGAATATCCTCGCAGTTGACCCCCAAAAAGTAATCCAGGAACTTTAACAGCCGCTTTGCTTCCATATATTCCACGAAATCTTGGGTATCCCGAACAGCAGCGGCTCCGCATACTGCTTAAGCACCGCCAGCTCATAAACCGTAGCTGAATTAAACATCATATCCGCTGATTCCTGGAAAGGAAAAATATACTCTCCTTCCCCTGTCTCACCGTGGGCCACATGCGGATGGTGTCCTGGGCCGAAGCCCCTCTGGTTCTGGCATCCCGGACCATCCGCCGGATTAAGCGGCAGTCCGTCGTGGGAATCCGGTTGTGCTCATCAACATTAAGCTGTGAGAGCGCTTACGTACACACAGAACTTCTTCATTCAGAAGAATAAGACAGCCTGTCGTTAAGGCAATGGATTCCCTCAATGACCAGAATATCATCCTTACCCAGCTTCAAATAATCTCCTCTGTATTCCCTCTCTCCCGTCTAAACTGATACCGGGGCATTTCCACTGTCTCTCCGGCAGAAAGGGCTGTCATATCCTTATTAAACTGCTCAATATCCAGACATTCCAGAACCTCATAATTGTAGCTGCCGTCAGGATTTTTCGGACTGTTTACCCGATTCACAAAATAATCATCCACGGCAATGGGATGAGGATCATCCCCTGGGCTTTCAGCTGTATGGACAGCCGGTGGGAAAAGGTGGTTTTCCCTGAGGAAACGGACCCGCAATCATTACAAACTACTGCGGTGGCTGGCTCTCCTTGCGGCGATCTTCCAATCTTTTTCTCCTGAAGGGTTTCCTGGATCAAATAAGCTCGTTGATATTCCCCACCGCAATCTCTTCGTTCAGAGCGCCTACATGGGATACATTCAAACGTTCTCCCCATTTCACGCTCTCCTTTAACACGCGGAACAGCTTCTGCTTCTCCTCCGGGATAAAGGCAGGCACTTCCTCTGGATTATTCGCCTGGGGAAGCATGAGCACAAAGCCATCGTCATACAGGGCCAGATCAAAATACTTGATGTAGCCTGTATTCTGTACCATGTATCCGTAATAGTAATCCTCAAATCCACCGATGCTGTAGATGTTGACCCGGGAAACCCGGCGGTAACGGAACAGCCTTTCCTTGTCATACATCCGGTGCTTATGAAACAGCTCAATAGCATCGTCCGTATTCATGTTTCTCTTCATAATCGGGATTTTCTGATCCACATATTCCTTCATCCTGGCTTTCACCCGCCGGATTAAATCCTCAGTCAGCTTAACTTCCCCATGAGGTTCAATATAATACCCCTTTCCAAGGGAAAAGTTCACGGTCAGCTTCTCAATATTTTCCGCCCCCGCCACATCATAAAAAGCTTTCATCATGAGAAAGATGGCGCTTCTGTGATAGGTCTGAATCCCCGGCTGGTCCTTTCCTGTAAAGAAGTGAAGATTACAGTCAAATTCCACTGATTTATGAAGCTCTCTCAGCTTCCCGTTTATGCTGACCAGCAGAATATCGTTTTCATATTTTGGCTGGTATTCCCTGGCAATTTCCTGATAGGACGTACCGATGGGATATTCCCTTGTGACTCCGTCGATCGTAACAAATGCCATTGTTCTCCTCCTTATATCAATGCTTCAGGAAATACCACCTCGGCCTTTCGGATCTCCAAGCATTCCCCGGCTTCTCTCTTTAAATATTCCTCCATAAAAATCCAGGAATAAGTATTCCAGTCCATAGTGGCCCGCATCCATGACCGCCATATGGTTTGCGGCTGCATCGATTCCATTGTGATGGCCGATGTCTCCGGTTATGAGTACCTGCACCCCGGCTTCCAAAGCCGGTTTAATCATGCTCCCTCCGGAACCGGGACTGATTCCGATAAAATCCACGGCAGCTCCCGGCGCATCCTGGCCGTAAACAGTCAGAAAGGGAAGCTGAAACCGTTCCTTTACAAATACGGCCAGCTCTTTTACGGTCATCTTTTCCTTAAGATGCCCAATTTTCCCGATTCCATAAGGAACCTCCATGGGTCCAGCCTCTGTATCCAGGCGCAATGCCCCTTCTTTTTCCAGAACTTCAGTATTCAGAAGCTCCAGCCTCTTTGCTGCCTCATCCGCCATACACCCAGGCGCAGCATCAAAATTGGTATGTATGGCATAATAGGAAATATCATGGCGGATCAGGCTCATGATCCGGCGGGCAATAAAATCCTCATCATTAATCCTTTTTAAGGGTTTAAAAATAAGGGGATGATGGGTAAGAAGCAAATCCGCTCCCCAGTCAGCGGCCTCCGCCACCACTTCATCTGTGGCATCAAGGGCAATGAAAACCTTTTTTACTTCCTTATCATTGCGGCCTGCCAAAAGCCCTACACTATCCCAGTCGCAGGCACACTCCGTCGGCGCCAGCTGTTCCAGTTTTTTAATCACTTCATCGCATCTCATCCTGCGCCTCCTTATTCCAGGCCATCTCCTGCCGAAGCTCCTCCATCCGTTTTTCCGCCGCTTCGGTTTTACTTCGGGAAAGCCCTCCAAGAATTCCTTCCAGCTGCCCCTCTTCTTTCTTTAAGTATTCCAGTAAAACAGGATCCCTTTCTTCCAACAACAGCCTACCGTAACGGTAGAATACTTCACGCCCGTAATCCATGGCGTTTCCCGTCCCTTTCGAAACTCCCAGGACGAAATAGTATTTTCCGTCTTCCTTAATCATAATCTCCCGTTCAATAAAAAATTCCTGCTCCTCCAGGAATCTGCGCACCTTTTGCGGCTCTGAATGGGGAGACAGGACCCAATAGGGAATATTATCCCAAAGATCTTTTCCTTCCTCCAGGATATGTATCATCAGCTCTCCGCCCATGCCTGCAATGACTACGCAGTCCGCTTCGTTTTCTCCTAATTTTAAAAGTCCGTCGCTTAAACGGACTTCAATGGAATCTTCCAAGCCAGCCTCCCGGATATGGGCCTGAGCCCGCTCTAAGGGGCCGGGCCTCACATCCATGGCAATGGCGTACTCTGCTTTTTTTCCTGTACCAGATAAATCGGAATGTAACCGTGATCCGTTCCGATATCGGCGATCCTGCTTCCTTCCGGTACAAAAGAAGCAATCATTTCCAAACGCTTTGATATTTTCATCTTAATCATCCAAATAATCCTTCAGTTTTTTGCTCCTGCTGGGATGGCGCAGTTTCCGCAATGCTTTCGCTTCAATCTGCCGGATTCTCTCTCTTGTCACATTAAATTCTTTTCCCACTTCCTCTAAGGTCCTGGGCCGTCCGTCATCAAGACCAAACCGCAGCTTTAAAACCTTCTGCTCCCGCTCCGTCAGGGTATCCAAAACCTCCATCAGCTGCTCATGAAGCATGGTAAATGTAGCCGCATCTGCCGGCACCGCCACCTGATCATCCTGGATGAAATCTCCCAGATGGCTGTCCTCCTCTTCCCCAATGGGGGTCTCTAAGGATACCGGTTCCTGGGACACCTTCATAATCTCCCTGACCCGTTCCACCTGCATATCTGCTCTGGCTGCGATTTCCTCCGGCACAGGCTCCCGTCCCAGCTCCTGCAAAAGCTGCCTGGACACACGAACCAGCCGGTTAATGGTCTCCACCATATGAACCGGAATCCTTATGGTCCTGGCCTGGTCCGCAATGGCCCGTGTAATGGCCTGGCGGATCCACCATGTAGCGTAGGTGCTGAATTTATAGCCTTTCCGGTAATCAAACTTTTCAACTGCCTTAATAAGCCCTAAGTTTCCCTCCTGGATCAGATCCAGAAACTGCATCCCGCGCCCCACATAGCGCTTGGCGATGCTGACCACAAGACGTAAATTGGCTTCTGTCAGCCTCTGCTTTGCATCCTCGTCTCCCAGCTCAATTCGTTTTGCCAGATCAATTTCATCCTCACTGGAAAGCAGGGGAACCTTGCCGATCTCCTTTAAATACATCCGGACCGGATCCTCCACGCCGACGCCTTCGGGGACAGATAAATCGATACTTTCCATATCGATCTCTTCTTCGTCCTCAATATCTTCCTCAATGAAAAGGTCTTCGTCTAAGTCCAAGTCCTCTCCATCGATCTGGAGCACGTCCACCTTGTTGCTTTCCAGGAAATCAAAAATCTGGTCCAGCTTGTCCGAATCCAGCTCTTCCCCCAAAAAAGTCCAAAATTTCCTGATTTTCCAATACATTACGCTTCTTTTTTGCCAGAATGAGAAGCTGGTTCAACTTTTCTTCAAAGGCTGCCACTGCCGCTGCATCAAGCCCCTGTACAGCCGTTCCTTCTGCCGCCTTTTTTGATCCTGCCATCCCATCTGACGTCTTCTTCACACTCTCATCCATGTCAATCCATCCTTCCACAGCCTGCCTATATTGTACACCCTAATCCAGTGAAATATGCAGATCCTTTAACGCAGCCTGGTCTCTTATGATCCTTTGCAGCTCTTCGATCCCCGCTGCATGGCGGCTGGCATGATCCAGACTGTTCTTTTTCACTTTCATGATCGTTTCCGAAAACGCCTTTTTCTGTTCCTCATTGTCCAGGGATTCCTTTAAGCTGGCATGAAACAGACCTGCCACTGTCCTGTATTGATCCTCGTCATTAATAAAATGATTTAAAATCTCTGCCGGATTTAAAGTTCCGGCGGCGTGTCCTTCAAAAACCATCTCAGCCACCTGATGATACAGGTCTTCTATAAAATCATCGGGAGTGACTACTCCTTTAATCTTATCAAATAATTCGGGATTCTCAATCAGCCATGTAAGCAAAAGCCTTTGGGACTGCATTACCCCATCTTCCTTCTCCTTTTTCTTCTGACCCTTGAAACGGCTCTCCTCCTCTTCCCGTGCCTGGAAAGGCGCCGGTCCCAGAGAAGCTCCCATCCGGTTAACAAGGCGCTTTAAATCTTCATAGTTGATGAAGTACTCCCTGGATATGGCCTCCATATAATTGTCCCGTTCCAGGGCATCTGAAAATTCCAGAAGTTTTCTTGCCGTCTGATTGTAAAATTCCGTTTTCTGCTCCGGATCATCCATCCGGTAGTTTTTCTTCAGCACATCAATTTCAAACAAAAAGCTGTTGCGGGCTTCTTCGATCCTCTGCCGGAAAGCCTCGGCTCCCAGATTTTTGATAAATTCATCCGGGTCCTTATAAGGCTCCATATTCAGCACCCGTATGGACATCCCCACTTCCTTCAATATGGGAATAGCCCGCAGGGCCGCCTTTACTCCCGCCCCATCGTTGTCATAGGTGAGAACCACCTTGTCCGTATACCGTTTTAAAAGCTGGGCTAGCTGGGTGGTGAATGCTGTTCCCAGGGACGCCACCGCATTGGTGAAGCCTGCCTGGTGCATGGCAATCACATCCATATAGCCCTCGCAGATCAATATGTATTTTTCCCGGGAAAGCCTGGCGTAATTTAAGCCGTATAAATTCCTGCTTTTATCAAAAAGCTTTGTCTCCGGCGAGTTTAAATACTTTGGCTCCCCGGCTCCCATGACCCTGCCCCCAAAGCCGATGACCCGGTTATTTACATCCATGATTGGAAACATGACCCGGTTCCAGAACTTATCATGGGCTCCCCGTTCTTCAATGGTCGCAAGGCCTGTCTGCTTTAAAATTTCATCGTCATAGCCCTTGCTTCTCAAATACCGGTAAAGGTCGTCGCTGGTCTTATTGGAATATCCCAGCCCGAAATGAACAATTGTCTCGTCGCTTAACTGCCTGTCCCTTAAATACCGGTAGCCAATCTCCCCCTGGGGATTTTTCAGCTGATAATAGAAATAACTGGCAGCCAGCTTGTTGATCTCCAGAAGAGCGGAACGCAAATCCTCCTGCTCCCTGGCTTCCCTGCTGTATTCTGCCGCAGGAAGCTTCACACCCGCCCGGTCCGCTAAAACCTTTAGGGCCTCGGAAAAGGAATAGTTTTCATATTCCATAACAAACGTCAATACATTTCCGCCTGCACCGCAGCCAAAGCAGTAATACATCTGCTTGGCAGAGGATACGGAAAAGGAAGGCGACTTTTCATTATGAAAAGGACACAGGCCGAAATAATTGCTTCCCTTTTTCTGCAGCTTGACGTATCCCGAGATCACATCCACGATGTCGTTCCTCATCCGGACCTCTTCAATCACTTCTTCCGAATATCGCATGAAGCTCCAATTCTCCTTTCCTGGCTATGTTATTTAAACCGCTTTCCACGCTTTCGGGACAAACAGCTCTACAAATTTATCAATGGCGTAGCTGTCGCTCATGCCTGCAATATAGTCACAGACTGCCCGCTCCCTGCTTTCTTTCCGCACCTCCATGAGAGTCCGGTATTCATCGGGAAGCTTGTCCGGGTGCTCCATGTAATAATTAAAAAGCATGACAATGAGATGCTGAGCCTTTCCCTCTTCCGCTTTTGGAATATCGCTTTTATAGACGTTTTCAAACATCCAGGTGCGCAGTCCCTGCATGGCTTTTTCCATGTCTGGAGACATGATGATCTCCGGCTTTCCGTAGCTGTTGCGGATGATGTCATGGATCAGATTGTTAAGTCTTTCACGAACGCTGTGACCCAATATACCTGTATAGCATTCCGGCAGATCTTCCTCCACGAACATTCTGGCCCTGATGGCGTCATCAATATCGTGATTGATATAGGCGATCTTATCCGACAGGCGGACGATGGCTCCCTCTAATGTGGAGGGATGTCCGCTGGTGCGATGGTTTAAAATTCCGTCCCGGACCTCCCATGTGAGGTTTAACCCCATGCCATCCTTTTCCAGCACCTCCACCACCCGGACGCTCTGCTGGTAATGAGCAAAGCCCTGGGAGCAGATTTTATTTAAGATTGCTTCCCCGGAATGGCCGAAAGGCGTGTGGCCCAGGTCATGCGACAAGGCGATAGCTTCCGTTAAGTCCTCGTTCATGCGCAGGGACTTGGCGATGGTCCTGGCAATCTGGGACACCTCCAGAGTGTGAGTCAGTCTGGTCCTGTAATGATCCCCTTCAGGCGCCAGAAAGACCTGAGTCTTGTGTTTCAGTCTCCGAAAGGCCTTACAGTGAATGATCCGGTCCCTGTCCCGTTGATAAGCAGTACGGATGTCACAAGGCTCTTCCTCCCGCTCTCTCCCCCTGCTGTTCTTGCTGAAAGCGGCGTAGGGCTTAAGTAGCCCTCTTCCCATTGCTCCGTGGATTCCCTGATATTCATACAATCACATCCTTACGTACAAAGTTATGTTACATTATATCATATTTTCAGTAATTATAATACCCTGTAAGCAAAATATGTTTAAAATACCTGTCATCTTCCTGGGCTTAAATGCTTCCGGTACTGGCTGGGAAAACAGCCATACCGTTTTTTAAAAGCCTTGGAAAAAGCCCTGCTGTCCGGAAACCCGTGATTCATTGCGATTTCCCCGATTTCACGGTCTGTCCGGACCAGCTCCCGCACCGCATATTTGACCCGTAAATCAATAAGATAGGTGCGGTAATTGACCTGGGCATACTTCTGAAAAATCCGGGACAAATAGGTGGGACTGAAGCCAAACCGCGCCGCCACCTCCTCAAGCTTTAGCTCCTGATCATAATTTTCCCTCATGTACCGGGTCACATTGGAAAGCTTATCCAGCTGCCTTTTCTGGCGCAGCACCTCCTTATCCATGGTTTCGTCTTTAAATTCCGTAACCAGAAGATACAAAAGCTCATAGAACTGGCTTTTTACTTTCAGACCATAGCCGTATTCCCGCTTCTCATAAACGGAAAACATGGAAGTCACCAGATCCGTCAGCTTAAGATTTTCCGCCTCTCCCTTTTTTTCAAAATTCACATAGCTGTCGGCTTCCGTATATTCCTCAAAAACTTCCGCAGGAATCTGAAGGACTATGGTGATATTGGGATTGGGACAATCAATGGAATGGACCTCATTGGAATTTACCAGCACAAAATCTTTCCGGGCAAGGGAAAGGTGGCTGTTGTTGATATAAAAGTCAATCTCCCCATCCTGAACCAGAAAAATCTCCACCGAATGATGCCAGTGCTTCGCAACCTTGTAATTGCCATCCCTGCCTTCAAAAATAAACATCCGAAACGGCAGGTCCTCATTGGGAATGACCAGTTCATGTCTGACTTCCATTTTACACCTCCCCATAAAAACTGCTTCCATTATAGAACATTTTGGCCGGATTTCCAATGGTTTTCCGGCCATGTTTCCTCTTCTCTCATACGGGCAGGCTGTCACTTACGCACAGCACGCCGTATCCCAGCTCCGGGTTAGGGTACTGGCTGATCCCCGGCAGCTGTCTCGCCCCACGGATTAAATACGCCTTTATCTTTTCCCCGAACAAAAACGGGTCCCGGCCGTCCACGATGCCCCACTGCATCAGAAGGGCAGAGCTGCCTGTAACAAAGGGAGTGGCAAAGGATGTGCCTGTGAAAGTATCATATCCTCCGCCTGACTTGGCTGCAATAATTCCCACTCCGGGAGCCGCCAGGTCCGGTTTCACCTGATTGGTTCTTCTTGTAAAGCCCCTGCCGGAAAAATCTGCATAGGACTGGTAGGTATCATCATATGCCCCCACGGAAATGACCTTGGAAGCTGACGACGGGATTGTCAGGGTCGTCTCCGGCGTCGGCCTTAGGAACCGGGTGGACTGGTTTAAAACCCCGTTAGAGGGGAGCCAAAAATCGTATTTCCCTTCCACGATCTGTCTGGGTGTCAGACGGAATCTCCATATCCCGCTTTCCACAAAGGTTTCCACAGGAAGAAAATCCAGATAAACTTCCTGGGCAACGCTGTATGGCCCGGGTTTTCCATAGTAAAGCAGAATCTGGGTATCATGGTAAAGTATGTTCGGGGGGCCCAGCCGGCTGCTTATGGGCCCTATGACCTCCCCGGAAG
>JASGGP010000028.1:0-23387 GCA_047604985.1 Lacrimispora sp.
GAGGTTGTCTCACTGAGGCGCGATCCAGCAAATATTTCTATAGGGCGAAGCCCGGCATGAATAATTTAGCAGCCCATAGGTCCGCCCCCTAAATCATAAATGACATGGCGGACTATAAAAAAACAAGGTCCCATACCTGTTAAAAGGTAGGAACCCTGTCCTGAATCATCGAAGATGAAAATTACTTTAAAGTAACTTTTGCGCCTTCAGCCTCTAAGGAAGCCTTAACCTGCTCAGCTTCTTCCTTGGAAACGCCAGACTTTAATACCTTAGGAGCGCCGTCAACTACGTCTTTTGCTTCCTTTAAGCCTAAGCCGGTAGCTTCACGAACAACCTTGATAACTTTAACCTTGTTAGGACCAACCTCGGTTAATTCTACGTCGAATTCTGTCTTCTCCTCAGCTTCTGCTGCAGGACCTGCTGCTGCAACTACTACGCCTGCTGCTGCAGATACACCGAACTCTTCCTCACATGCCTTTACTAATTCGTTTAATTCCAATACAGATAATTCTTTGATCGCTTCAATAAATTCAGCTGTTGTTAACTTTGCCATGATAATATACCTCCGTAATTAATATGTTTGTTTTTAAGATGGTTCGACTCGCTCCCGCTCATCGAACGGCTGATTTTCCCGTCATACCCTTTGGGTAAAATTCAAGCTGCACTGCATTTGCTTTCATTAAGAAAATTATGCCTCTGCTGCTTCTTGGCCCTGGCCGTCTGCAATCTGCTTGAGCACGCGGGCAAAGTTCGTAATAGGAGACTGGATGCTTCCAAGCAATTTTCCGAGAAGGATTTCTCTGGATGGAATGCTGGCGATCTTCCCCATACCTGCTGCATCATAGTAAACGCCTTCCACAACGCCGCCCTTGATTTCAAGCGCCGGAGCTGTCTTAGCGAATTCAGCTAGGATTCTCGCTGGAGCTGTTGCATCTGTCTTGGATACAGCAATTGCTGTAGGTCCTTCCAGATTTGGGTCTAAAGCTTCAAAGGCCGTACCCTTAGCTGCGAAACGGATCAGGGTATTTTTATATACCTTGTAGGAAACGCCGGCCTCTCTTAATTTCTTACGAAGCTCGGTATCCTGTGCAACGGTGATACCGCGGTAGTCTACAACTACAGCTGTCTCAGCGCCGTCCAGCAATTCCTTGATCTCGCTTACGATTGGCTGTTTTAATTCAACTTTTGCCATTATGGTTTACCTCCTGTTTAGTCTGAGCCCGGCGGTCACCCGCTGGACCCGCTCGTATAAACCGCAAAGAAAAACCTCTCCGTCCAAAGGACAGAGAGGTCTACAATTCATTTATAAAAATGATTCTTGTATGTTCCTCGGCAGGCGTTTACACCTTATGCCTTGCGGCACCTGCTGTCTTCGGCAGTCAATACTTTTTATAGCATAACATTATTTATAATCAATGTCAACCACAATTCAAAACTAGTTCATTAATTTTGCTACGTTCAGCTTTACGCCAGGTCCCATGGTGGAAGCCAGAGTAACGCTCTTTAAATAGGAGCCCTTAACTGTACTTGGTCTTGCCTTGACGATTGCATCAATAAGCGTCTGGAAGTTGTCCGCTATCTGCTCTTCTGTGAAAGAAGCTTTTCCAACTGGCACGTGGATAATATTTGTCTTATCAAGTCTGTACTCAACCTTACCAGCTTTGATATCGTTGATTGCTTTTGTTACATCCATGGTAACAGTACCAGCTTTTGGGTTTGGCATTAAGCCCTTTGGTCCCAGGACACGTCCAAGACGGCCTACAACACCCATCATGTCTGGGGTAGCAACAACTACATCAAAATCCAGCCAGCCTTCGTTCTGGATCTTCGGAATTAATTCCTCTGCTCCAACATGGTCTGCGCCTGCTGCCTCTGCCTCGTCGGCTTTAGGTCCCTTAGCGAAAACTAAAATACGAACGGTCTTGCCTGTTCCGTGAGGAAGCACAACCGCACCACGGATCTGCTGGTCCGCGTGGCGTCCGTCACAACCGGTTCTGATATGAGCTTCAATAGTTTCATCAAATTTAGCACTTGCATTAGTCCTTACTAAAGAGATTGCTGCCGGTGCATCGTAGAGAACAGAACGATCTACTGTCTTTGCTGCCTCTGCGTATCTTTTTCCTCTTTTCATTCTAAATAACCTCCTAGTGGTATTGTCGGGGATTTTCCCTCCCACGTTTTAAAGCTTCGCCAACTGTTAAGGAAGTCCGATTCGCCGAAAGGCTCATCGAACGGCTTAATTTTCTAAGTTCAGCCGGCGCTTTGCTTGGCTTCTCTGAAACTCAAGCCTCAACCGTGATACCCATGCTTCTTGCGGTACCTGCGATCATGCTCATAGCTGCCTCAACAGATGCTGCATTTAAGTCAGGCATCTTCAGTTCAGCGATCTTCTGTAATTCAGCCTTGGAAATTGTAGCTACCTTTGTCTTATTCGGAACCGCAGATCCGGATTTAAGCTTGCAGGCTTTCTTCAATAATACGGCTGCCGGCGGAGTTTTTGTTATGAAGCTGAAGCTTCTGTCAGCATAAACAGTGATAACAACCGGAATGATTAAATCGCCCTGGTCTGCTGTTCTTGCGTTAAATTCCTTTGTAAACTGTACGATGTTTACGCCGTGCTGTCCAAGTGCCGGACCTACAGGAGGAGCTGGTGTAGCCTTTCCTGCCGGAATCTGCAATTTGATATATCCTGTTACTTTCTTTGCCATAATTAGGCACCTCCTAAATAAATGTGGTATTGTCGGGGATTTCCCTCCCACGAGCTCATACGAATATAAGCCGCTTTTACTTGTTACATCTTCTTCACTTCGCCGAAGCTCAGTTCCACCGGAGTCTCCCGGCCGAACATTTCGACGGTCATGGTGATGGTTTTCTTACTTTCGTTGATGGACTTGACAGCACCAACTGTATCCTTCCATGCACCGGAAGTTACCACGACGGTATCTCCCACTTCAAAGCCAATAATGATTTCTTCATTCTTGAATCCAAGCTTATCCATCTCTTCTTCTGTCAGAGGAACCGGTTTTGACCCGGGACCTACAAAGCCTGTCACTCCGCGGGTGTTACGAACCACATACCATGTGTCATCATTCATGACCATGTGAATAAGTACGTAGCCGGGGAACATCTTTTTATCAGCCTTTTTCTCAACGCCATTTTTAAGTTCAATGACGGATTCCAGCGGAACCGATACCTCCAGAATCTGATCCTGCAGGTTTCTGTTTTCGATAGTTTTTTCAATGTCGACTTTTACCTTGTTCTCATAACCTGAGTAGGTATGGACTACATACCAATGTGCTTCTGACATAAACTCACCTTAACCCTTACGAATTATAAGACAAAACTGAGACAAAACTTGATGACAAAATCAAGAATCGCGATAATCAGTCCTAAAGCAATCGATGATGATACTACAGCGATCGTCTGTTTCGTTACGGTGTCTTTGTCAGGCCAAACGATTTTTGCAAACTCAACCTTTAAACCTTTAAAAAAGTTCTTCTTCTGAGCGCCCTCGTTGTTCACTGTATCTCCCATAATTTCACGTCCTTTACAAACCGATTACTTCGTTTCCTTGTGCATTGTATGGCTCTTACAAAATCTGCAATACTTTTTGGTTTCCATTCTGTCCGGATGAGTCTTCTTATCCTTGGTCATGTTGTAATTCCGCTGTTTGCATTCAGTACATGCCAGTGTGATCTTTGTGCGCACGACTTCCACCTCCACTTAAATTTTCGTTGTTGTGTTTCAGTCCTTTTCTCTGCCGCAAACAATTTTGAGCATAAAAAAAAGACCTAAGCTCTTCCATTCGCCCAATTACTATAACACACGCGGCAGGATTCGTCAATCTTTTTTTATGAAAAACCACCTTATTTATGGCATTTAGCCATTATATCACGAAAGCAAAAAAAATGCAAGCAAAGCCAGAACGGTTTTTTCCATTCTGGCTTTGTATCCGCCTGTATTTTTTTATTTCTTACGGCCTTACAGGGGTTCCGTCAGGAAGCCTTGCATACAGCCAGCTGTGGTCCATGGCAACCTCAGGATATTTCTCCGCCGCCTTTTCATCAAAGCCCACGCCGATGCCCGGCTTGTCATTTACATAAGCATAGCCTTCCCCTACCAATGGACAGCCTGGAACTTCCTGCTCTGCCTGGCTGAACCCGGAAAATTCCTGGATGCCGAAATTGTGGCTGTGAAGGTCTAAGTGCATCTGGGCCGCCATTCCGATAGGAGACAAATCGTTGGGCCCGTGCCATGCGGTGCGCACTCCATATGCTTCACAGAAGTGAGCCAGCTTTCTGGCAGGAGTTAAGCCTCCGATATCGCTTAAGTGGACTCTGATATAATCAATCCACTGATTCTGTACAATTGTCTTCCATTCATTGGGATTTGTAAACAGCTCTCCCATGGCCAGGGGAACCGTGGTGTGATACCGCAGGGTCTTAAAAAATTCCACCTGTTCAGGGGCAAGGCTGTCTTCCAAGAAAAACAGCTTATACTGTTCCATCTCACGGGCAAACTCCATGGTTTCCGCAAGGGTCAGGCGCTCATGGACGTCGTGCATAAGCTCTGCCTCCCAGCCAATATCCCGGCGGACCCTGTCAAACAGGCGGTAAACGCTGTCCATGTACATTCTGGGATGGAAATACGCTCCGTCAGGGGCATTGTCCGGCTTTACGATCTGCTGGATCTTTCCGTCAAAGTTCCCGCCATAGGTGCCCATGTGGCACCGGATATAACGATATCCCTCGTCTAAGTAGCCATGGATGCGCTCCTCCACCTCTTCAATGGACTTTCCGTCGGCGTGCCTGTATACGGCGATGCCTTCCCGGCACTTTCCTCCAAAGAGGCTGTAAAGAGGCATTCCGGCCCGTTTTCCCTTAATATCCCATAAAGCCTCATCAACTCCGGAAATAGCGTTATTTAAAACAGGACCGTTTCTCCAGTAGGAGCTTCCCATCATCAGCTGCCAGATTCCCTCAATATCATCCACAGGCATTCCCTTAAGCATAGGCCGTAAATATTCTTCCACGGCAGTTACCACCGCCTTATGCCTCCAGGTAAATGTGGCGCAGCCGTACCCGTACAGCTCCGGCTCCGTGGTTTCCACTTTTACCACCACCAGATTGATATTTGCTGGAGCTGTTACAAAAACCTTAATGTCATGGATTTTTATGTTATCCATTTTCCTACCTCCGTAAGTCATATTCGATAAAAAATCTGCAGGGCGTTTTCTATATATCAGCTCTTTACAGCCCCTCCGGTCATTCCGGCGATGAAATATTTCTGGAAGCACACAAACAGAATTACCAGCGGAAGGCTGGAAATGCTGGAGGCCGCCATTAAATCATTCCATTTGATCTGATACTGGGAATTTAAGGAGATAATTCCCACCGTCAGAGTCTTCAGCTCATCCTTGGACACCAGAACCGAGGAAAACATATATTCATTCCAGCCGTTGAACAGCACAAACATTGCCACGGCCGCAATCCCCGGCACAATTAAGGGCAGGATGATATTCCAGAAAATCCGGAAGCTGGAAGCTCCGTCCACCCGTGCCGCCTCATCAAGCTCCAAAGGAATGGTCTTAAAATAAGAAACGATCATCCAGGTGCTGAAGGCCACATTTGTGGCGGCATATACCACCACCAGACCCATAAGGGTGTTGGTCAAGTGATACTTGGAAAGCACCGCATAGAAAGGCACTACCAGCATGACGCTTGGAAACATCTGGGTGATGAGAAGAAAGCTCATGAGCTGATTTCTTCCCTTAAACCGGAACCTGGTCACTCCATAGCCTGCCAGGCAGGCGCAGGCCACACAGATTACCATGGCCGAAAGGCATACCACAAGGCTGTTCAGAGTCATTTTCCCGAAATTGTAGGTGTTAAAGAATTTGTGAAAGGATTCCAGGGAAAATGGGTCCGGCAGCCATTTGGGCTGAGGATAATAGGTCTGAGGCTCTGTTTTAAAGGCCGTGGATATCATCCAGAGAACGGGAACCACGATAAAGGAAGCCAGGAAGACCAGTATCACATATGTCAGAATTTGATCAATTTTTTTCTTTTTGGATCTATTCATGTTCCTTTGTCACCGCCTTACTCACCAGACTGATCAGATAACAGATAAAGAACACCAGAATTCCCCAGGCTGCCGCTTTGCCGAACCTTAAATCATTAAAAGCCGTGCCGTAAATGCTTAAGCTGATTAAGCTGGTAGCGGTTCCGGGACCTCCTGCCGTCATGGTATAAACCAGGGTATACTGCTTGAACCACCATACGCAGTCAAGGATTAACACCGTGGAAAGGATGGGCCTTAGGGAGGGGATGGTGATATAGCAGAACCGGGCCCACTTACTGGCGCCGTCAATTTCTGCCGCCTCGTAATAATCCCTGGATATGCTCTGCAGTCCTGCCAGGATCATGGTCATGACCAGAGGGTATCCCTTCCATATACATACAAAGACCACCGCCGGAAAAGCCAGCTCCTTGCTTCCCAGCCAGGAAATATTGGTTGATATGATCCCCAGGCTTTTTAAAACGCTGTTTAAGATTCCGTACATGGGATTCATGATCCAGGTAAACAGAAGCGCAACCACCGCCTCCGGGAAAAACCAGGGCAGCATGAATATTACACGGAAAACAGTTCTGCCCTTAAATTCCTTATTGAGCAGGCTTGCCAGGATAAATCCCAGAAGAAAATGGCCGCCTACCACCAGAACCATGAAAAACGTGGTCAGAAAAACGGACTGGTAAAAGGCCGCTTCCTTAAACGCAGCCCCATAATACTTTAAGCCTACATAATTCCATTTTGTTACAAGGTTGGTATTAAAAAAGCTGATATAAAAGCCGTATACCATGGGATAGATAATAAGGGCCGCCAGCATGACGGCAATGGGAAACGTAAAAGCGTATCCTTCATTCCACAGCCTGACTTTCCTTTGGGCAATTCCGCCTTTATTCATCAAATTTTCCTCCTCTCTTTCTTATTTAATTGGGGTACTCCTCAATTTTGAGGGAGGAAAAAATCCCCCCTCTTTTTATATGTTCATTTAATTCTTAGTTATAATCCTCTAACAGCTCGTCAATGTCGCTCACTAAGGTCTTGACCGCTTCCTCATTTGTTTTCTCATTTGAGAATACGGAAGCATAAGCATTTCCCAGAGCGCCCTTTAAGCCGCTGACTCCTGCAAATGTAACGGTAGGACGGCAGCCGTCTGCGATCTGCTGTAAAAATCCTGCATAATCATCTCCGGTAATATATTCTGCTTTCTGTCCTTCCACGGTGGCAGGAATCTTTCCGCTGCTCTGCCAGAACTCCATATTTTTATCGTGCTCTACAAAGAACCGGAGATAATCAATAGCCGCTTCCTTCTCTGCATCGCTGGCATGGGAGCTGACGGCATAGCCTTCTGTTCCCAGCATGGTTCCGGGATAATCTCCGGGCATTTTAAAGGAGCCCAGCTTGCCCTTTAAATCAGGATTGTTGGCATAAGCCACGCCAAGGGCATTTGGTCCAGTGAGGAACATGCTGGTATATCCCATTGCAAAATAGTTGGCAGCCGTAGGATAATCCACTTCTGTGATTCCTGTAGGAACGATGCCGTCAACATTCATGTTGGTCCATCTGGAGAATGGGTCCATGAACTTCTGGTCTGTGGAAATGTCTGTAACCCATTTTCCGCCGTCCTCTTTCACGCAGTCGATTCCGTTGGACCATAAATATGCCATAAAGCGGCTCTGGCCGGAAGAGTTGTTGGAGCCGACCATGTCAAATCCCCACTCATCCATCTGTCCGTCATTGTTTGTATCCTTTGTAAGTGCCTTTGCGTCAGCCACAAATTCTTCCCAGGATTTTGGAATCTCCAGGCCTGCTTCTTTAAACCGGTCCATTCTGTAGATTACAGCTGTTGGCTGTACCGCAACAGGGAAGTAAGCCATTTCTTCGCCCAGCATACAGGAATTCACAACGCCGTTGGCAAATTCTGCTTTTAAATCCTCGGGAACAAGACTCTTTAAATCTGCAGTCAGTCCTAAGTCATGCAGAGTGGCAATGGCATCTGCAGAAGTGAAAAATATGGTGGGAACCTCGTCGGGCGTGGCCGCCATGGCGGAAAGCTTTGTATAGATATCATTGGTGCTGACTGCCTGTATTTCAATGGAGACATTGGGATGCTCTTTCATGTACTCATCCGCGTACTGGTAAATGTACTTTCCGTGTGGATCCTCCCCTGCGTATCCGTCAAAAACCGTGATGGCCACTTTCTCTCCGCTGCCGCCGGCTTCTGCAGCGCTTGTCTCGGTTTTTGACTGTCCTCCTTCGGAAGATGCAGCCGTTTTGTTCTGACCGCTTCCGCTGCAGCCTGTCATCAAAGACATTGCCGTAGCAGCGGAAAGAAGCATTGCAAATACTCTTCTTTTCTTCATAATAAAATCCCTCCATGAATCATTGTTATATGGTTTCTTGTACCTGTTTTCATCATATCTTATTTCACTTGTTTAATCTGTACATATTTTAGTCAATAATCACCATTTCTTGATCCATTTGTTTGCGATTTTCAATTTCAAACCAAGAATAATAAAAAGGAAGCTGTGATTTCTCACAGCCCCCTGAATTCTTCCCGTCGTTTTTCATTCCATTCCTGTCTCGCCCTGCGGTACTGGAGGGGCGTTGTTTCCATAACGGCTTTAAACTGCCGCAGAAACGTATTCACGCTGTCATACCCGCAGGAAACAGATATGCCGGTGACGCTCTCATTGGTATTCTCAAGCAGATTGGCCGCCTCGCATACTCTTACAGTATTGATGTATCTTATAAGGTTTTTTCCAAAATACTTGTTGAATTCCCTGCTGATTGTAGCCGGATGCAGGTAAAAAAGCTGACTCAAAAGCTGCAAGTCTAAGTTTTCCCGGAAATGGGTGTCAATATATTCCTTAATGTCCACCATCCGCAGATTCATTGCGGATAATTCGCTTTCCTTCCGTTCCAGGCCGAATACCCGGAACATCAGCACCGCAATCTGGGTGATGACGGACCGCTCCAGCATTGACCGAAGGGGCTTGTGGACCGCCTGCTCCCCGTACAAATCCTTTAAAAGCTCCACAATATGATCAAAGACCTGGGGATCCACATTTTTATAATGATCCTGAAAGGCCTGCTGGGAAGGGGTTTGAAAGACCTTTTTCAAGTCCTCCCCCAGGTTTAAGCTTTCGTAATAGGAGGGCCGGACCGATAAGCCATACCTTAAGAAAGGCAGCTCCAGAATCCGCCTTCGATGGTGCTCTTTCCCTCCGATCACCATAATGTCTCCCTTTTCCAGAAGATACTTTTTACCGCATACGTAATACTCCGCAGCGCCCTCCTCAATAAAGAGGATTTCGCTGGCGGAGTGAATATGGTGCATTTCATTTTTCCTGTATTCACAGGTTCTGGATATATTGTAATTATCCTCACTCAGCGCCCGGAAATGATCCGGTTCCCAGTAATCGTTGATCTTGATTTCCATATGCTCTCCTGCAAGGGATCAGCCGGGATGAACCCGCGGTGGCCGCCGAATGAACATGCTTGCATGTCCGCCCGGCCCGTCACCCGCGCAAGTACCGTTTTAAGGCATCCTGCCAGGACGGCAGGCGCACAAAACCGTTTGCCTCCAGCTTATCCTTGTTCATACGGCTGTTCATGGGGCGCTTTGCCTTTGATGGATACTGGTCCGAGGTCACCGGCTCCACGGCAACGTTCATACCGGCCTGCTTAAAGATTTCACAGGCAAATTCATACCAGCTGCATAAGCCTTCGTTGGTGGCATGATAACGGCCGTACTTTTCCGTTTCGATCATGTCCACCAGAAGCCGGGCCAGGTCATAGGTATAGGTGGGAGAACCGACCTGGTCTGCCACAACGGTCAGCTTATCATGGGTCTGTCCCAGATTAAGCATTGTTTTTATGAAGTTTTTCCCGTTTGTTCCGAATACCCAGGCAATGCGCACAATAAAATACTTTGTTAAATTTTCTTCAACCGCCAGCTCGCCTTCGTATTTTGTCTGACCGTAGACGTTTAACGGCTCTCTTTTATCATCCGGCTCCCAGGGACGGGTTCCCTGGCCGTTAAATACGTAATCAGTGCTGATATACATCATCTTGATGTCCAGTTCCCGGCACACCCTGGCAATGTACTCCGTGCCCTGGGCATTTACGTTCCGGCACAGCTCTAAATTATCCTCTGCAGCATCCACCGCCGTGTAGGCCGCACAGTGAATAACCGCATCCGGAGCCGCGGCCTTTATGACCCGGTTTACGCTTTCCTCATCCGTAATGTCCATCTCATCAATGTCCACGCCGATGGCCTCATGGCCTCTTTTTTCCAGTTCATTTACCACATCAAAGCCCAGCTGGCCTTTTACTCCGGTAACAAATACTTTCATATGCTTCCTCTTTCCTTTACCTATAACCGCTTTCCGTACATATTATCAAAGTAATTCTGATACTCTCCGTTGATGATATGCTTCCACCAGTCCTCATTGTCCAGATACCACTGAATGGTCTGGCGGATTCCCGTGTCAAAGTTGTATTTCGGCTTCCAGCCCAGCTCTTTTTCCAGCTTTGCCGGATCAATGGCGTAGCGTCTGTCATGTCCGGGACGGTCCGTTACGAAGCGGATCAGGCTTTCCGGCTTATCCAGGGCCTTTAAGATGGTCTTTACTACCTCTAGGTTGGTCCGCTCATTGTGTCCGCCCACATTATAAACCTCTCCCACTCTTCCCTCATGGAGAATTAAGTCTATGGCCTCGCAGTGGTCGGAAACGTGGAGCCAGTCCCTTACATTTTCCCCTGTTCCGTATACGGGAAGCTCTTCGTCAGCCAGCGCCCGGCTGATAATAAGGGGAATCAGCTTCTCCGGGAAATGATAGGGCCCATAGTTATTGGAACATCTGGAAACAGTCACCGGAAGCCCGAAGGTCCTGTGGTAAGCCAGGACGAAAAGGTCTGCGCCTGCCTTTGAGGAGGAATAAGGGCTGGAGGTGTGAAGAGGCGTTTCCTCCGTAAAGAATAAGTCCGGCCGGTCAAGAGGCAGATCTCCGTAAACCTCATCGGTGGAAACCTGATGGTAGCGCTTGATTCCATAGGTGCGGCAGGCGTCAAGGAGTGTGGTGGTTCCCATGACATTGGTTCTGACAAATGCTTCCGGGTCCTCAATGGAACGGTCCACGTGGCTTTCTGCTGCAAAATTCACCACCACATCCGGTTTCTCTTTTTCAAAAAGATCAAAAATAAAGGTTCTGTCCGCAATATCACCTTTCACGAACTTATAATTAGGTTTCCCCTCAACAGGCTTTAATGTTTCTAAGTTCCCTGCATAGGTCAAAAGGTCCAGATTGATGATCTGGTAATCCGGGTACTTATTCACCATATGGTGAATGAAATTTCCTCCGATAAATCCGGCTCCGCCGGTAACAATGATTTTCATGGTTTTTCCTCCTGCTATTCCTTAACCGTGTAATTTGTCAATATATTTTCCTGCCAGAACATCCATTAAATACTGTCCGTACTGGTTCTTCTTTAAGGGTTCAATGCTTTCTAAAAGCTGGTCTTTGGTAATCCAGTGATTCAAATAGGCGATTTCCTCCAGACAGGCGATTTTCCTGTGCTGGTGTGTCTCCATGGTGCGCACGAAATTTGTGGCATCTACCAGGGATTCATGGGTCCCCGTATCAAGCCAGGTAAAGCCCTGTCCCAGAAGCTCCACGTCAAGCTTTCCGTCCTCTAAGTAAATGCGGTTTAAATCCGTAATTTCCAGCTCGCCCCTGGGTGACGGCTTTAAGTTCCTTGCGTATTCCACCACTTTATTATCGTAGAAATACAATCCGGTCACACAGTAATTGCTCTTTGGCTTTGCAGGCTTTTCCTCAATGGAAATGGCCTTTCCGTCGGAATCAAATTCCACAATGCCGAACCGCTCCGGATCATCCACATAATAGCCGAATACCGTAGCCCCTTCCGCCTTGTTGGCCGCATCTAAAAGGCGCTTGTTGAGCCCATGGCCGGAAAAGATGTTGTCTCCAAGGATCATGGCCACGCTGTCGCTGCCGATAAATTCCTCTCCAATGATAAATGCCTGTGCCAGGCCGTCCGGTGAGGGCTGCACCGCATAGGACAGCCGGATGCCGAACTGGGCTCCGTCTCCTAAGAGGGCTTCAAACCGGGGCGTATCGTCCGGCGTGGAGATAATCAGAATTTCCCGAATCCCTGCATTCATCAGAACGGATAAGGGGTAGTAAATCATGGGCTTGTCATAAATCGGAAGCAGCTGCTTGGAAGTCACCATGGTAAGTGGATACAGCCTGGTGCCGGAGCCTCCGGCAAGAATAATTCCCTTCATTTGTTCTTCCTCCATTTTCTTTATGATACCATCATACAGGGTGACGTAAGGTCACGGTCAAGAGTTTTTTCCAGTATTTTTTCTTACGATTTAGCCATGCAGAAATATCTGTGGGATTTGAGCTTGGGGAGCTTGCTCACCAAGCTCAAATCCTGCAAATATTTCTATAGGGCGGGACGCCCGACATTCATAATTTGGCGGAGCCTTATCCGTCAAATTATGAATGGCATGGCTGAATGATAGCTATCTCTTACAAATAAACGCTCCCGCCTGCTTTGTAATATAAATGAATCCCTTTTTTTCCATCTTCTTTTCCAGAAAAGCCCGGAATTCGTCGTAGCGGTCGCTTAAATACTCCTGCTGGTTGCCATGGCAGGACAGGATATATTCCATGAGAGCCCCTGCATCCCGGACTTCCAAGTAGTCGTCGTATATCACCTTTTCCACAGAGGTGAAATGGCTTTCCAGAAGCTCCTTTCCGTTTTCAAGGCCGAAGACGTCATAGAGGTTTACCTCGGAAAGGGCGATCCTGGAATCGAATTCTTTCACAAGCTGGCTGATTTCTTTCATATGGTCCGCCCCGTAGGTGCTGCAGTAAAATGTCCCGTCCGGCTTTAACACCCGATGGATCTGCGCCAGAGCCGTATCTAAGTTGGTTAAATAGAACAGCAGGTGATTGGCCGTCACAATATCAAAGCTTTCCTTCTGCTTAGGAATCTGGCGGCAGTCGAAGACCTCAAGGGAAAAATCTCCCGGAACCTTCTTTAAGCCCTCCTCTGCGTCACGGACCATTCCTTCCGACAAATCCGAGAGGCAGATCTTTGTGCCGGCCGGTATCCGCTCCCTGGTGGCCCGCCACAGCTCCCCGTTTCCGCAGCCCAGCTCCAGAATGCTTTTCCCGTCCAAGGGCTCCATAAGGCCGTAGAGCCACCGGAACCAGCCGGTAGGATTGTTGGTATACTTTTTATGAAGCCCGATGCGGATATTTAAATTGGCTGCATCCTTGTACTGCTCCACCAGGGACTTTTCCATATTGGTAATGTGGATCAGATGGAGAATTTTATTCCAGTCCACGGATTTATTATCCGTTACCAGCTTAGAGGTTTCCTTAAGGGTCTGCTCCACCAGCTTTAGGTGCTCGATCCGCTTGCTTATGAGATTCATCTGCAGAAGCAGGGACTCTTCCACGTAGCCATTGTCATCGTCATTGATTGTGATGGAACGGATCTCATCCAGGGAGAAGCCCAAGTATTTTAAAGAAAGAATCTTCTGAAGCTTTGCGAAATCCGAATCCGTATAAAGCCGGTATCCGCCCTCACTCATTCCTGCCGGCTTTAATAAGCCCTGCTTGTCGTAATAACGCACGGTCCGTATGGAAACATTGGCCTTTTTTGCAAACTGGCCGGAGGTATAATATTGATCCATTGACTGCACCGCCTTTCTTTCCATTTCATTGTATCTATTATAAAGGGTGACGTATGGTCACTGTCAAGGGAAATCAAAGGAAAACGCGAAAAAAAGACCCCGGGATACCGGGGTCCAGAAAATCTTTATTTGGCAAAGCCTTGGCCTCCTCAGCCCTTTAAGGCAGCGCCGATTGCACCAGCAAAGCGGGATAAGGACGAGGCTTCCACGGGATGCTTTATCTGCTGCTCAAGAGCAGTCCTCAGCCCGTCCAAGTCAGCCAGCCCTCCGGTTAAAAACACAGGCGGCTCAATCTCTATGCGTGCGGCCAATGCCATCACCCTGGCCACCATGGACTGGACGATTCCGCCGGCAATTTCTTCACGGCTTTTGCCGGCTGCCAGCAGGGATACGATTTCAGAATCGGCAAACACGGCGCACATGCTGCTGAGAGAACAGCACTTGCCTGATTTTAACAGGCTGGGAAAATCCGACAAATCAATTCCCAGGCGGTGGGCAGACATTTCCAAAAACCTTCCTGTGCCTGCGGCACATTTGTCATTCATTTGAAAGGACACCACTTTTCCCTTTTCCACTGACATTACCTTTGAGTCCTGTCCCCCAATATCAATAACCGTGCGCACGCCATGGGAAAGATATTCTGCGCCTAACCCGTGACAGGTGATTTCAGTTACCGCCTTGTCGGCAAAGTCAATTCCAACTCTGCCATATCCTGTGGCCACAACAGAAACCTCCTCCCGGGCAGCGCCTGTCTGCCTCAGCAGATCCTCAAGGACCTCCCGGGCAGTTTCTTTGGGACTCCAGCCTGTAGGCCTTGCACATATGGCGGCAACAGATTGATTCCGGAGAATAACTCCCTTGCAGGCGGCTGAGCCGCAGTCAATTCCTACTGCTATCTTATCCATTTCCTATAACATCTCCACAAAGGCACCGGCACGGGTGGAAAGCTGTCCGATATCAGCGGTGCCGTAATCGGTTTCCAGCTGAAGGTACGGAATATTTCTCTCTTTCAGGAAGGTCTTTACCGTATATGCCTCTACCGCATAGGTATGGCAGGCCTGCAAAGTCATTTCCACCACTCCGTCCACCTTAAACTGCTGGCATAACCGGCCTAAAAGCTCAAACCTGTTGGGATTTGGGGTCATAACCGAGCATCCGATCTGTAAATAGTGGTCGGCGATATTTGTAATGGGATCTCCCTCTTCCTTACACTGACGGTCCATCTGCTTTGCTCCCGTACAGTTTTCAAAAGCAACGACAACGGCTCCGGCGTCCTCAATTACCTTTACCACCTTTTCTGTCACTCCCCCCATGGGGCATCCGGTGATCAGAATGCGCGGGGCATTCTCCGGTATGGGACGGTCTCCGGCATAATAGGCTTCCTTTATGCCGTCAATTGCATTTTGGATTTCATCCACCTTCTCCTGCCAGTCAAACTTATACTGTGCGCCAAAGAGAATCTGAAGCTGCCGCAGACCGCTCATAGGCGGAGGGCATAATGTGCTGAGCTCGTACAGCTCTTTTAAAAGCCTGCGCTCAATATTGCGCTTATGTATGGCTTCCCTGAGCATATCATCGGTAATGGTGACACCGAAATCCTTTTCCACACGGTCCTTTAACCTCACAAGCTCTGCCCGCCAAAGGGCCTTTGCCTCAGGCGTATCCTGCCGGTGGGGGAGCTCCAGAACATGGACGTTCTTCTTCTGCGCAAGCAATTCATACATTTTTATCTTACCGTCACAGGTTGTTTCCCCCACCACCAGATCGGCAAAATACATATATGGACATTTGTCCGTAATCGCAAACCCATAGCTGGATTTTATAAGAGGACATAAATTACTGGGCAATACCTTTTCCGCATCAGGAATTGTCTCATCACTGGTTGAGCACAGGCTTACGCTTACCAGGCCTGCTGCCATAAAAATTTCAAGCGGAGTATAGGTGCAGAACTGACCTACCACCCCTTTCCCCGAATCCTTGATCTTCTTAATGGCGAGAAATCCGTTTTTTCTTGCTTCTGCAAAGCTGTCAAACACCTGGGGTAATTCTGTTTTCATCTCAATCATTGTTTATCTCCCTTCTATACATCAATACATTCCTTCTCCTTAAGCAATGCTTTTTTCATCCGCAAGCAGAAAAACCTCTCCCGCCTGCGGATAACCCTCTTCTTAAAACTCCTTTTTAAACCTTAAAAACCGCTGGACCCTCTCATCCTTCGGGGAATCCAGTATCTCCTCCGGGGTTCCGTCCGCAGCAATTGTACCTTCGTTCATAAACAGAATGCGGGTGGCAACCTGGCGCGCAAACTGAATTTCATGGGTGACAAGAAGCATTGTGGTCCCTTCCTGGGCAACTGTCTGAATGGTATTTAAAACCTCTCCCACCAGCTCCGGATCCAGAGCGGAGGTGGGTTCGTCAAATAAAAGAACATCCGGATTGACCGCCAGCGCCCGGGCAATGCCCACGCGCTGCTGCTGCCCGCCGGAAAGCTTGGACGGAAAAAAATCCTGCCGGTCCAGCATGCCCACCTTTTCCAGTAAAGCGAGGGCTGTTGTCCGGGCCTCCTCCTTATCCATTTTCGTTACGGTAAGAAGGGCTTCCATAATATTCTGTTTTGCTGTTTTGTTTTTAAAAAGATTATAGTTCTGAAAAACCATAGAGGAGTGCTTGCGCAGCTCCAATATGTCCTTTCTTGTATGCTTTTTTGCATCGATTTCCGCAGAACCGATTCTTATAATTCCTTCCGTAGGCTTTGTCAAATAATTCAGACACCGAAGCAAGGTGGATTTCCCGGTTCCGGAAGGACCCAGGATTGCAACCACCTCGCCTTTTTTCACATTTAAATTAATATCTTTTAAAATGGCGGTCTGCCCGTCAAAGGATTTTGATAAATGTCGTATTTCAATCACTTAAAGCACCTCGCCCGGCCGCCTATTCATGAATCAGTCCGGTCATATCAGAATACATCCATTTCGTGATGATTTTAGAAGTTGTTCCGTCCTTCATCATTTCATCAAGGACCTTATTGACCTCGTCGCAAAGGGCCTGGCCCTTATCGTTTTTCTGGAAAAAGTAAGCAACGTTATTAGACAGCAGACGTGTATCCAGAATATGGAACTTCATATTCTGTGAATTCTCATACTTATAAACAAGGCTGTCTGTAGTTGCCATTGCATCAATTCTTTTTAAATTAAGGTCCTGAAAGCCGGTATCGCTTGTTTCATAAACCACCACATTCCAGTCATAGGTTTCCGCCATCTTTTCAACAGACACCTGGGACGCCTGGCCCTGGGTAACGCCGATGGTGACGCCCTTTAACTGTTCAAAATCATTGATATCGGACTTATCTTCATTGACAATAATGCACTGGGCATCTCCATAATAAGGATGGGAAGTAATGTATTTTTCCATCCTGGCTTCTGTGGTAGCAAAGCAGTTTGCAGCCACATCCACCCGTCCGGTATCCAATTCACCGAACAGGGAAGAAAACTCCACCTGCTTCGTTTCAATTTCCCAGCCGGTCCGTTTGGCAATTTCGCTCCACATTTCCGCATCAATCCCTGTCCAGGTCTTGCCGTCGTCGCCGAGCAGGCTGTAAGGCTCTCCTGTTCCGCCGGTGGCAATTATAACTTTGCGGGGCTGCTCCTTAGCCGCCGCTTCACTTGCCGTTTCTTTTGCTGCCGCCGTGTCAGACGAAGTGGTGCTGCTGCCGCAGCCTGTCAGCAGTACTGCCGTCACCGCCAGCATTAATGGTATAAATTTTTTCATTTGAATTTCCTCCCTATATCTTCAATCTTAAAATTAATAGATTTAATACATTTCAGAACATTTCACATCCAGAACCTTATGTACCTGGGTAAGCACCAGAACCAAAATCCAATAGATCAGCATAACTGCCAGATAAATTTCAAAATAGCGGAAAGACTGGGCGCCTTCGCTTTTCGCCTGCCCCATAATATCTCTTATTCCCAGCATAAACGCCAGGGAGGTGGCTTTTAATAAATTAATCAGGTCGTTGAACAGGGCCGGCAGGGCCACACGGAAAGCCTGAGGCAGAACAATCCGCACAATTGTCTGGAGTTCTGACATTCCCAGCATAGCGGCCGCTTCCTTTTGTCCCGGATCAACAGAAAACAGGGCGCCGCGAATGCTTTCGGACATAAAGGCGCCCGTATTAAGGCTTAAAACCAAGGCTACAGCCGTCATAGGCTTCATGTTCAGCACGATTTCGCTGATGCGGGCCAGACCATAATAAAAGAAATACAATTGGGCAACTAAAGGCGTCCCCCGCAGAACGGACAAATATAAACGGGTAACAGGGTAAAACACCTTGATTTTGTAATAGCCGATAACTGCAATAATAACACCGATGACCAGAGAAAAAACAGCAGCAGTAAGGGTCAGGGTCAGAGTCACCTGCAGCTTTGAAACAATTTTGGGAAATACTTCGAGAAAATAAGAGAAATCAAACAAAATTAAATTCTCCTTCGGAATGTAATAAGAGCCTCTGGCGATTATAACACCCGGTTATAATGAAAGCAAATTCAAAATCTTAATAGGTATTCAATTTATCTATAGATAAATTGAATAAATGCTCCAGACAGACTGCCGCCTGGAGAACCGGATTATAGACAGACTTTTCCTGTGACAACTTTATTTTGCCAAACAGTCACTATAAAAAAACAGATATGCCGGAAAATTCAAAAAATATAATACATAAATAAAAATATATGAATTCCTTGAAATATATATATAAGTTATGTTGAGCATTAGGGCAAAATGGAATAACATACTTTACAAATATGTAAATATGTATTAAGATGCCAGATAAAATACAATGAGAAAAAAAAGCGAATAAAGAAAACAGCATTTAAGAAACAAACCCGGAAAGGATGGATTGTATATGCAGAGCAAAGCGTTATCCGTTGGAAAAAGTTATTTGGTAACCGTCATGAATTGTTGTTGTAAGACTGTATGCGTATGTACAAATACAGTCTGTTTCCGCATGTGTTATAATACCTGAAAGTTCAGTGAACAAAGTCTGGCGGGTATTATACATACCCGCTTTTTTTTGTATAAAAATTGCAAAGACCGTTCCTATTGCGCCGCAGACGGCAGAAAGGAGAAGCAAATGTTGTTAATGCTTCAGCATTTTCTTATTAACAGATATTTTAAGACCACATATACATGCACTTTTTGTGATTCTTGTAACTGCGGGGAACTTAGATAAAAAGTGAAAAGGAGAAAACTGTTTATGAAATTAAATAAAAATAAATCAATGGCGGTTCTTTTAACCGCCCTGCTGCTCTTACCGGCCCTTGCCGGCTGCTCAAAGCAGACAGACGGCGGAAGTAAGACGGAAGTAAAGGAAACCTCAGCCGGGACAGCAAATGCAGAAACGCCGGCGGGGGAAAATGCTTCCGGCGGGGAGCCCTTTAAATTAACGGTGGCCATAGACTCAGGAACCTTCGCGTATCCTTTCTGGGTGGCCGAAAATAAAGGCATATTCGACAAGTACAACATAGAGCCGGAGTTCCAGACTTACGCCTATGGGATTGACACCGTAAATGCAGTCACTCTGGACCAGGCAGATATGGGAGAGGCTATGGATTTTGCCGCCATCAGCAGGCTGGGAGGAGAAAGTCAGCTGCAGTTTATCTCCTTTACAGCGGGAAACAAAATGGATGGAGTCCGCTTGTACGTGTTTGGAGACGACATTAAGGAACCGAAAGATTTAGAAGGGAAGTCCGTTGTTGTACAAAAGGGAACAGTGAATGAGTATATCTGGGAGCAGCTCTATTCCCAGTACGGCATTGATTCTTCCAAGGTAAATCCTCTTTACATCAGCAGCACCGCAGAAGGCATGGCTTTGGTGAAATCCAAAGAAGCGGATGCCATCTGGGCCGGAGGTGAAATAGAGGATCAGGTGAAAGAATTGGGCGGTGTTTCCCTTGGAGACTATTCGCTGATTAATTTCGCTCCACGGGGCTTTATCGCAGTAAAAAAGGATTTCTTAAAAGAAAATCAGGAAGGTCTTGAAAGGCTTTTAAAAGCCCTTGATGAAGCATCCGCTTATATTAACGGGAATCCGGAGGATGCCGCAAAGCTCATACAGGCAAACTTTGGCATACCGTCAGAAAACATTGCAAAGGCCTTAAAATCCATTGAGTTTGACATACGTTTTTCCGATGAGGATGTGAACCAGCTTGACAGCGTCACCAAATGGTCCATTAAAAACAAGCTGGTAAAATATGATTTCGACATTCATGATTACATCAATCTGGATATCATCAAAAAAGTCTATCCGGAACGGGTAACAGCCGGCAAGTAAAAAGAAAGGCGGTAAATTATGAATGTAGCAGAACAAGGCTTTATTCGGATTTTTCAGGTTTCCAAGGCCTACGTCGCTTCCGGCGGCCATGGGCCGGAGGCACCGTCTGTGCTGGAAAATGTGAACTTAAAGATAAATAAAGGAGAATTCCACATCCTGCTGGGCCCCTCCGGCTGCGGGAAGTCCACCCTGCTCAACCTCATTGCCGGATACATACCCAAATCCGGCGGGAGCATCCGGGTGGATGGAAAAGAGGTAAGCAAGCCGGGTGAGGACCGGGGTGTGGTGTTTCAAAATGCGGATTCCGCCATCTTCCCGTGGCTGACGGTCCGGGGAAATATTGAATTCGGGCTTAAGATGAAAGGAATAAAGAGCAGGGAAAGGCACTCCCTTTCCTCCAAATATATAACCCTGGTAGGCTTGGAAGAACATGTAAAAAAATACCCCAACGAATTGTCAGGAGGTATGAAGCAGCGTCTCCAGATTGCAAGGAGCCTTGCCAATGACTCTGAAATCCTCATTATGGATGAACCCTTCGGGGCTCTCGACGCCCATACCCGGCGCCTGATGCAGATAGAACTGGTTAAAATATGGCAGCAGACGAAAAAGACCATTATCTTTGTGACCCATGATATCACGGAAGCAATCCTTCTGGGGCAGCGTATCAGCATCATGTCAAAATCCCCGGGGGCCACGATTTATAAAATCTATAACGTGGATCTTGCTTATCCGAGGAACTTAACCTCAAAAGAATTCAATGAATTATTTGAACAGGTACAGGCGCATTTTGATTATGGAAAGAACATTTAAAAAGGAGGGCAGTATGGCAGAAAATATAGGAGCGGCCGTTTTCGGTCAAAATAATCGGTTGAAAGATGCCGTGACAGAGAAAGCCGGAGCAGGCCGGTCTCTTTACGGAAAATTACTTTTCTTAGCGAAAAAAGGCATACTTACCTGGGCTGTTTTATTTGCGGTATGGGGTTTTGCTTCATTGCTGTATACGGTTGACTTTCTTCCCAGCCCCTGGGAGACTCTTGCCGGGATGAAAGAGATCATTTTAGACGGGACCCTTGGAAAATATATCTTAATCAGCACCAAAAGAGTCTGCTCCGGCTGGGCCCTTGGAATGCTCATTGGGATTCCTGCCGGAGTCATTATCGGGCGGATTGAGCTGCTGCGGCTCATATTCGAACCGCTCATCGACTTTTTCCGTTTTATTCCGGCTATCGGATTTTTGACCCTGTTTCTCATGTGGTTCGGGGCCGGAGAAAAATCCAAGGTAGTTCTCATTATGTACGCAACCATTTTCACGCTTCTCATCAACACCATTGCGGGCGTGCTGAGCGTGGATATTCACCGGGTTGAGGCCGCCAGGTCCCTGGGGGCAAAGGAATGGCAAATCGTATTTTTTGTGATTATTCCATCCGCTGTTCCCAATATTTTTACCGGCATCCGCCTGGCCCTCGGAGGTGCCTTTACCTCCATCGTTGCGGCCGAGATGCTGGCAGCTAAGGAGGGCATTGGATTCCTGATTTACACCTCCAGGCTGTATTTCAGAACGGACTGGATATTTATCGGACTTTTGGTTTTAGGACTGATGGGTTACTTGTCAGACCGGCTGATCCGGCTGTTTGGCAAGGTAGTCCTTAAACCCTATGGAATATATGACAACAAGAAATTTTGAATTGATCGTGCATTAACAAAATATTATGGGCTGCAGGCTGCAGCAGAAGGAGTTTAAAATGGGAAGTTTATCAGATTATAGCAAGGAAGAGCTGATTAATGAATTGCAGTTAAAAAACAGGATTCTGGTGGAAGGCTTAAGCTTTCCGGTGGATATTTTCAGCCATCTGGATGTGGGCGGTGAGATCCAGGAAACGGTCCATGTCCTGTTCACGGCAGACAAACACGCTCATAGGGATGTGGAGTTTCCGGCCTGTTTCCTGACGCCTAAAGGCAAATTCAGGGTGGGAATACGCTGGAATCAGGACAGTCTCCTGTCCATTCGTTACATAGACGGCCAGTATCACGTCTTTGACCGCAATACTCCGATCTTTGAAAATTTACATTTTGTCAGAAGATCGCCCTATTATAAGCTGCATGCCTCTGACGGCACAGCTTTTCGGACCATAGCCACCGACAACGGGCACGGGGCTCTGTTCGTATCCTACAGCAATGAATGCTCTTTAAAGGACAAAGGCCTGGACTGCTTATTCTGCAATATCAACACTACCAAATCCATATATGGGGAGGCCCAGGGAATCAGCTGGAAAACCCCGAAACAGGTAGGAGAAGCCGTGAGCGCAGGCTACAGAGGATACGGGTTCGATCATGTGACCATAAGCGGCGGATTTGTGCCGGAGCGGCGGGAGGTGGAATACTATTTAGACGTCGCCGAAGCAATTCAGAACGCAACGGGGCTTGAGGACTTTAACGGAACGGCATGCGTGGGAGCGCCCAGGGATTTGACGGTGCTGGGAAAATATAAGGATGCCGGATACCGTACCTTTGCCACCAACATGGAGGTCTGGAGCGAGAAAATGTTTGACTTAATCTGCCCGGGAAAGGCTCAGGAGTGCGGAGGCCGGTCAAACTGGCTGGCGGCCCTTAAATATGAAGTTGAATTGTTCGGAAAATACCGGGTCCGTTCAACCCTGGTCTCCGGCATAGAACCCAAGGAATCCTTAATGACCGGGATTGAATATCTGGTGGAACACGGTGTAATTGCCCAGCCCAGCCAATGGTACGTCAATGTAGGCTCAGCCCTTCAGGGCCATCGGACTCCCGACCCGGATTGGCACTGGGAAGTGTTTGAGCGGACCGTTGCCTTATACCGCAAGCACGGAGTTACCTGGGATCAGTTAAGAGACGCCAATGCCGGCACAGATGCCGTGCCCTTTGATTTATACCGCATTCTGGAAGGAATAGACGTCAAAGGCTTTTATACCAACTATCCTGAGCTTCACGAAGCGGTTTAAGCAATATTTCAGAAGGATGCGGTTAATTATTTTACTTTTATTAAGGAAGGATTGGATCATTATGAGTGATAAAATCGGCAAGCACATTGCCATCTATGGAAAGGGAGGCATCGGCAAGTCTACCACCACCTCTAATATAAGCGCTGCGCTGGCAGAGGCCGGCTACCGGGTGATCCAGGTCGGCTGCGACCCTAAAAGCGATTCCACAAACACGCTGCGGGGAAACCACTACCTGCCTACTGTTTTGGACAGCATGCGCGGCGCCTCCCGGGTGCAT
>JASGGP010000029.1:0-23146 GCA_047604985.1 Lacrimispora sp.
TGGCAAAAAGGGCCGGACGGCCCGGAGCGTCTAAACGTCCAACCTCATATACCAGATTATATTCCACCAGCTTATTGACCGCGTGGTCGGACTTGACGCCGCGGATCTTCTCTATCTCAAGCTTTGTCACCGGCTGCTTGTATGCGATAATGGAAAGGGTTTCCAAAACAACCTCCGTAAGGACCTGCTTTTTCGGTGCAGAGGCAACCCGGATTAAGTTCTCATAATATTCGGACCTGGTGCACATCTGGAAACTGTTTTCCAGCTCAATAATCTGCATTCCCCGCTTTCCCGTATCGTAGCGCTTCATCAGCCGGAGAACCGCTTCTCTTGCCGTGGCCTCATCCTGGCCGATTGCCGCTGCCAGCCTGCTTAATTCAACAGAATTTCCCATGGTAAAAAGGACGGCCTCGATCACGGCCTCCCATGTCTTCTCTTCCTTCGTGCTCTTTTTCGGCTCCTCTGCTGTAAGAGTTTCCTTATCCATCTGTATTTTCTACCTCTCCCTTAAATCCTTCCCCGTCATCCCCTAATTCCGACAGATCCAGTTCTCCCTCTTCCCCTTCCGGTTCCAGGGTTTCGATCATCATATCGTCAAATAAATATTCCTGGGTCAGCTGTATCTTTCCAATCTTCATGAGCTCAAGAAGCGCCAGAAAAGTTACAACCACTTCCACCCGGCCCGCCTGCTTTTCAAGCATTCTTCGAAAGGAAAACCGTCTGTACTTTCTGGCATATTCCATGACCGAATTAATCTTGTCCTCAAGGCTTATCGGTTCCCTTTTGATATTTCCAAAGCGGCTTCTGATGGGGTCCACCCGGTCCTCAATACGCTTTGTGACAGAGCGGAAAATCTCCTGGAGCTTTGCCAGGGTAAGGCCGTCAAGAAGCTTGTCCAAATCCACCGGGGGCTCGTATTTTGCCACCTCAGACGGGATTGTGGGAACCTTGTAAAGAAGCCTGTCCGCTCCTACCTCCCGGTCCCTAAGCTCCATGGACATGTATTTATAATATTTATATTCCAAAAGCCGGGCCACCAGCTCTGCCCTCGGGTCCTCTTCTTCCCCTTCCTCGTTTACCTCTCTCGGAAGCAGCATCCGGGCCTTTATGTCAATGAGGGTCGCCGCCATGACCAGAAACTCGCTGACTATATTTAAATCCTCGGTTTCCATATGGTTTACATAATCAAGATACTGCTCGGTGATCGTCACAATGGGAATGTCGTAAATATTCACCTTATTCTTATCGATCAAATGGAGCAGCAGATCCAGCGGCCCCTCGAAATTGTCCAGTTTATAAGAGATTCCCATACTTTCCTCCAAAGCAGTCACAAACACGCTATTGATTAGTATATCAAATCCTGCTCCATCTGTAAATATATGGCAGTCCCAAAAATCATTCAGACGTTGCTATTCGGCTATGCTTTCCTCTTTAAATCCACCACCACCACCTGAGGCTTGTTGTTCAGACGGATATTGATGGAATGGGTTCCAAGGCCTCTGCTTACAATCATATATTTTCCGTCTTCCTCAAATTCCCCGGCGCACCATGGGAGAAAAAACTGGTATTGGGGGGTCATGACGCCGCCCAGGTAGGGAAGCCTTATGGTGCCTCCGTGGAAATGGCCGGAAAAAGTTAAATCCGCGCCCCAATTCCTGCAGGCATAAAAATAAAGCGGGGAATGGCAAAGGAGAATCTGAAACCTTTCTTCAGATGCTTTCCCCACCTTTTTTTTAATATCTTCCGGCCTGAAATCATCCGGCTTAAACTTCCGGTAACAGCCAGGTTCCAAGTCAACGCCGGTAACAGCCACATCCCGGCGGAAATACTCCGTACGGTTTTCCAAAACCGTCACTCCCAGCTTTTTTAAACGGTCCACATAAGCCTCGTACTGGCCTCCGTAGACAGACCTTTCCCAGTCCATCCGGTTCTCATGGTTGCCGTTGCCGTAAAATACGGGATAACGGGCTGCAAGCCTTTCCAAAAGCTTTAAGGAAACCTGGGTTTCAGCCTTTCCCTTGCTGACAATCATATCGCCGCCCACCAGCACCAGGTCAGGCTTTACTTTGTCCACCTCAGCAAGAAGTCTTTCATTTTCTTCTCCAAACCGGTGTTCATGAAGATCGGAAAGGAACACCAGAGTGCAGTCCTTTCCGACCTTATCGCTTTCCACAAGTGTTCTCTCCACGGAAAGCTGTTCTTTTTCATATTCAGACCGCAGCAGCAAACCTGCAGCGGCGCAAAGAGCTCCGGCAGCAAACCACATCCGTTTTTTCCTCTTCTTTCATTTTCCCCGCCCACGCTTTCCCGGCAGGGACCACACCACGGTAGTGGCTTAAGTGTAACATTCCGGTGGTGCTTTTGCAAGCACTTCAATCCGCCCGGCCTATAGGATCCAGTCTTTCTTCAGATACTCAAGAATGAGATTCGGCACAACTATCATAAGGCCGATACAGGCACTCATTACCACCGTATGACAGCAAAACGCCTTATAGCCGGGGCTTCCCGGAACAGGCGGCACGGCAAATGCAAGTCCATAAACGGACCGGTAAACAAGATAAAAGCAGATCAGATAAAATATTACGTTTAAAAGTAGTTTTTTCATTTATGTATCCCTCCTTACATATAATATACGTCAATTATGGATAATATGCAATATCGGATAATCACGGTTTAATTGAGTAAAGAGGTGATAAAACATGATTGTCTATGATAGACTGTGGGAAACCATGAAAAAGAAAAACATCAGCCAATACCGTCTGATCAGGTACTTCAACGTCAGTGCCGGGCAAATCGGACGGCTTAAGAAAAACAGCTTTGTTTCTACTCATACTATCGACATGCTCTGCAAGATTCTTGAATGCAACATAGAGGATATTATGGAATACCGGGCGGATGTTATTGAAGAGACAGAGGAATAGGCCTCTGGCTCTTTTCAGGCCACCGGCAAAATGGCATTGGAAGCTGCGGCTCCCAGAACACGAAAAAAGCACCTCCGAAGAAGTGCTTTTTTTTCATATATTATACAGGTGCCGTTTCCGCCTGTCACGAAATCCATGCGCCGGAATTATCCAGCTTATATCCATCCGGCGTTACCGTGTTCTTAAGCATGGTTCCATCCGATCCTAAATAGAACCATTTCCCGTTGCTTTCCACCCAGTAATTCACGGCCATGGCCCCGCTGGACCGGAAATAATACCATGCCCCGTTGGTGAATCCCCTCCAGCCGGTAGCCATGGCGGAATCCGAGTCAAACCAGTAGTAAACTCCGTTGACCTGCTGCCATTCGTTTCCGGCCTTGTTTCCATCCTGCTTTATGTAATACCATTTCGCCCCTGTCTGTACCCAGCCGCGGGAAGAGGCGGCGGAAACAGCTTCCGTCCCTGTACTGCCTGCCGCCTTTAGGGCGAAGCCATAATCAAGCAGAGCCTTGGTATCTTCATAGTGAGTGGATTTGCTCTTCATAATGACCGCAATCAGCCGGACGCCATCCTTTTCCACACAGGTAACCAGAGTATTTCCCGCCAGGGAGGTGTAGCCTGTCTTTCCTCCGATGATTCCGGCATAATACCTGGAATCCGAGGGATACAGCATCTTATGGCCCATGGTAACGGTCCGGGCCCCTGCGTTCTTTGTGGCCGGTATCTGATAGGATAAGGCAGAGCCCACCTTTCTCACGGTATCATTCTGGAATGCCGCCCGCGCAATGAGAGCCATGTCGTGAGGCGTGGTATAATGGCTGGAATTATTAAGACCGTTGGGATTGACAAAATTTGTGCCCGTGCAGCCCAGCTCCTTTGCCCTGGCGTTCATTAAGCCAGCAAAAGCTGCAACGCTTCCCGAAACATGCTCTGCCAGGCCGTTGGCAACCTCATTGGCTGACTTGAGCATCAGACCGTAAAGGCTCTGTTCCACTGTCAGGGTATCCCCTTCCACCAGCCCCAGGGTAACCGCGCCTGATTCCAGGTTCGTGGTGGCTGTCTTTGAAAAGGTCACTTTATCGGACAGGCTGCATTTTTCAGCTACAAGAAGGGCTGTCATCAGCTTTGTTATGCTGGCCGGATAGTATTTTGTATCAGCATTTTTTGAAAATAACAGGTTCCCGGTGGAGGCGTCTAAAAGGACTGCCGCCTCAGACTTGATCTCCGGCTTGGCCACATTGGCCTCCCCATTGCTTTCTCCTGTCTGGCTTCCCGTACTGCTCTGGCCGCTCCCACTGGTCTGACCGCCGGTCTGTTCCTGGGATATTGCAGCTCCCGGACCGGAGACATTCGACGTTCCTGCAGACGGGGCCGTCGACGCCCCTGTTGTTTCCGCGGCCTCTGGAAAGGGCTGCACTACCGGGACGGCTCCATAGGAGGGGATGGCCACAAGAAGGCTGAAAGTGATTGCCATACTCAAAAATCCGCGTAACTTTTTCATCATATCCTGTAATCTCCTGTATGTTTTTTCCTTCAAGTGAAATTTCTTCCAACAGTATACCACATATTCCGCAATTTTCCGATTAAAAATTTCTTACAAACGAACTTTGTATTTCTATAGGGCGGAACGCCCGGCATGAATAATTTGGCGGCCAATACATGGATTCTCAAAAATACGTTTTATCCGCCAAATTATGAATGTCATGGTTAAATAGCAGCGTTTTAATACATTATAAAATATATTATAAAAAGCGTACCGCCCTTTCCAGACTGTACGCTCCCTGTTAAAACACCTATTCCTTATATTCCTTTTCCATTTCCTCCAGCCTGTCCATAGCCAGATTTAAGATTCCCTCATGGTCAAAAGCCAGCTTTTCCTGATCCAGCATATCAATGGCAGGCAAAAGCTCTGTCTCTGTTTCCTTTTTCCACATCAGGCCCTGGCGCTCATAGGTTTCCGTGACGCGGTAGCTCATAAAAATATGTTCGTCCTCATTCTCAATGGTAAGTGCATAAGTAGATCCGTTTTCTAAGTCAGACAGCTTTCTCTTTCTTACCTGGAACCAGCGGGCCTCTTTTGCATCGTCTCCTGCCTGAGGGACCAGCTGGTTTTTCGGCACAACGGCCATATAAGACACTGAGATCACTCTTGTTCTGGAATCCCGCTTCACATCTCCCCAGGTATAAAGCTGTTCCAGGCAGATATCCTCTAAACCGGTTTCCTCCAGAAGCTCCCTTGCCGCAGCCTCTTCCAGGGACTCATCCGGATTCACAAAACCTCCGGGAATTGCCCACTGGCCGATGCAGGGATGGTTTTTCCGTCTGACGAGCAGAAGCTCCGCTTCCTCCCCGTCCTGATCCACGGCAAAGATCAGTATGTCAACCGTTACCGACGGACGCTCATAATCTCCCGGACGATACTGTGCGAGAAATTCCTTTTCCGTCAGCCCCTCTTCATTCTTTCGTTCCATTCTGCCCTTCTTCCTACCAGAATCTTAGAATACCACAGGCGAAAACAGCCCCGGAGCTCTTCTGCCGGCAAGCTCCGTAATTTTTTTTGCCGGCGGGAAGCTTTCCCTCATGGCTAAAATACTGGATTTAAAATCAACACCAAGCAGGCGGCCAAAGCGCCTTTTAAAACGCCGGCTTGTACGCTCCTTGCAATAATTCCGCTGATTTTTATATAAAAGCCTGCCCTTATACTATACACAAAGATGGGCCGGCTATCAACTGTTTTATAAAAAGATTATTTATCAAAAACACCTTTTATCCGCCAAATTATGAATGGCACAGCTGGAAAAAAGGTATTAAGTCAGGCTGAATCGGGCATATACCTAATAGCAGGAATCCGGAGAAAACAAATCTTTTCTGAAAAAATATTAACATTTTTGAAATACTCTTGTACTGATAAAACGAGTATGATATAATCCTCCAAAGCTAATAAAAATTATCTTGACCACCAAAACGGAGAAGGGTGACGCATATGAAAACTCTGTTTCACAGATACAGGCATGTCTGGATTCTCAGCTACGCCTTTATCTACATTCCATGGTTTCTTTACCTGGAAAAAACTGTAACGAACCACTATCATATCATGCACGTTGCCATAGATGACCTCATTCCATTTAATGAACATTTTATTATACCATATCTTTTATGGTTTGCTTATGTAACAGCTGCCATCGGCTATTTTTTCTTTACCGATGTAAAGGATTATTACAAGCTGTGCATTATGCTGTTTACCGGAATGACCATCAGCCTGGTGATCTGCACGATTTTCCCTAACGGCACGGATTTCCGCCCGGCCGTTGATCCGGACAAAAATATCTGCTCAGCCATTGTTGCTTTTATTTATTCCACCGATACCTGTACCAATGTATTTCCCAGCATCCACGTTTATAATTCCTTATGTGTGCACATTGCGGTCAGCCGCAGCGCCCGTTTGAAAAAATACCGGCTGCTGCAGACAGGATCTTTCCTGCTGATGATCTCCATCTGCCTGGCGACGGTTTTCTTAAAACAGCATTCCGCCTTTGACGGGCTGGGATCCCTGGTTATGGCCTATGTCATGTATCATTTTATTTACGCCGATTCCTTTGTGCTGGACAGAAAGAAAGTTTCCGAAAAAGCCATCAGCTAAAAGAGAAAAAACCCCGGGTTCCGGGGTTTTTTTATTTTTAGTTAAATCCGAAAAACTTCCGTGTCATTTTATAAATCGCAATGGGAAACTTGAGCCCGCCTTTTCCCGGCAGATTGACACCCTGGCCGAGAAAGCCCCAGCGAAGCCTTAAATAAAGCTTTAAATTCTGCTTGCGAAGATGCTGCCACAGCTCTTTCTTTTTCTCCATATTTTCCTCTGATTCCGACTTGATGGCCAGGATGGAGGATATGACCATCATGATTTCTAAATACCGCACCATATAATGGCGGAGCTTTCTCTGCCTGATCTTTGTCACATCGTAATAGCCGATCATCAGCTTTGTCACCCGGATCTGCTGGTCAATGCGGCCGATCATAATGGATTCATTGACGGACTGGTCTTCCCGTCCGATAAAATACCGGTAAAAGTTCACATTTAAATAGTAGATGGTCTTCACATGAGGCAGGGGCTGGTACACAAAAATATTGTCCACGTAGAACGTATGCTTGGGCAGCTCCAGGCCGCACTGGTGCAAAAGCTCGGTCCGGTAAATAACGGAGTGCATGAGAATGTACTGCCCCAGCAGGAACACCTTAACGTCCTCCCAGCCGATGAGTTCTTTTTCCGGCAGGGCCCTGCGGTAATTCATGACCTTCTTGCGCGCTGCCCCCTGCTTTTCATAAACGAAATTGCTGACAAGCATATCCAGGGTCTTTTCCCCGTACACGAAGCTCCGCAGAGTGTCCAGAATTTCCATATAAGCGGCCTCGTCCACCCAGTCGTCGCTGTCCACCACCTTAAAGTAAATTCCCGAGGCGTTTCGAAGCCCGGCGTTGACCGCCTCTCCATGGCCTCCGTTTTCCTGATGGATAGCCCGGCAGATACCGGGATAATTTCTTTCGTATTCGTCGGCGATTTCAGCCGTCCGGTCCTTTGTGGAGCCGTCATCCACAATGAGGATCTCCACCTCTTCTCCTCCCGGCAGGAGAGAGTCAATACAATGCCTCATATAGGCTTCTGAGTTATAACATGGAATTGCTACAGATAAGAGCTTCACACAACATCCTCCTTTAAGTTGTTTTTCCTATAAATCCGGATCGCACAGACAGCGGATACAGCCGCAGATACAGCCGCCTTTGCGAGCAGGCCCGCCCTGTTTTCTGAACCGGAAAGAACGCCCAAAAGCGTTATATTTGTTACAAATAATGAAAGCAAATTGGCCGATACATGAAGCAGAAAAGGGGCCAGCAGGGTGTTACAAGTCTGATACAGCCAGGCAGCCGCTATTCCTACCACAAAGGCATATGCCCCTTGGGGCAGATTTCCATGATAAAGTCCGAACAGGCCCGAAGACAGCACAGCGGACAGAAAAAAGGGCAGCTTATGGCGCAGGGGACCCAAAAACCAGTCCCCGGAATATCAGCTCCTCCGCAAAGGGGATCACAAGGCCAGAAGCCAGAAGCTGAAGGGCAAAGGGCGGGGAATACAGGACCCTGGACGCCTCCTCATAAGCCGCTGACCGCTGGGCCAGTCCAAGAGCGTTTTCCATATAATTGCCAAACAGGCAAAGAGCCCCGCCAAACACCACAATATAAATCAGACAGCCGGAAAGCCTTAAAGGGACCGCCGGACTTTCGCCCCGGTCTTTCTGGTCCTTTACGTAATAATAGAAAAGGAAGGGCGAGGTCAGCAGGGCGGACAGAGCGGTGGCCTCCAGAGCCCCTAAGCCGAATTCCTGAAACAGGACCGTTGTTACCGCAGTATAAAAAAGCACAGGGCAGATCAGATGCAGGAGGATCGATATCATGAATGAGGATTCCTTTCATATTCTGTTTCTCCTTGAATATTATACCATCTGATTTCAGGATATCCACCAAAATTTTTTTAATTCTTTATAAATTATATTTCCCCGCCTTTTTAGTTGCTTTTTTTACTGTCCGATAATATAATGTCCTTATATTTTTCAATTAAATTGTATCGAACTGAGGAGGAACTGATATGGCAAAAAAACGTATTGTTATAGCTTTGGGACACAACGCTTTGGGTACAAATCTTCCGGAACAGAAAAAAGCGGTTGGTAAAACAGCCGCCGTTATCGCGGATTTTATTGAAGCGGGCTGGCAGGTGGCGGTTACTCACAGCAACGCTCCTCAGGTCGGCATGATCCACACCGCCATGAATGAATTCGGAAAGCAGCATAACGGCTACACCTCCGCTCCCATGTCCGTATGCTCTGCCATGAGCCAGGGCTACATCGGCTATGATTTACAGAACGGAATCCGGGCGGAGCTTGTAAAACGCGGCATTTATAAATCAGCCGCCACCATCCTGACTCAGATGATGGTTAACCCTTATGACGAGGCTTTCTATACTCCCATGAAGCCTATCGGCCGCTTTATGACGGCAGAGGAAGCAAAGGAAGAGGAAGCAAAGGGAAATTACGTGGAAGAGATTCCCGGCAAAGGCTTTCAAAGAGTTGTGGCCTCTCCCAAGCCCGTATTCATTGTGGAAATTGATATCATAAAGGCAGTCATGGATGCGGACCAGATCGTTATCGCCTGCGGCGGCGGGGGAATCCCGGTCATGGAACAGGGGTTCCATTTAAAGGGAGCCAGCGCCGTCATTGAGAAAGACAGAGCCGCCGGACTTCTGGCAAAGGAAATTGACGCCGATGTTCTCATGATCCTTACCAGCGTGGACCGGGTCACTTTAAATTTCGCAACCCCGGAGGAACGCCCCATTGACCACATGAATTTAGAGGAAGCCAACGCTTACATACAGCAGGGACAGTTTGAATTTGCCTCCATGCTTCCAAAAATTGAAGCATCCGTGGATTTCATCCAGCACGGCAGAAACAGGAAAGCCATCATTACCTCCCTGGAAAAGGCAAAAGCAAGTTTAGAGGGGAAAGCCGGAACAATTATCGAAGAATCATAAAACCATAAAAATCATAAAACAGGTATTCCCTGTACGGTTCTTTTTACCGCACAGTGGAATACCTGTTTTTTGAATAGGGACAGACAGAACTTTCATATATTGAAGCAAACAGAAATAAATGGAGCTTCAGCCATGAAGTTTTTGCCAAAATTGAAAATCCCCAAAAATATCAGAAGTCTTTCGGTCCGCCCGGAAACGGGAAAGAAAGGAATTATGATATTTCTCCTCTTCCTCTGCGCCTTTCTTGCCGGACATCTTACGGCCATGCTTGCAGAGCATCACAGGGCCGCGGAAGCAGCCGCAGACGGAAACTGGGGCTTAAGCTTCCAGCAGGAAGGGCAGCCGCCTGTGGCCAATGCCACCATGGATTATTTAAAGCAGTTCAATGCCTATTATGCGGAGAAAACCCAGGATAAGGTCCTTTACCTGACCTTTGACGCAGGATATGAAAACGGAAATACCGCCCCTATTCTGGATGCTTTAAAAAAGCACCATGCACCGGCGACCTTTTTTGTGGTCGGCAATTACATAGAAACCTCTCCTGAACTGGTCAAACGAATGGCGGCAGAAGGCCATAACGTCTGCAACCATACCTTCCATCACCCGGACATGTCCAAAATCTCATCAAAGGAAGCCTTTGAAAAGGAAATCGGCGACTTGGAAACCCTCTATGAAAAAACCACAGGCCAGACCATGAAGAAATATTACCGCCCTCCTCAGGGAAAATACAGTGAGGCCAATTTGCAGATGGCAAAGGATATGGGCTACAAAACCTTTTTCTGGAGCCTTGCCTACGTTGACTGGTATCAGGATAAACAACCCACAAAGGAGGAGGCCTTCAAAAAGCTGCTGGGCAGAATCCATCCCGGGGCCATTGTGCTCCTGCACAGCACCTCCAGCACCAATGCGCAGATCTTAGATGAGCTGCTGACCAAGTGGGAGGAAATGGGCTATCAGTTCAAATCCTTGGATCAGCTGGCCGGTGAATAATAAAAAAGGGGGTGTTGCAGCACCCCCTTTTTCCTAAAGACATACCAAACCATCAATACCGGTAAAATCAACCCTCTCTCTTCCGTCAAATGCAGATAATTCCTCCACGCTGAAGTCGGAATCCGCGTCTTTTGTAAGATATAATGCAATCAGATAATCTGATTTATCATAGAATTTTTCTCTTGTATAGGAGGCATACAATAAACAGGATCTTTTTGACACCGCGTTAACTTCCTCCCTGAAACAGCAGGAAAGCTTCTGCCATCCCGAATACAAAACGATTGCCGTCTGTAAACTTTTTGTTTTTGCAATTATGTAAGGAAGACTCCGTTTTTCAAATTCAATGTTCCCCTCTTTCACTTCCAAAATTCCATCTTCCACAGGAAGTCCGAAATGGCCTAAAGTAAAAGTAAAAGGCCTGTCATTGACCCTTACCCGGTCTACCCGAAGCGTACCGTAAGGAACTTCAAAATCCGCCATATCGACTTTTCTGGTTCTGCTTTTTAAGATATCAAAGAAAGCCGTTCGGTACAAAACGCCCGCCTCCTCCTTACAAAAAGCAACAGATGTAGGCACATCCTTTCCATTTAATTTATAAGCCATGGCTTCTGCCGGGCTGTCTGTCATTTTCTCCCATGGAAGTGCGGAAGAAAAAGCAACCCTTGCATAGGCCGGGAGATAATCTGAAGACCGGTCAAATATAAATTTGGCCGTTTTTATTTCCGTAATGCCGCTTTCTTTGTGATTTACGCACCGGATGCCGGGCGCCGTAAGGGTATGGACAAGTTCTTTTGTCTGATCCCATGAATTTTCCTCTTTTCCCGTCCAGAAAGGATGGTCTTTCTCAAGGATCAGACACAAAAAAGCTTTGCTGCACCAAAAAGGGCTGCTCACACAGGAATAAGACTGGACCATTGGCAAAAATGGGCCATAAAATCCCAGACATGGAACTGAATGGACAAACATCTCTTCTTTCGTGATAAATTGCAGAAGATTTCCGGACATCAGGCGGCGGGCCGCGGGGAAGCTGAAATCAGAAAGACTGTTATTATTTTCTAAAAATCCTCCCGCGCAAAGAGCGGCGGATGCGCAAAAACGGTAAGTCCCGCTCCTGCCCCACAGAATGCTTTCGCCCTTTTCACCGAACATTCTCCAATAGGTTGACAAAAACAAACGGATATTCTTTTCAAATACAGCAGCGGCTTTCTTTTCATATTTATAACCGTAATATTTACACCAAACCGCCGCGTCCAGAATAAATTCCCAGGCGCTGTAATAATCAAAGAGATTTCCGTCCCGATACCATCCATCCCCCGCATACAGGGAAAGTAAATACTCAGGTGGTCCTTATAAAGCACTTCATCCACCTCATACCTTTCCGTTTTTAAAAACGTAAGGGCCAGCAGGTTAAAAAAACGCCAGTTGGAATCGTGTGTCCGGTAATGCCCGTATTCAGATAAGAATTTTGCCACGGTATCTTTTTCTTCCGAAGTATATTTATCCCAGATCACGGGCTTTGAAATGAGAAGGTTAATCCCCATGATCCCGCATTCTACAGTTTGCTGAAAGGGACCGGAACCGCCGCTTTCTTCTATGAGCTCATGCAACGTCCCAAATCCGGTTTCACTGCCGGGGGTCATGCCCAACACAATCTGACGGGCATAGTAATCCCGTACAGGAATTCCGTTTAAGCTTAGGTTTTCCTCTTCCATGATCAAAGGAACCGCCAGACAAAGAGATCTCGCCATACCCTCAAACCGCGCCGCGCCTATGCGCCCCTTCTGATCATCGGGAGCCGGATAACTTATTTTCTCTTCGTTTCTCGGGGGAGATACCGGATCATCCATGGATTTTATATGGGAAAACAATCCCCCGAGGAGAAACTTTCCCGCTTCCAGCCAATGACTCCGGTCCATTCCGCTGAAAGGGCTTTGCTCCTCATTGGGATTTACAATTTCAAATTTCATAAAAAACCCCATCCTTTATTTTCTTCATTGACCGACGATTTCTTTTATGAAAATAAGATTATTTTTAAGCTTTTCATCTGAGCTTTCTTTGCCTGAAAAATCCTCAAACGTCACATAACCGTCATAGCCTATGGCCTTTAAAGCTTTAAAAAACTTGGGGAAATCTGCATATCCATCAGAAAAGGACGCCCAGTCCGCTTCGTATTTCTCTCCTTTTTTCAGCCAGCAGGCGTTTTTAATATGAACTAAGTCTAAATATTCCCCCAGGATTTCCAGAGCCATCTGGTATTCTTCCAGACCTTCATATATGATATTTCCCGTATCATAGATAACGCCGATATATTTGGGATCAAAGTTTTTCGCAAGGGCATAGGCCGCTGATGCAGAAGGAGTAATAGTTCCGTGATGCATTTCAAAATGGGCTTTGATTCCGGTTTCCTTTGCCTTTTCCTCTACTCTCCGAAAGCCGGCAATTGCTTCTTCAAACACCTGCCCATAGCCCTTTTCAGGGTCATATTTAGGGGCATTTACCCGGATTCTTCCGGCTCCCATCTTTTTTGCGGCCCTCATAACAGAAGCGATTTTATCAATGTCGTCCGTACAGGTCAGATAAGAGGCAAGGGCATTGATCTCTAACCCGTATTGCTCCGCCAAGGCCTTTAACTCCTCCGCCTGTTCCTCTGCCCCGCTCAAGTCCACGGTGCAGTAATTATTTCTCCAGTAGGACGGCTCCTCCCCGGCAAACTCCGGTTTTATCTCCGTTACCCGAAAATCCACGCCGTCATACCCGTACTCCTTCATTTTTTTAAGAGCTTCCTCAATGGTCATCTCCGGAAGTCCTACGGTAAACACAGAATATTTCATATTGCTCTCCTTTCTCTTAGCCTTTCAGCCCGCTGGTGGCAACTCCCTGCACAAAATACTTTTGCAGCGAGATAAAAATAATGAACACCGGAATAAGGGCAATCACCGCTGCCGCCATCATCCAGGCGTAATTCGTGGAATACATGGTGTTAAAGAGTCTGATCATAAGCTGTATGGTCTTTTTCTCGGTGGTGCTTAAATAAATGAGAGGCCCCATAAAGTCATTCCACTCAAACACAAAAGAAGTAATGGCCATGGTGGCAATGGCGGGCTTTGAAAGGGGCAGCATGATCCGGGTTAAAATCCCGTATTCGCTGAGCCCGTCTATTCTGGCCGCCTCCAAAAGCTCATTGGGAATCCCCATATAAAACTGCCGGACCAGGAAAACGCCCATGGCCGTAAAGGCGTGCATCAGAATAATGCCGATATGGCTGTCTACTAAGTGAAATTTGCTCATCATGATGTACTGCGGAACCATATAGACCTGCCACGGAATGGCAATGGTTGTGACATAGGCCATAAAGAGGGTATTCCTGCCCCTAAAATCCAGCTTTGCAAAGGCATAAGCGGCGGCGGAAGACGTGGTGATCTGCAGAATCATGGTGCAGAAGGTCAGTTTAAAAGAATTGACAAAACCTATGGCCAGAGGAAATTTTTCCCAGATAACCGTATAGTTTGACCATACGGGATTTTCCGGTATCCACTTGATCGGATAGGCAAACACGTCTTTTTCCAGTTTTAAAGAAGCGGATATCATCCAGGCAAAAGGCGTGAGCATGATTAGAGCACAGAATATCAAAAGCCCATAGATGATAACCATTTTTATGGTCTCTTCGTATTTTTTCATAAACGCGCCTCCTATAAGTCATTGGTGAACTTTTTCTCTACCTTAAACTGCAGCAAGGTAAAGGCAAGCACAATAGCAAACAGGACAATGGAAAGTGCGGACGCATATCCGAAAGCATTATCCTTAAAAGCTTTGTTGTATATGTGGTAGGCCAGAACCTTTGTCGCCGTGCCGGGACCGCCCTGGGTGGTGATATACATGATGTCGTAAGACTTAAAGGTGGAAATGGTAAGCATCATAACGACAAAGAACGTGGTAGGCGTAACCGTGGGCCAGGTAACATTTAAAAACTGCTGGAGTTTGGAAGCCCCGTCAATTTTAGACGCCTCGTAAAGCTCTGCAGGTACTCCCTGCAAGGCCGCAAGATAAACAATCATGTAATATCCCACGCCTTTCCAGACCGTGAGACCGATGATGGTGGGCATGGCCCAGTGTTTATCAGCCGCCCACCGGGGAGGATCGGCGATTCCTATGGAGCGGAGCACCGAGTTGACCGGGCCCGACTGAGGGGAGAACAGAGCCATCCACACAATGGCAATCGCCACTAAGGAAGCCACATAGGGGAAGAAAAGAACAGAACGGAAAAACACTTTTCCTTTCAGCTTCGAATTCATAAGCATGGCCAGAAGCAAAGAAAAAAGCATAGTTACAGGGACTGTAACCACAGTATAGTAAAGGGTATTTATAAGAACCAAAGAAAATTGGGAATCCTTCGTGAACATCTGTATAAAATTCTTAAAACCTACAAAAGTAACTGTCTGACCAAAGTTCCATTCACATAAACTCATTACAAAAGTCAGAATAATGGGGATAAAAGTCAAAATAAAATAGCCGATAAAATTAGGCAGTATAAAAGAATAAGCAATCAGGTTTTTTTTGCGTCTGTAACTTTTTTTGAGCATAAGCCCTACCTCCGTCTATATTTTGAAATGGCGGTCAGGTTTTGACCGCCATTTCGCTCTTTCTGATTTTACTTCGCTCCGGCTTCTTTTGCCCTTTCAATCGCCGTTGCAATTCCCTCATCGACAGAAACGCTGTTAGTCATGATATCAGAATGCATTTCTTCTATTACCGTGTTAATCGCTTTTGCGTTAGGATCCATTGGCTGTTCCACAACATAGTTGGGCGGTGTGAGGAACTTGGAAAGCCCTTCCGGTGCGTTGGGGAAATTCTTCGGTATATCATCAAAGATGTCTAAGATGGACTGGCCTTTCCATCCGGGAACAATTCCGCGCTCCGCGATAACTATTGCTCCTTCTTCTCCGCAGACGTAGTTTAAGAATTCCCAGGCTTCATCCGGATGCTCCGAATATGCGCCGATGGCGCAGGGAGTGATTCCGCCTACCATATTTTCATAGGTGTATCCCTTTGAATTCGGCATGGTGACTGCGCCCCATTTAAAATAGTGCTCGCTTTGAGGTGTCACGTTAGCCGTAAGCATTTCGATATACCAGGAACCGATCTGAAGCATTGCAGCCTGTTCATTATAGAAAACACCTGAATAATGGATATTTCCTGTCTTTAACTCTCCGTAATCCTGAACCGACTTATCTTCGTTCTGCATGGCTAAGATGGTTTCATAATAAGGCTTTAAGGCTGTATAGGTTGACGTGTCTAAATAATTGAATTCGTTGATGAATCTGGAATACTGATAAACGTTTGACGGCCAGGTGTGTACATGGGTGCCGTATACTTTTTCCGCGCCTTCCCCGGAAGTCATCTTCTTTGCAAGATCTCTGTATTCCTCCATGGTCATGCCGTCTTTGGGATATTCAACTCCTGCTTTGTCAAACAAATCCTTATTATAGAAGATCATATTGTTATCTGTCCGGAAAGGAAGGCCGTAGACAACGCCGTCCATGCTTAAGGACTTTTCCGCTCCGCCGTACGGCGCCATATCAAGATTGGTAATTCTGTCTGTCAAAGGCTGTAAATGTCCTCCCGCAATTAAAGCGCTCATTTCAGGCAGACCTTTCATAAACACCACGTCATACTTTTCTTTTGCACCCATCTTCACAACAATGGTGTCAGAATATTCCGCCGCTGAAAATTCCACGACATCAACCTTGATATTGGGATGGGCCTTTTCAAAGGCATCCACCATGATGGGATAATACGCAGTATTGGAATAATCCCACAGGGCAACCTTAATGTGCACCGGCTCGGCACCCGCCGCCGTATCCGATTTAGCTGCGGCCGTAGTGTCCGCTGCCGCTGCTGTGGTTGCCGCCGTAGTACCGGCAGAACCTGAATTTCCCCCGCAGGCTGCCAGACTGGCTGCTGTAACACCTGCAAGAGCCAATGCTGCAATTTTTCTCAACTTCATAAAACTCCTCCTTTTTATTACATTATGTATGTTATATGACCTGTTACTAAGAATATTTTAGTATATTTATACAACGCATTCAAGGTAAAATCTTACTATTTCGTGCAAAATCTTACTAAGGCATTGCCGGTATGCTTGACATTTTTTATTACAATCCTATAATAAAGATATGAAAAAGAACAATTTATTTTATAAAACTCTTACATTTAAATTGCTGCTGTACTGTTTTTGTTTGGTTTTGCTTCTGACCTCTGTTTTTTCATGGCTATTTTATTCTTCTGCAAAAGAAAAATACGAAAGGGAAGTAAATGAGAGCGCTCTTATGCTTCATACCAATGCCAATTACGGCATAGAAAATAACTTAGCCCAGGTTGCTGCCTTAAATACCGTCCTTTCCGCCAATACAAAAATCACCGCATTTCTTTCGGATAACGGAAGCGACAACATACGCAACATGTCTTTTGCGCTATCAGCGGTCACGGAAGCAAAAATGCTCTTAAACACCACCTCCATACCCGGTTATGTTCCTAAAATGCTACTTGCTTCGGACAAAAACTCCAGGTATATACAAATCGGTCTTTTTTACGGCCAGCTAATTGACAGAGCAATTTTTGAAACATTATGCCCGGAAGAATCAGCCGGCCCCTCTTTTCCTTATCCTATATCCGTAAATCCTTTTCACCCGGAATATTACGGCCAGTATAAACCGGAACAGATTCTTCCCCTTCGGTTCCCCATAAGCAGCTATGCAACAAACCGGAAAATAGGAACTTTCTATATAGCCTTAGATACTGCCATACTTGCGGATCCGCTGAAAGGCTTGGAAGGATCCTTTATTGTTCTTGGCAATCAGCTTTATAAGTTTGAAAACACACATTTTTCACCCTTGGATTTTGATGTGAAGCAATTCGATGCTTTGGCTCCAGACTCTCATCTTGTATCAAAGAAATACAAAGAACTTTATAACGGTACAGTATTCATTACAAAATCCAAGTCGGGTATCATTTTAATAAGCCCTTTGAAAGCCCTTCACGAGGACATATTTGTACCTGATTTTAAAATTTTTTTCCCCGCTTTTTCATTGCTGTTCTTTCTGATATTCTTCTGGTATCTTTTATTAAACAGACTTGTGAATAAACCGGTGAAGATCATTTACAACCAGGTGTCGAGGATGATAAAAGCGGATTATGAGGCTTCTCCGGCCTTTCGGGGTATTTCGGAATTTGAAGAAATCAGCACTCATATCAACGAACTGGCAGAAGCTTTCCAATTGGCTATGAATCAGTTAAAAGAGGAAGAAGCGCTGAAAAGGAATTATAAATTCCGCCTTTTGCAAAACCAGATCCATCCTCACTTTATATACAATACTTTAAATTCCATCCGGTGGCTGGGGCAGATGAATTCGGTTCCATCCATCGTGGATATGACAACCTCTCTTTCCAATATGATGAGAGCCGTTTTTAAAAGCGATTCCGAATGGTTCCAGGTAGAGGAAGAACTGAACTTTATAAAAGAATACATCCATTTACAGTCTTTCCGATATGCCGATATGTTTACCGCGGTCTTTGACATTCCTGATCCGGAAGTTTTAAGGGCTTCTGTTTTAAGATTTACCTTGCAGCCCTTAGTGGAAAACGCGCTTTTCCACGGCATAGGACCTGCAGGCAAGAAGTGTGAATTGCTCATAGGGATATATAAGGAAGGAGAAGACTTATCTTTCGTGGTAAAAGACAACGGAGTCGGTTTTAAGGTCCGGTCTTTGGAGGAGATTACAAGGGAGACAGAAAAAGCGGACAGGCTTTCCGGTATCGGGGTCCAGAACATACACCAGAGAATCCAAATGGAATTCGGCGAACAATATGGACTGAACATAGAAAGCGTTCTTGGTGAATTTACAAAAGTCACTGTAAAAATGCCCCTGATCTATAAAAAACCGTAAAACAATAAGATCCTTTTATGAAAGAGGAGGAATATGAAATATAAGCTCTTGATTGTTGACGATGAACCCTTAGCCCGTATAGGGCTTTCAGGCCTTGTTCGTAAAAGCTTTCCTGATTTTGAAATAGTCTCTACTGCCACAAACGGCAATGAAGCGATTGAAATCTTAAAAAAAGAGGCTTTTGATCTGGTTATAACCGATATAAAAATGCCTGCTTCGGACGGATTTGACATACTAAGATGTATTCAAAACACAGAGGATAAAAATTCTCCTTTGTGTGTCCTCTTATCCAGCTTTGAAGAATTTGAATACGCCCGGACCGCCATGAAGCTCAATGCCTTTGATTATCTTGTAAAAATGGAGCTGAACAAGGAAACTCTTGAAAAAACCTTAAACAAGGCAAAAAAAGTTCTGGCTGAAAGAAAGACAGAAACCGGCAGGAATGGGCAGGAAATCAATCTGTTTGCAAACCGTTTTCTCTACCACCTGGTAAGCGGCGGCTACACTTCAGAAGAAGAAATTCTGGATTTCATAAAAATGTACGAACTGGATTTAAAAGCAGAGTTCTATCAGCCTCTGACCGTAGACCTTCATTTTGAAAAGGAAAGCTTAAACACAGGGGCTTACTCCACCTATTTAAATATTTTAAATACTGTAAAGGAATGCATCGGCCGTTACACAAAAAGCACGGTGATCGCATACAGCTATCAAAGGATTGCGTGCATCCTTCTTTTTCACGAGGCAAAAGATATCGAGACTATGACAAATACGATTTCCGAAGATATCAAACAGCTTGTAAAATTATTTTTCAATATCAGCGTTTCCATAAAGCCCGGAAAAACCACCTCTCTCCTTAATGAAATTCACCTGTGTTTTGGATTTAACCAGGAAGAAACCCCATGCCTTTGTGAAACCTTTGACTTAAATGTTTTCAACAAAAAACTTATAGAATCCCTGGAAAATTTCAATCTTGCCCTTTTTGACGAGACGTTCCAGGTTATGGAAAACGCCATAGACACCCTGGCATTTGAAGAATTGATCAATATTGTGTCCTTTATGATTCATCTGGTTATAAACTATATTTATGAGGGAGAAAAAATACTTTCGGAAAGCTATAAAAAAGAGGTGAAATCCTATCATGTTTTATATACCTATCATAAAAAAGCTGAAATCATCCCATATCTGGATGTATTTAAAACTGCAGTAAAAGGCGCGATGCAGCACCAGTTAAACGATCCGAAATACAAACTGGTCATTCAGGCCAAAGACTATATCAAAAGTCACATTTTTATGAAAATCAGCCTGGCGGATACTGCGTCTTTCATTAACGTCAGTCCCAATTACTTATCCGCTCTTTTCAGGCAGTATTCCGACCTGGGTTTTTCTGAATACATCAATAAAATGAAAGTTAAAAAAGCCCAGGAGCTCCTTGCAAAAAGCAACTTAAAGATTTATCAGGTCAGTGAAGAACTGGGATTTGACAACTCCCAGTATTTTTCAAGAGTATTTAAAAAATATACAGGGCATACCCCTACGGATATGGGAAGATGGGCCCTGAAACAGGAGGAAAATTAAATGATACGTACCTTTCAAACAAATTCAGTCAGAAAAATTTCAGAACTTTCCGAAAAGCTTTGGGACTTCACCCCCTTAGACGGAAAAAACAAGACGTTCCCTGTGCCTGTACCAAGTGCCTGGGAGACTTATCCGGGATACGAAACTTACAGAGGAGAAGGGAAATATTCCACTTTCTTTACAGCAGGAGGAAACGTAAGGCTTCTGTTGAAAGGCGTAAGCCACACCGCAAAAGTTTTCATAGACGGAACCCTGGAAGGAACCCATTACAACGCCTACACGCCTTTTGAAATTCTCTTAAAAGGCTTGCCCCAGGGAGAGCATTCGCTTGAAGTCATAGCAGATAACCGGTTTTCAGAAGAAAGCGCACTGCATATTCCCAACGATTATATGAGCTACGGCGGTATTACAAGAAGCGTGGTCTTGGAAGAGCTTACCTGTGCATTCATAAAATGGATACATATCACGCCTGAAAAACAGGGGGAAGCCTGGAAAGCCGGTCTCACACTCTGCATTTCCAATATTTCTGATGAAGATATCCGCTTCGATGCAAAGATAACGATACATAAAACAGATTTGAAACTCCAGGGCATTACCGTAAAAGCAAATACGGAATCCTTGATACAAACAGAGGTAACCGTATCAGAGGCAGAAGAATGGAGCATGGAAAGCCCTAAATTATACACGGCAGAAGTTATACTCTTAAAAGACGGTACAGTCATCGACGACTTAACAGAGAGAATGGGCTTCCGGGAAGTGAAAACAGAAAATGACTCTATCCTCTTAAACGGCAAAGCCGTCCTTATCAAGGGAGTCTGCCGTCATGAGGACCATCCCTCATATGGCTGTGCTGTCCCCTTTTCACAAATTGCGGCGGATTTACAGACAATCAAAGACCTGGGGGCAAATTCTATAAGATGCGTGCATTATCCCAATGATGAAATCTTCCTGGATCTGTGTGACGAGCTGGGAATTTTGATCTGGGAGGAAAACCACGCAAGGGGATTAACCGAAGAACATATGAGGAATCCTAATTTTGAAAGACAGGCAGAAGAAGTCATCCGCGAGATGATCACTTCCCACTATAACCACCCCAGCATCTATATCTGGGGCATCTTAAATGAATGTGCCAGCGAAACGCCCTATGGCAGGGAATGTTACGGAAAACAGTATGAGCTTATCAGACAGCTGGATTCTTCCCGCCCCCGCTCCAGTGCGAGCTGTAAATTTAAAACAGATATTTGCTTTGACTATCCGGAGGTGGTTTCCTACAACATTTATCCGAAATGGTATCACGACGCCCCTGTCCGGGAATATCTGGATGATCTCTACCAATGGGTGCAAACAGAAACACCTGGAACAGGAAAGCCTTTCCTTATTACGGAAGTGGGGGCCGGAGCCCTTTACGGTTACAGAAGCCCCTCAAAGGTCAAATGGACGGAGGAATATCAGGCGGATACGCTGAGAGAACAGCTTACAGCCATCTTGGAACACCCCGGCGCGTCGGGGCTGTACATCTGGCAGTTCTGCGATGTGAGGATCAGCCAGGAATGGTCCTCACCCGCCCAAGAACCATGAATAATAAGGGAATCGTGGATGAATACAGAAGGCCTAAGCTTTCTTACCAGGTTGTGAAGGAAATTTATACAAGTTATGGAAATTATAAGAACTCATGAGGTGATTGCATGGAGACCAGGGAACAGTGGATAGACGAAGCTGTAAAAAATATAAGAACAAAGATGGATTGGGTCAGCGATAAGAACAAAGACATCATCCCTTATACCTGCGGGGAGGACGGTTCTTATATTGATATGAGCAAAAAAGACCCCCTCGATCCGAAAAGTGAGGGGATAAACTGGTGGACAAACGGCTTTTGGGGCGGCCTTCTGTGGCTCTTATATGAAGACACGAAAGACGAAAAATATAAAGAATATGCAAGAATTTCCGAAAAGAAATTAGAAGAATGCTTTGTTGAATACAAAGGTCTTCATCATGACGTTGGATTTATGTATATGCTTACGGCAGTTGCCGATTACAAAATTACCGGCAATCCCCACTCCCGTGAAATCGGTCTGCATGCCGCAAATTTGCTGGCCGGGCGCTTTAATATAAGGGGAATTTTATCCGTGCCTGGAACTGCTGGAACGAAGAACCACACACCGGCTGGGCCATTATAGACTGTATGATGAACCTCTCTTTGCTTTACTGGGCCTATGAAGAGGATCAGGACCCGCGTTATCTTCACATAGCAAAAGCCCACGCAGACACAGTTCTGGAAAATTTCATAAGGGAAGACGGCTCCAGCGAACATATCGTGGAATTTGACCCCATAAGCGGCAGAAAGGTAACCACTTATGGCGGCCAAGGCTATGAAAAAGGCTCCGCCTGGAGCAGGGGACAGGCATGGGCGGTCTATGGCTTTACCATCAGTTACATCCATACAAAGGAAGAAAAATACTTGGAGGCCGCTAAAAAAACAGCAGAGTATTGTATCTCCCAGATACCTGAAAACGGCATTATCCCCATTGATTTTAAGCAGCCAAAGGTTCCTGCCCTGGAAGATTCCTGCGGCGCGGCCATTCTGGCATCAGGTCTTATAGAGCTTTCCGGACAAATGCCTGGGAGCGAAGTGATAAATACCGGAATGCAGCACTTCTCCTGCTGCGGACACTGGTGAGGGATAGAAGTGACTTTACCCAAAAGCGGGATGCCATTTTAACAAATTGCTCTGCTTCCTATCATGAAAAAACCCACCATATTGCCATGGTCTATGGGGATTACTTCTTTGTGGAGGCTATCTGCAAATTAAATGGGACGGGAAGATTTATGTGGTAAAAAACCGGCCACAGGCTCATCTCCTGTTTTCCACGGCCATCATAAAACGCCGGGCAATTTCCAGGGGTCTTGTGATGGCTCCTCCCACAACCGCTGCAAACGCACCTGATTTTAAAACGGACGCTGCATCCTCTGGGGAATGAATCTTTCCTTCCCCTATCACAGGAATATCCAGGGACCTGCTAAGGCGCGCAATAAGCTCTGTATCCGGTCCATCTGCTTTCGGGGAATAATCCGTATATCCGCTCATGGTGGTGCTGACAAAGTGGACCCCGGCCCGGGCAGAAAGCACCCCCTCCTCATAT
>JASGGP010000030.1:0-23122 GCA_047604985.1 Lacrimispora sp.
TCTTGATTCTGCTTTGGATCCGGTATCGGATGAGGAATTACGTCCCCATAATGTGGATGCCGCAATGGCTCCCGTCAGTAAAACTGACCATAACTTTTTGGTTCTCATAAAATAACCTCCCATATATTGTTTAGGGGAAACGTTACCCCTAGTTAATCTTGATATTATCATCTTTTAGTAATTATGTCAATTATTTTTTTTATCTTATATTTTTTATGTAATTTATGCATAATATTTTAAAATCAAATCGGCATTATTCCACATTAAATTGCATTTCTCTAATGCATTTTACATTAAGCAAGAAAATTTTATATAATTTTTATTTTTCCTTTAAAGAAAACGTTACCCTTTCAATTCATCCATTTTGTCTTTTATTTCAGTTTTTCTGTCCAAAGCAAAGAAAAGCTTACACAAAAAAGCAGAGAAGCTGTTTTCAAAACCGAAAACTGTCTTCTCTGCTTTTGTTTTATACCCGGAAATATTGCATATCCCCTATGTTTTTCCAATAATAGTTCACATTGCTTTTAAAAATAACTACGATTTCTACTTTCCTCGTAGACTCTTTTGGTTTTATATCCTTAAGCAAATATTCACAAAGCAGTTTTATTGCAAGATACGCCTGCTTGTAAGGATCTTTAAAAACCAGGTTTGTAAAAGTGCCGTCTTTCAACGCTGCAACATTTTCATCAAACACATCACTGGCAATTACAGGAATCTTTCCTGCCATCCCGCTTGTTTTAAGAGCTTCATACAAAATAGCACTTCCCCTGGCAAATACACAGCATACAGCATCAGGCGGATTTTCTTCCAGCATTTGCAGAATATTTTTATCCAGATGATCCGATTCATAATATCCGAATAAATTTTCTACCGAATATTTCATCGACAAGCTTCTGATATATTCATGAAATCCCTTTGCAACCAGGTAGTGAGAATCCTTATATTGATCCCCGGCCATTAAAACGATACGGCTTCCGGCCTTCAATATATTGCATATCTGCTCCGCCATAATCTGTCCCGCAGCATAGTAATCTCCGACCACCGTTCCCAGCCTCTGACATTCCTCATTATCACCGGTAACAAATACAACGCATACTCCATGATCCGCAACCTGATTGATTGCCTGAATCCCAGCTTCATCTCTGGGCGGAGCGGTCAGCAGGCCGTCCAATTTCTCTTCTCCGCTGTAGGCATCCGCCAGCTGAAGCAAGGCCTCCGAAAGATGGTCTTTCTTATATGAAACCTCCTGGACTTGAATGTTTAAGTCCCTGAATTCCTCCATATATTTTTTATACCCCTGCCATATATAACTGTAAAAATACTTGCTGTCTTCATCCAATTCAGGAAGGCAGACCGCAATTTTTAATCTTTTCTTTTAAGAAATGAAGCCATTGTATTTAACTTATATCCATTGGCATCAGCATAGCTCAGTATTTTCTTTCTTGTTTCCTCGCTGACCCCCGGCTTGCCTGCAATGGCTTTATGTATCGTATTAAGCGATACTCCAAAGTGCCTGGCCATGTCTTTCATTGTAATCTGTGACTTCATCGACTCACTCCATTCCGCTCTTTTGCCATATCATTTTTCATTTCAGTCTTATTTTACACTATTTCTCGCCATTTGAGAAGTTTTCGGTAAAGCAAACGGGGATTTCCTTTTTTCCTTTTCCAAAAATCATTGATGACCCCTTAAGTATGTAAAAATGAATGACTGCCGAACTGCTCCAGACAAACTCTCATAAAATCTCAGAATTTAAGAAAGACCCCACACTTTCATGCGGAGTCCTCAGTACACTTTTATTACTTATTTATCATTTGTTTAAACCTTTTTCACCTGGCTTAAAGCTGCGATAAACCGCTTTATTCCATTGTATAAGGCATAAGAGCGATGTGTCTTGCTCTCTTAATTGCAACTGTAAGCGCTCTCTGGTGCTTTGCGCAGCTGCCTGTGATACGTCTGGGAAGGATTTTTCCTCTTTCAGATACATATCTTTTTAACTTATTAACATCTTTATAATCAATAACGCCATTCTTCTCGCCGCAAAATACGCATACTTTTTTTCTTCTGCGCATGCCGCCTCTTCTCATCTTAGCGCCATCAGCCTTATCGTTCCTGTTAAATGCCATTGGTACTACCTCCTGTCAGATTTAGTTGAATGGAAGTCCTTCGTCTTCGACTCCATCCGGGATATTCATAAATCCATCGCCGATTGCGCTGGATGGTGCCGGTCTTGAGGTCGGCTGATAGCCGCCGCTCTCGCCCGGAGCTCCGCCCTTGCTGTCAGCGAATTCCTGATCTTCTACAACGATATCTGTTGTATAAACCTTAACGCCTTCTTTATTCGTATAACTTCCAGTCTGGATCCTTCCGGAAATCAGCACTCTCATACCCTGACGGAAATACTTCTCTGCAAACTCTCCTGCTTTGTCAAATGCAACACAGTTGATAAAATCTGCATTCTGCTCATTACCGCTGATTTCTGCGGCCTCTGCGGTCAACTGCAAGACTGTATCTTGCAACCGCCATAGCGCGCTCTCCCTGGGAATATCTTACTTCTGGATCACGGGTCAATCTGCCCATAAGGATTACTCTGTTCATACGATCACGCTTTCTTTATCGACTATGCCTCTTGTCTTACGCATAAATATCTGATGACCGGCTCCATAATACGAATGTGTGCTTCCAACTCGTTTGGAGTTGTGGAATCGCCATCAAATTTGATGAAGTAGTAGAATCCTTCTTTCATTTTCTGAATTTCGTAAGCTAATCTCTTCTTACCCCATTCATCAATGTTGGTCACAGCGCCGCCGAAACGAGTGATATAACCCGTAACCTTTTCCATGGCTGCTGCTCTCTCTTCATCTTCGAGCTTTACGCTAAGAACAACGGCTAACTCATATTTGTTCATGCTTGTTTACCTCCTTGTGGTCTCTGGCCCCTGCTTTCAGTTTCAGGAGCAAGGAATTTATGTGTCACGGTTTAATATTATACCTGGAAATTATAATAAAAGCAAGTCTTTTTCTCATTTTCCGGCATTTTTCCGGCACATTCTACTCTGTTTTATGCTGCTTTACGTCTTTGGCGTCCCATCATGTGCTTTCAGCCCCCTGGTGTTCTTCTCCACCAGCTTTCTGGCTACCATGATCTGATGGCTGCAGCCCATACATTTTAACCGGAAATCCGCACCGACCCGCAGGATTTCCCATTCCTGGCTTCCGCATGGATGCTTTTTTTTCAATTTTACAATGTCTCCAACCTCGTAATTCATCCCATACACCTGCCCCTTTTCAGAAAAGTCGGTCTTTCCTGACGGTTATTTTAAAATAGCGTCGATCTCTTTCAGCTCTTCTGCCGTAAACTCAAGGTTTTTTAAACAGGCCGCATTGTCTCTCAGCTGCTTTTCGCTGCTTGCTCCCACCAATACGGAGGTCACGGCCTCTTCCCGCAGCACCCAGGACAGAGCCATCTGCGCCAGGGTCTGCCCCCTCTTAAGGGCGGTCTCATTCAGCATCTTGATCCTAGCCAGCTGTTCCTCAGATAAATAGCGGCCGCCGATGGTGGTGCCCTTTCTTGAGGCTCTGGACCCTTCCGGTATGCCGTTTATATATTTATCCGTCAAAGCGCCCTGGGCCAGGGGACTGTAGCAAATGCAGCCTGTTCCATGCTTTAAGAGCGTATCAAACAGACCGTCTTCTGCTCCTCTCTCAAACATGTTGTATCTGGGCTGCTCGATCAGACACTGCACGCCCATGGTCTTTAACATCTGAATGGCCTCCTTGGCCTCTTTGGCTCCATAATTGGAAATGCCCACATAAAGGGCCTTTCCCTGTCTCACAATATCAGCCAGGGCGCCCATGGTTTCTTCCAGAGGCGTATCCGGGTCCGGCCTGTGGTGGTAGAAAATGTCCACATATTCCAGCCCCATGCGTTTTAAGCTCTGGTTTAAGCTGGCCATCAGATATTTTCTGGAGCCCCAGTTTCCGTAAGGCCCGGGCCACATGTCAAAACCGGCTTTTGTGGAAATTATAAGCTCGTCCCGGTATTTTCCCAGGTCGCTTTTTAAAATCTCTCCGAAATTCTCCTCCGCCTTTCCGTTTGCGGGAAAGCCGTAGTTGTTGGCCAGATCAAAATGGGTGATCCCCATGTCAAAAGCCTTTAAAAGAACTTCCCTCTGCTCTGACAGCGGCTTTTCCATTCCGAAATTCTGCCATAAACCCAAGGATATCTTGGGAAGCATGATGCCGCTTGCACCGCAGCGCTTATACTCCACCTTTTCATACCTGTCTTCTGCTGCCTGATACATATTTCCTCTCCTTTCACACACTTATAATTCCTGTCAGACCTGCACCGCCTCATGAAGCACTTGTCCCAGGCTCCCGCTTATAACCAGGTCCGCCCGTTCATCCATTGGGGTGACCGTCCGGTTAATGAGCACCAGCCTGTTTCCCCTGTAATAATCAATCAGCCCTGCAGCCGGGAAACGGTCAGGGACGTCCCGCCCACGATCAGCATATCCGCGCCTGCAATATAGGACGCGGCCCGGCCCAGCACAGTCTGGTCTAAGCTTTCCTCATAGAGCACCACATCCGGTTTCATGATTCCTCCACAGCCGCATCTTGGAATCTCATCAGGTCCCATGGCTTCCATCATCTCTTCAAGACCGTAGAATTTTCCGCATCTGGTGCAGTAATTCCTTTTCACAGAGCCGTGGAGCTCCAGCACCTGACGGCTTCCCGCCGCCTGATGAAGGCCGTCGATATTCTGGGTAATGACCGCCTTTAATTTTCCCATGTCCTCCAGCTTCGCAAGGGCCAGATGAGCCTTATTTGGCTCTGCATCGGGAAATATCATTTTATTCCGGTAGAAATGATAGAATTCACCGGGATTCTTCACGTAAAAGCTGTGGCTGATGATGGTTTCCGGAGGGTATTTATACTGTTCATGGTACAGCCCGTCCACACCCCGGAAATCCGGGATGCTGCTTTCCGTAGAAACTCCTGCTCCTCCAAAAAATACCACGTTTTCACTTTCCGCGATCCATTCCCTTAACTGCCGGATCTTTTCCATATTCCCACCCTTTCTGACTCCATCCATAACCTATTCCGGCCTTTACAGTCTTCCTGCCTTCACAATTTTCCGGACCTTATACACTCCGGAATGAGAACCAAAAAGCCGGCGCATGCCAGGATGCAGGCAATTTACTGGACCGTTTCCTTACGTAATCTCATCAAAGAACACGCCTTTTAAAGGCCGTATCATGTCCAGAGCCTCCTGGCTTTCCTCGGGCACAGACGGCAGCCTGTAGCCAAACAGCCAGGCAGTCATCTCGCTGATTTTCAGGGACAGCTGAGGCTTTTCCCTGCTTTCTCCCTTCTCGCGAATAAGCCTTGACCCATTCTTTGTTAAGCACCACCGGAATAAGCCTGCATTGTGATGGATGAAATCATCCTTCACTTCAAGAAGAAGCTCCATTTCACTGACCGGGCATTCTTCTTTTAAGCAGATTACGGAAACAAACCGTTCCAGATGAATGATCCTGCCCATGACAGACGGCTTTAAAGGTCCTGTTTCCATGGAGTATTCCGGCAGGCAGATAAGCTCTCTCTGGGCCTCGGCGGTTTCGCCGTAGTAAGCCCATATGCCCGCTAAACGCTCCTTTTCCTCTCTGGTAAAGAGAAGAATCAAATCGCCCCGGTCGCTTCTCACTTCCCGGCACAAATCCCGGTAATAGCTTTCATCCCGCAGGGCATAGACCTCATATTCCTTTTCCAGCTGCTTTCCCGCAAATTCTGCGGCTTCCCTGCACTGGTCCGGCCCTTCCACAAGGGCACGGCGGCTTAAGTGCAGATTGCCGTTTTCATTTAAGGTCCGCTGGGGAAGATCACAGATATAGACGAAATCAAAGGGATGGTAAATAGCCGGGTCCACGGGAACCAGAAAGCTAAATCCCATCTGCTCCATATACATATCGGAAAAACAATGATTTAAAAGACGGCTCATATAGCCCTGATGGCGGAAATCCGGGTCTGTTGCAACCCCGGCGATGTAATCCGCTTTCCATAAACGGTCCTTCACCACCACATGATAGGGATTGCGGTGAAGCATGGCTGCCAGCCGGTCCTCTTTCCATTCGGTCAGGATCTTGTTCTTCCTCACCCGGTCGGAATAATAATAATCCAGAAAGCTCTGGGAATCCTGGGAAAAGACCTTTTCCCACAATGCCCTGCTTTCTGTTTTCTCTTCCTGCTTTAAATATCGTATCATAGTGAAACACCCTTCTGAATCACTCCGTATTTCCTTGCAAAGCCAATGGGATTGTAGGACATCTTGGCTTGGCGCGGCATTCCATTCCCACATCATCCTCCCGGTTTACAAGAACTAAATCTTCCGGATACTCGTGGATCAAAAATTGCTGATTGATAAACTGATACAGCCCCTTAACCTCAGGGTCCGCTTTTTCGATGTGAATGACCGCCATTTTTTCCAGCTGATTATAGGTACCTATGGTAAAGGCTTTCAGACTTCCGTCAATATAAACTCCCGCCATCCTGACATCGACAGGGCGCAGTTCTTTAAAATATCATGAATTCCCATGACCTCATAATCCAGCTGGCGTTCATATTCTGCGGCTTCCACCTTATTCTCCCACCAGTCGTCAAGGAATTCCAGTACACTGTCTCTGTCGGAACAGCTAAGGGCCCGGAATTCATACCGTCCCTCATATTCCCTTAAAAAGGAATTTAAATGGTTCTTCTTTTTATGAAGCTTTTTCCCAGCCAGGGTTCTCATGGCCTGGGCATCGTAGAGGTAATCCTTTAAATCCTCTTCTTCCTTTACTTCATATTTATCCGGGTCCAGATTCAGGAACCGGACCGCCTCCTCATCTCCGAGGAAAATGCGAAGGGGCTTTTTCAAAACCTGATTAAAATAATCCCTGATCTCCTCAAAATAATGGGGAAGGTCCTCCTGGCTGCACATGGGCATGGCGGAAAACGGTTCTCCGTCCTTTTCCATCAGAAACTGCAAGGCCTTGTCGTCGCTGATGGCATATTTAACATGATAATATTTTCTCCAGATAAAACTGTCCAGGTATACGCTGTCACATGTCTTATTGGGCCGTAAGGCATAAAACGGGGCTATTTTGGATATATCCTCAGCCTCAATAGGCTTAAACTGTAAACTCATAATCTTCCCTTTCTGATCGTACTAGCTTTTCTTTATAAAATCAGTATTGCATTTGGGACAGTGGACGCTTATTTTCCCTTTCCCTCTTGGAATCCTGATCTTTTGTCCGCAGCCCGGACATTTATAAATATGGTATTCCTTATGCTGCCGGAATGTAAAACGCCACTTCCGTATTTTCTCCGAAATGCCGAACCAGATGCGCTCAAATTTCTGGTTCTCCTTAAAACGTTTTCCTACATTTCTGGAAAACATCCGGGAATAGCATAAAACCAGGCAGACAATGGCTGCGGCATCTGCCCATGGGCCGCGGATAAACAAGCCGGCAATAATAAAAACGACGGCTGCGCCCATGAAAAACCGGCCCAGCCTGTCATAGCCGTATCTTCCCACCATAAACCTAGCAAAATTTTCCCGAAACCGATTCATTTTCGCTTACCGTTCCTTTTTTCGTTTTGCCTTAACTATAATAACCCTCCGGCAGAAAGTCAATGTTCCCGGAGGATATTTCATAATCTTTTCAGATTTGATCTCTGGATTTATCCCGGTATTGCTTAGGCGTCATCCCATACCGTTCCTTAAAGAGACGGTGGAAATAGCTGCTGTTTTCGTAGCCCACCTCAGTAATGATCTCTTCCACCGGCTTTGAGGTGGAAGCCAGAAAGCTGGCCGCCCGAATCATGCGGATCAGCTGCAGGCACTCCGTAAATGTCATCTGAAAATACCGTTTAAACAAACGGCTGATATAATAAGGCGGCTGCATGGACTTGGCCGAAAGCTCCTCCAGCGTCGCTGTGGAATAATTATTTTCCAGATACTGGTATGCAGTCAGGGCAATCTGCTCCTCATAACGGGCCGCATTGTGAAGATTTTCTCTTCCGGCATCATGAAGAAGCTCCATAATCAGTATTCCCATGGTTGCCTGGTTGATTTCCTGCCTGCCCTTTCTTTTTCCTGTAAAAGACCAGATCATATTTTCCAGTAAGTTCCGGGCGGGCATCACATCCCGCAGCTGAAAATGCAGGTAATCCGCCACGGAAATATCGGCGTCTCCTGCTCCCGCTATAAAATGGCGCAAAACACTTCCATCCTCCTCCATCAGGGCAGGATAGAAAAAAAATTCCGGCATCAAAAGAAAATATACCGCAATATCGTCTTCCCCCGCCGGTTCAACGGAATGGCTTGTTCCCTGCTTTAACAGAAGCAGGTCATTGGTTTCCAGCTGAAGGATCCTGGTTCCGTTGATCACATGAGTCGTGGAACCGCTGTACATGTAGACCAGCTCCACATAATTATGGCTATGGTCCGGAATCGCCCCATAACGGGGCTGACAGCACATATTCATCAGCTTTCCGGCGCCGATCACTTTTGCCTTATCCACCACATTGCTCCCCGGCTCCTTTAAACAGCTGCAAAGGACCGACGACGCACCTCTTGATTCATTTGATTCATTGCTTTCTCCTTCTGACATGCATCTTAAATAATCCAGAAGTTCCTCATTCATGTGTGCCCCTCCAAATGCCAGATTTCAGGCCTTTTCTCACTTTATTATACCATCATTTTTCACTCCTTTGCAAGAAAAGACGGTTTTTATACAAATTTAGACGTGGTTTATCAGTTACATTTTTACTATAATGCAATTAATAAAACCGTTTGGAGTAACTACACTAAAATAACCATGAAAATACGAGGTAAAGAATATGAAAAGATACCCGCTCCGTTTGAGAAACATAGAAGAAGCAACGACTTTCGTTAAGATCGCTAACAGGTTTGATTTTGATATGGACGTTTGCAGGGAACGCATCATTGTGGATGCGAAATCAATTCTCGGAGTTATGACTGTTTGTATGCATCCTGATCTGGAACTGGTTATCTACGATAACGCAGGTGATGACGTTATCGATTTTTATCCGCTTTTCTTATGGAAGAGAAAATCGCTTAATTTGTACATAGTAAAAATACCCCGTATGCCGATGATGCCGAACCTGGGACGGCTGCAAAACTGAGGGGGCATGCCGGCGGGGATGGAAAACAGACAGCCAGTCACAAAAAGAGACGGCTGTCTGTTTTTGTTTGATTTATATATCAATGGGGCAAATGGGGAAAATACGTTTCCATGATCTGCTTCAGCTTTTCTTTATCCCCATCTTTCATCCTTGTAAGAGGAAGTCTGTAATTTTCTCCGCAAAGTCCCAGAATCGACAGCGCGGCTTTCACAGGCACCGGATTCACATCTAGAAACAAGGCATTCATCATGTTGAGCAGCTCCAGCTGCATATCTCTGCTTTTCTCAATTTCCCCATCAAAAAAGTACTGGCACATCATATGAGTTTCAAAGGGCATGATATTAGCCAGAACCGATATAACCCCTATGCCTCCCAGGGAAAGCAGGGGCACTGTCTGGTCGTCATTTCCGGAATACAGATCAAGCTTTCCGCTGCATAAGGACATGGTTTTTGCGATCTGGGAGATATTTCCCCCTGACTCCTTGATGGCCTGAATATTGGGATGCTCTGAAAGCTCCCGGTAGGTTTCGGGATTGATATTGATTCCGGTCCGGGTGGGCACATTGTAGAGGATAATGGGAATTTCCACGCTGTCCGCAATTGCTGTGAAATGCTCCACCAGACCATGCTGGGAGGACTTGTTATAATAGGGGGTAACCAGCAAAAGGGCGGAGGCCCCCAATGCCTGAGCCTTGCGGGATAAGCGGACCGCATGGGCCGTGCAGTTGCTTCCGGTTCCCATGATGACCGGAACCCTATGGTTTACATAATGCACCGCAAATTCGATCAGCTCCAGCTTTTCCTTTTCCTCCAGGGTGGCGGATTCTCCTGTGGTCCCATTGACCACAATGGCATCCGTGCCGTTTTCCAGCTGAAACTTCAGCAATTTCTCCATTGTCTTAAAATCAATATTTCCCTGCTCATCCATGGGGGTCACGATGGCTGTCCCGGAGCCTTTAAAAATCGCATCTTTCATAGGTCTTCATTCCTGACTTAGAGATTCATACTAACAAAAATATGACAAACATCCGCCGTTTGTGCCATACACAAATCAAATTTTCCATCATATAAAGCCATTATAAGGAGTGATGACCGTATGCACAATTTTCTTCTTTTAGGCGGCGATTCAAGACAGCTCTATTTAAGCCGCATTCTGGCCCAAAACGGCTTTAACGTGACAATTCATTATGATAAGGATTCCTCATTTTCCATAGAGGACGCCATAAAAAACAACGATGTTCTCCTTTGTCCCATCCCTTTTACAAAGGATAGGATCAGCCTGCTTTCCGTCCATGAAATGGATGACTTAGGGATAGGAAATATCTTAAGCCTTCTGACGCCGGAGCATACCTTATTTGGCGGAAGTATTCCGGCCTATGTAAAAGACTTTGCCCGCGAAAATGAGATTGCCTGCTTTGACTATATGGACATGGAAGACATAACCGTAAAAAATACCATTGCCACCGCGGAAGGCGCCATTGTCGAAGCCATCCGCTTAAGCCCGGGCCTCATTCACAAGCGCAAATGCCTCGTAACCGGCTTTGGACGGTGCGGCAGAACCCTGGCCCTGAAGCTGAAAGGCTTAGACGGGGATGTGACCGTTGCAGACCGGAAAGAATCACAGCTTGCCCTGGCCGGCTCCATGGGCTTTCATACCATGCATTAGGCGATCTGTCTTTGGATCTGGAAAGCTATTCCTATATTTTCAACACCATACCTGCCTCTGTTTTTGAAAAGGATTTCATCCGTCTCATGAACCCGGAGGTCACTATTATTGACATCGCCACCGCTCCCGGCGGCGTTGATTTTGATTTCTGCAAGGAGCTGAACATCCGCGCCAAATTATGCCCGGGACTGCCCGGAATCTATGGGCCCGAAGCCTCGGCAGAAATATTATTTGAAGCAATTGTTAAACATTTAACGTAAAAGGAGTCTCCTATGAAACTGGATGGAATAAAAATAGGCCTGGCAGTCACCGGGTCCTTTTGCACCTTTGATAAAATAGAAAATGAGGTAAAAACCCTGGTGGACAGGGGCGCCGACGTTTATCCCATTTTCTCTGCAAATGTACAGACCACGGACTCCCGCTTTGGGGATACGGGAGAATATATTGACCGGATTTCAGCTATGACAGGCCACCCGCCGATTTTAAACCTGGAGTCAGCAGAGCCTATCGGTCCCAAGGGCTGGCTGGATATCCTTCTCATTGCGCCATGCACGGGAAACACCCTGGCTAAGCTGGCTAACGGCATTACCGACACGCCTGTGCTCATGGCAGCCAAAGCCCATTTGAGAAATTCCAAGCCCCTGGTCATATCCATCTCCACCAACGATGCCCTGGGAATCAACTTTAAGAATGTGGGAGAATTGTTTAACATAAAGAATATTTATTTCGTTCCTTTCGGGCAGGATGATCCGGTAAAAAAGCCTAATTCCATGATCGCCCATACGGACCGGATTGCGGATACACTGGAGCTGGCCCTGGAGGGGAAACAGATCCAGCCGGTTATTCTTTAATTTTAAACAGGAAATCAGAGTTTTAAAAATTTGCAGAAAAGGGCCTGTACCCTGTATATGTAAAATTATTTGTAAAATGCGGATGCCGTATAATCAACAGGCTTCAATGATTCTGCGGCATCTCTTGATGCGGAAAAACAAAAGATGAGAAACCGGTCTGGCTGTACAGCGGTCTGGCTGTATGGCAGTTGGCAGTTGGCAGTAAGGCGCCGTCAATGCAAAATCGTCTTATAATTAGTAAACTGGACTTTACCATCCTGGCTGAAGCTCATCAAATAATGAGTCCGGGATTGATCATATATTTTAAAGCCAAACCGGTTTAACAGGCTTTGAACGGGATTGGATTTATAGGTTATTAAGAACGCAGGCTTTTCCGTCCGCCTGGAAAGCGATGTAATATGATCCAGATAAAAAGATCCCATGCCTTTATTCCTGGCCTGCTCTGCCATCAGGATGGAGATTCCGTCGATTTTCCCTGACTGTTCTTCATAGGAGAAAAAACCGGCAGTTGTGCCGTCTAACAGTATTTTCTGAAAGCATGCCGATTTAAGAAGCCGTTTAAAGCTGTCTGTATTAATTACCGTTTGAATGTCATCCATCCAGCCCCCATTATATTGGTCAACGTATTTTTTTAAGCAGTCTCTTTTTATGCTTATGTAATCATTCAGATCTTCATCTGTCACATCCTGCAGGGAAAATCCCCGTTGAATCAGTTCGTCTGTCAATACCATAATATCCTCCTGACTTGTCATGTCCCCTTTTTTACCTTTTCTGTTTTTCCCGGATAAAAGCGGATTTGATATATTTCCATCCTGTTTTCTTTTCTCATCATATTCCCCGTCCAACAGCTTCATTCCTGCATTTTCCTTAAGGCGCCAAAAGCCCCTTTCCCGGGCAGACAAAGACGCCTTTACAAAATGCCTCACTCAAAGCAAAAGATCCTGGAAACAGCCTCTTACAGCCGTTTCCAGGATCTTTATATCAGGCGGCATAGAAAACTGCCCGCCTATTTTGTCTCTGTTTCTGTTTCTCCATCATTTCCTAAAATTGAAGTATTTATCCCGATGACCTTATTCACCGGCATAGCAAAGCAAATTCCATGGAGAGGGGAATTCCAGCCCGCTTTCTCCTTAATAGTACACATAATCCTTTTTGCCTTATTTACATCAACAATAGTCAGTATGACTTCTTTTTCAGAATCAACGGTGATTCCCATGAATGATTCATGGTTCACCCCTTCGCCTCGTGCATTTATTACTGTAGCACCGCCTGCCCCCTCAGCCCTTATGATATCCATGATCTCGTCTGTATAACCGGCATTCACCACAATAAAAAGGGCTTTGATATGGTCGGAACATTCCATTTGACTAATTTTCCTCCTGGTATAATGAAAGTTAAAATGACATGCCCACAATGGGCAGTGTAAAGGCTATCCCTGTGTTGGGCTGGCCAAAGTTAAACTCATTCAACAATATATCAAATATAGCATCAACCTTTTCTTTTGGCAAGATGCAAGTCATAATTACCTTATTTTCTTCGGGAACCAGCCCCAGCATATCCAGCAGATAGTTGGGTTTGACCGTTCCCTTTCCATACATTGTATTGACGACCCGGCTGTCAATGCTGCACATCCTCTTTAAAAGCACATCCTTTTGCTTTCTGCCGGTTATTAAAACCATATATTCTATATTTTCCATAGGGACCCTCCTAGAAGCCAGTGTTATATTCTAAATCATATCAGGATCTTCATACATATCGTCGAGAGAATCATCCTCTTCCATCTGTGACGCATACAATGACAATTCCTCATAATTTTCAACCTCAAACTTTTCGTTGAGCGCTTTCGTCCGTTTCACCTGTCTGTCGTACAGGATTCCCAGTGCCTGTACCGCAATCAGCGGGGTCACGGATATGAATGCGATGATGCCGAACCCGTTTGTCAGTACGGACTGAGCCTTACTGCCTGCCGTCAGCGCAACCGCCTGGGCGGTTCCTAAGGTCAGAGGCGTTAAAAAGGCTGAGGTCAGGGCGCCGCCGGTCACTCCTCCGGAATCAAAGGCCAGCCCTACGAAGAGGGAGGACGTAAACAGCATCATGATCAGGGCCATAGCATAAAGGGGTATCAGGAACCAGAGAATATTTATCTGGGTCAGAATCTTCAGCATGGACAGCAGGGAAGCAAATCCGATTCCAATGGCAAGGGTCATGCGGATGGTCATTTTTCTGATATGCCCGTTGGTTATCTCCTCCAGCTGTTCGCCTAAAACCGTAACAGCAGGCTCCGATAGGGTAATGGCCATTCCCAGGACAAAGCCCAGAGGGAGAAGAAGCCATTTAAACCAGTCCGGACGGGCAGCATTTAAAAACACCTCCCCGATATATTTTCCCGCAAACGCAAAGCCGTAATCAATTCCTGATAAAAAGATGAGTAAGCCAAGATACACAGGTACCGAACCCAGCAGAGTTCTTATAAACTGCCTTTTAGGCAGCTTAATGAGATAAAACTGCAGCGGTATAAAGACGATAATAATGGGGAACAAGGCAAGGGCCACACCGGAAATATTGGATAGAACTATTTCAAAAAAGCTCTCCGCTGCTCCCGGGTCATAGACTCCGGCCGGAGGAATATTTCCGCCATGCATGAGATTTAAGATGATTCCATAAATAAATACCGCCAGTATGGGGCCCACAGAGGCCATACCTATAATGCCAAAGGTATCATCATTGGTTTTGCGCTTTGACATGGTAGCCGAAATACCAACGCCCAGCGCCAGAATAAAGGGAACGGAAATGTCACCGGTGGTCGCCCCGCTGCCGTCAAAGGCCAGCGCCACAAATTCCTCAGGCACAAATATCACCGTTAAAAATATCAGGACATAGAGAATTACAAAGACCACCTTAATACTCATATCCTTAATGATACGGTGAAGTGCAAACCCGACGAATATGCCCACACCCGTGCTCAGTATCCACACAAAAATGGTTTCGTTCACTTCATTCATGATCATATGAGTCTGCCGCGCAAGTACTGCAAGGGCAGGCTCCGCCACCGTTGCAAGAATCCCGAATAGAATACCGAACAATATAATAAATATTCTTCTGTTGAACTTGATCAGGGAGCTTCCTACAAGCTTTCCGATGGGCAGAATGCTGGAATCCAGTCCGACAAGGAAAAAAGCCTGCCCGATTACAACGCTGACATAGCCTATCAATAATTTTAAATAGTCGGATGGATTTTCCAGAGGTGCTACAAATCCGCAAACAATTATTATTATAATAACTAATGGGAGTGAAGATAAAAAGACTTCTTTTAGTGTGCGTAATGTTTTCATATTCTTATTATATTAAAAAAAAGGGCGAATTGCAACTTTTATTTAAATTTTTTCTGATAATTTAATATTTCTAAAATTTTTTTTATAAGATGAATCCTTATTCCCTCTTCTTCAGCTGCCGTAAAAACATTTTGAAATCCCTGCCTTTCGGCCAGGCTTCCCTTCATTTGCCCATTTCCATCTTTTCATCAAAAAGTCTGGAAGAACCTGCCAGCTTTACCGTTTCTCTCTCCACTAAATTTACACCGATCACAGTATTTTCAGATAAGGCGTCCATGTGGTTCAGCCGGTAGATCAGCCTTTGAACCACCCGTTTTCCCATAATTTCTTTATTTACATTGACGGTGGTCAGCTTCGGCCTTATTTTCTCACACATATCTATATTATCAAAGCCAACAATGGATATGTCTTCGGGAATCTTATATCCCAGCACCTGTAAGGCCATCATCAGAGCCAGAGCCGCCTTATCATTGGAGCAGACAAAGACCTCCGGCAAATGTTCCTTGCTTTTCACCAGCTCCACAATCTGCCTGTTATAATTATTCAAAACTGCCGATTCGATCCCCTCAAATATGGAATACCTGTCCACATATTCCCCCAGATGGGCCTTAAGCTCCTCAGGCCCCAAGGCTTTCAGCGCCTCCTGGTAGCCCCAGAACCGTTCCTTAATGCTCAAAGAATAAGACAGCTCTCCAAAGAAACCGATTTTCTTAAATCCTTTCTGAAGCAGATATTTAACCACAATGAAACCGCCCAGTCTGTTATCCGTCAGGATGCTGTCTATATTTTTTATCAGTGATGCGTGATCGGCCAATACCATGGGAATTTTATATTTCTGCAGGGTATCAATGTTGCCGTCACTGATTTTTCCGATGACAATAATACCGCTTCCTCTTCGTTCCACAATCATCTTGGGAACCTCCATCTCATCATCATCGAAAAAGTTCATGGATACGTCGTATCCGTTTCGTTTGGCTTCCTCTACAACGGCATACAGAATGATTCCGTAGAAGTTCATATCCTTGGAATACCTTTTCTGCATCATCACACACAGATTGGTCTTTTCATAGGTTCTTAAAAACTTCTCCTTTTCATCCAGATATCCCAGTTCATCTGCGGTGCGCAGGATCTTAAGCCTCATCTCCTCACTGACTCCCGGTTTATTATTGAGAGCAAGGGACACCGCATTAATGGATACCCCATGTATATCAGCAATATCTTTCATCGTTGGTTTCATGCCAATTCCTCCTCCCGTTGTCCACGGCCAAAAGTTTGCAGAACTAACCGGAATACTTATTCACCCAAAAATTGCAGCCGGAAGCAAGCTTCTTCACTGCCGATGCCGCTTCTTCCTTTCCTGACCCTTTTACCATGAGGTAGAGCTTTAGCTTTGGCTCTGTGCCTGACGGGCGGATGATGATTCTGCTGCCATCTTCAAGCATAAGGGAAATAACATTGCTTTTGGGAAGCCCCGTATCATCTGTTAAGTAATCCGTGCTGTCTTTGACAGTCCCACCCGGGAAAGCCTTTCTGTCATTTCTTATGTCAGCCATAATTTTATCCATGGCTTTCTTTCCGCCTACTCCTGAAAATTCATAGGAAAGAAGCTTATTCTCATAATATCCATAGATTGAATACAGCTCTTCCAGGGCCTGGAGTAAGTCTTTTCCCCGGCTTTTATGGAATGCCGCCATTTCACAGATAAGGACAGCGCCGTTTACTCCGTCTTTATCCCTGACATAGGTCCCTGATAAATATCCGCAGCTTTCCTCAAATCCAAAGATAAAGCGTTCTTCCTCTTTTTCTTTTTCCAGTAAGCCGATCTGCTCTCCGATGAATTTAAAGCCTGTAAGAACATTTCTCAATTCCACCCGGTACTTTGCCGCAACAGCATCTGCCATGGGCGTGGTGACAATGGTCTTAACCGCTACCGGCCGACCGGGCATAGTGCCCGTCCTCTTCCTCCAGCCGCAGATATAGTCAAACAGCAGCACTCCGATTTCATTTCCCGTAAATAACCGTTTCTCTCCGTCTGTTGTCACAGCTCCCACTCCCACCCTGTCGCAGTCGGGATCGGTAGCCAGGAAAAAGTCCGCCTGTTTTTCCTCAGCCAGCCTTGCAGCAAGCTCCATAGCCGCCCCAATCTCGGGATTTGGATAGGGGCAGGTTGGGAAGCTTCCATCAGGCAATTCCTGTTCCCTCACTGTAAAAACCTTTAAATTAAGATACCTTTCCAGTGCTTTTCTGACAGGAATATTGCCGGTTCCGTTTAAGGGGCTGTAAACCACCTTAAGGGGCTCCGGTTCCATGGCGGTTGCAGCTTTCATAACCGCCTCCAGGTAGGAGGACTCCGTTTCTTCGCTTATGAACTCAATCCGCTTCTCATTTAGATATTGGTCAAAGCGGCTGTCCGAGTTGCTGGAACACACGGACTTTTCCGTAAAATACCCTTCTTTCTCTATACAAGCAGCCACATTCCCGGCAGCCTCCACTGTCAGCTGACAGCCGTCAGGGCCATAGACCTTATATCCGTTATACTCTCCGGGATTATGACTGGCCGTAATTACAATTCCTCCGTTACAGCCGTAATGCCTTACCGCATAGGACAGCATGGGCGTTGGCGCAAGCTTTCGGTACAGATATACCTTTATGCCCTTTTCCGCCAGCTCCAGGGCAGCCAGCCTGGCAAAGGCCTGGCTCATATTCCGGCTGTCATAGGCAATGGCACAGGAGGGCTTCTCCGCCGTTTGCAGCAGATACGCCCCAAATCCCCTGGTAGCTCTGGCAACCGTGTACACATTCATCCGGTTGGTCCCGGCTCCCAGTTTCCCCCAGGCCGCCGGTGCCAAAGAATAGGTCCCAGGAAAACCGCTCCTCAAGCTCCGGCTCTTTGCAGAAGGACAGCTCCTTTCTAAGGGACTCATCCAGTTCCCCATAAGCCATCCATTCCCTGTATCTCACTTTCCAACTCATACAGAGCTCCTCTCTGTTGCCTGAAATTACAGGATGCCCAGATGCTTATAAACATCCGCCAGACTGATTTGTGCCATGCAGATGCTGTCATCTGCCGCTCCGTAATAGATCTTTAAATTCTCATCATCACAGATACAGCCGCAGGTGAATACCACCTGTCCGAAGAAGCCGTTTACCTCATAATCCATTTCCGGCTCCAGCAGGGGCTGCCGGGATTTTGCCAGAATCTCCTCTGGATTCTTTTCATCCAGAAGAAAAGCCCCGAGGCAATACCGGTTGTTCCTGTCAGCGGCATGATAAATTTTCAGCCAGCCCTTTTCCGTCTTAACCGGGGGAGCTCCCCCTCCGATTCTTCCATTCTCCCAGCCCTCCTCAGAGACGCCGTAGAAATGCTTATGTTCTCCCCAGTGAGTCATGTCCTTTGATTTGGAAAGCCAGATATCCGGTGTTCCGATTCCCTTGGGCACAGGCCGGTTGAAGGCATAATAATTCTCTCCCACCTTTTCCGGGAAAATAGCCACGTCTTTATTTTCCGGCAGGAATATAATCCCCTTTCTTTCATACCGGACAAAATCTTCTGTCGTAATAAGAGCAGTTGCCGCTCCCTGAGGGGAAACCGCCGTATAATTAATATAGTACATATCCCCGATCCGGGTTATCCTGGGGTCTTCCATTCCCCAGCACTCCTCATTTGCATTGGGCATAATGGTGGGATTATCATCCAGGGTAAAGTGTATGCCGTCCTTTGATCTTGCCAGCCGCAAGTGGGATAAGGTGGTTAAATATACGACGCTGCTGTTTCCGTCCTTTCCCCTGGTAATGGTTCTCGCGTCATCAAAGCAAAGCTCAGGATGCTCTGATTTTTTAATGGTGATTATTTTAAAATAATTCTGTTGGTCTTTTTCGGCCACAACCGGAAAGCATACCTCATCTTCTCTTTCACTTTCCACAGCCTCGGCCACACGGCATAAAAGCAGATATTCATCCTTATATTTTGCTGCACCGCAGTTAAATATCCCCTTTACAACAAAGTTGTCACAGGATGGTTTTACATCCTCTATTTTAAGAAGAGGATTATTCACGCACCTCTTCAGCCCGGTCTCATTCATCATTGTCTTATTCATTCATTTTCACTGCCACATGTGACATCCCTTTCTTAACTGATTTTCTTTCAAGCCTTTTCCCTATTTCAGCATAAAATTAATTCCTTCTTTAAAGTACTTTGAGAAGCACAGAAATAAAATAATGACCGGAAGGGTCAATACAACAGAGGCGGCATACATGGGTCCCGGCAATGTTGAATTTTGATTAAACTGAGTGGAAATCATAACATTTAAGGTCTGCATCTTTATATCAGGGGCCACCAGCATATCCCACATCAGCTCATTCCATCTCGTCATAAATACGGATAAAAATACGATGATGCTGATAGACTTGGTAGAAGGCAGGGCTATCCTCATCAGTATTTTAAAATCACTTGCTCCGTCAATTTTAGCTGCCTCAAACACAGAGGCTGGAACCGTCTTGAAATAATTGATATACATGAAAATTCCCCATATGGAAATGACCAGGGGAAGAATCATTCCCAGGTAGTGGTTTGCCAGAGGCCTGATCAGCATATATCTTGGCACCAGCAGAATGATTACCGGGAAAAACATCTGAAACAACAGGGAGGAGTAGATGATTCCCTTTCCCCTATATTTCATATGGGTGGCGGCATAGCCTGTCATAAGGCCGATCCATACGGAGATTGCCGCCGTAGGAATGGATACGATAAAGGAATTCATCAGAGCCCGTATCCATTGAAGCGCATCACCGGAGCCGGCTCCTTTCCCGCCCAGCAGATACCGGTAGCTGTCCAGAGAAACCCCTTTGGGTATCAGCGCCTTATCCACCAGGTTCCAGGGCAGAAAGGACTGAAGAACCATGTAATAATAGGGAAAGAGAGAGATCATCATCAGTCCCAGGGTCACGATACAGGCAATGACCGTAGAAGCTTTTACTTTCTTTTTCATTATTTTCACCCCCTACCATCCATATTTTCTGCTCAGCCTGTTCATCACCCAGGTAATTCCCTGTATGACAATGAATATCTGGACCGCATTGGCAATTGCCATTGCCGCTCCGTAGCCTGAACGGAATCTTACGAAGGATGCGTTATAAATCTCCAGCTGCCAGGTTGTGGTTGACAGGGAAGGGCCGCCTCCTGTAAGCAGGAAAGGCTCTGAAAAGATCTGAAAGGATAGTCCGGCCGCCAGAACCACGACAGAGGTTAAGGTGGGCAGAATCATGGGCATGGTAATATAAACCAGCTTTTTGATTCCCGTACACCCATCCAGCATGGCAGCCTCATATACATCTTCCGATACTGATTCGATTCCTGAAAGCACAAACAGGGCATAGTAACCTGCCATTTTCCATATGATCATGAAAATTATAATGCCAAAAGCCATATCGCTCTGCAACCAGTTGATGTTTAAATTCATCTTCTCTCTGAGAAACGTGCTGAAAGCGGAATTATAGCTGAATAAATATTTTACCATAACAGAGGTGGACACCCCTGAGGTTAAATAGGGGATGAAAAACATAACTGCCGCAAAGCCCTTAAGCTTCTCAGGAAGCTTGGATACCAGCAGGGCAATTCCCACCCCAAAGACGAAACACAGGATAACAATAGGCACCAGATATCGCAGGGAATTCCAAAATGCTGCATGAACCTTTTCATCTGTAAACAGCTTTATAAAGTTTTCAAGCTTTACAAAGTTATAATCAGGAGACATGAGGTTCCAGTCTGTAACAGACAGCCACAACGCCCAGCCCAGCGGCAGGAATAAAAACACCAGCGAATAGATGATATAAGGAGAATTAAAGACCCATGGCATAGGATTCCATTGTCTACTTTTATTCACTTGCCTGCTCCTTTCCATAAAGGGAATTGGGCATCGCTTACCGGCGATGCCCTATGATGATTATTCTAATTCGCCTGCTGCTTTCATTGCTTCCATGGCAGCATCCACATATTTGGATACATCCGGATTCTGATTGATTCCGTTTCTCATGGTCACTTCATTTACAAAAGGAATTACCGCTTTTTCTCCTAATGCAGTCATTATTTCTGCAACCTTCTCATTTGCCATTCCGGGAATGGCATCCGCCACATAGGTGCTGATATCCTTCATTGCAGGATTTTCATTGAAATAAGAAGCCAGCTTCTCATTGGTGCCTAAATCTCCCCGCACCGGAAGCATGGTTGTGGCTTCCAGCCAGTCTAAATCAACGCTGTCCTTGCCTTCCCCGGTGAATACATATTTCAGGAATTCAATGGCTCCCTGGTGTTCTTCTTCCGAGATTTTACTGTTCTTATATAATACGATTCCTTTAGAATCCGCGTAGTTATAATGTTTGTCGCCTGCGTTCTCCACTAATGTGGGACCGAATACGTAATCGCCGTCCAGGCCATATGCTTTGCCTGCCGCATTGTTGGAAGAAACCTCCCAGGGAAGACCCTGGCCCATAACAACGGGAACCGTATCCTGCTGCCATACCCCGTCATGGTTCCGGTTAAAAGAGAATCGCCCATTGCTCCGTAGAATTCAAACACCTTGGCAAGAGCGTCCTTATCTGCGGTCAGCTTATTTCCCTCTACCAAAGGCACTCCCTTGGAAAACGCATCGTAAGGAGATTCAATGTCAAACCACCTCTCCCAGTAGTTGGCTGAGTTCAGCAGTTCCGCACGGTACATGAAATGAGAGATTCCGTCACCCGCAAGCTCATCTTTCTTCTCGCTGTAGGCCGCCAGCAGCTTGTTGAAATCTTCCATTGTCTCAGGCACCGCAGTGATTCCAAGGGCTTTTAAGGCCTTGCTGTTATAGCAGTAGGTAATAGGGTTTACATAAAGCGGAATCACATACTGCGCATCATCAATGGCCCAGCTTTTGGTCACATCCTCTATTTTTCTCTCCGCTACAATATCCTTAAACCAGTCTTCGCCGCTTAAATCATAGACCGCCTTTGAATTGGCAAGAGTATTGGCAAAGCCTCTGTTTACATTTTCAGAAGCAGCCGGTACCGTTCCGGTGGCAATGGCATTCTGAATCCCCGCTTCTGAAGATGGCTGTGCAGGCATCATCTGTACCTTTACTTCCACCTTGTTTCCGTCCAGCAGGGTGTTGCTTTCATTGAATTTCGCTGCATACTTTGTCCAGAAATCCAGATTATACTGCTCCGGAGCTGTCCAGAAGTCTACTGTGACGGTCTTCCCTGTGGATCCATTTGCCTCTTTCGATGAATCTTTCGCGGCTTCTGTTCCGTTTTCCGCACTCTTATTTCCTGCATCAGCAGATTTGCCTGAGCTGCTGCAGCCGGTTAATAATGCAAACCCCATTGACGCCGCAAACAGGCTTGTAAATATGCGCTTCTTTATTGCTTTTCTCATTACCTGTCCTCCTAATTATAAAATAAATACTCTTTTCATAACCGTAGCTACCGTGCTTTGATTACAACACTTTTATACTTGAATTTCAATTGCAGTTTACTTGAATTTAAATTTTTTGACGAATATGTCAAATTATTTATATGCTTTTTGTATACTTTACACAATAATTTTCGGATATATTTAGATATTAGGACAGACACCCAGGCTTACAGCTTGAATTCACTTTAAAATATATTTCTCTCTCCCCTATAAACAATTTGTGAGCCTTTCCTGCCTTACAGCAGTCAGGCTCACAGTCCGTCAGGGCTCACAAGCGATAGGAATTGGGGATGCAGAAAAAAAGCAGAAAGGATTATTAGGGGGAGATAATCAGAGGAAATAATGATTGATAATACTCTTTAAATACACTGTTCCTGCGCCAGATATAATTGAACTCGTGATATAAGGGGAAATCCGGGATTTCAATTTTTCGCAGGGTCCCATCCCCCAGTTCTCTCCTTACCGCTGTTTCATACAGAAAGCTGATGCCGCAGTTATCTCTCAGGAGATGCTTAATAACGTGAATGCTGCTGACCGTCAATGAGCTTTTAAAATCATCAATGGAATACCCCTTGTCCAAAAGATACCGTTCTAAAATTTCTTTTGTCCCGGAGCCATCCTCCCGCGCGATCAAATTG
>JASGGP010000031.1:0-23083 GCA_047604985.1 Lacrimispora sp.
GAAATTATGGTGGCTTCATTGATGGCGTCTCCGCCTATGGTCATGGCAATCCTCTCTAAAGGGTAGGATTCAATATCAAAGATATTTTTGCTGACAGGCTGCAAAGGGATGTCTACAATCGCAGCGCCGATGCAGATTACATCCAATGTCTTTTCCACGTCTACTCCGCCTTTCCTTTTGTGCCGAACAGTTCAATTTTTTCAAGGGCGCGTTTTTTTACGGCGCTTCTAACCTTGCGCTCCAGCTCTAAAAAGCTGTCATTTCCGTTGGCCTCAATGGCTTCCATGGCTGCAAGGCAAAGCTCGGTGTGAATATTGATTTTCGCAATTCCCAGGGAAATGGCTTTCTTAATGTCCTCATCGCCGATTCCGGAAGCTCCGTGGAGCACCAGGGGAACGTCAACTGCTTTCCGCACCTTTTCGATCACTTCAAAATTTAATTTGGGCGCTGAGGTATATACGCCGTGCTGGTTTCCAATGGCTACCGCAAGAGAGTCACAGCCGGTCCTCTCCACAAACTCCGCTGCTTGATCGGGATTGGTATACTGGTAGTTAGCCAGAGCTTCCTCATAAACCGTCTCATTTCCCACATGCCCAAGCTCTGCCTCCACGGGAATCCCCAGGGGGTGGAAATAATCCACCACTTCCCTGGTCAAACGCACATTTTCTTCAAAATCAAAGGCAGAGGCATCTCTCATGACGGAATTCATGCCATGATTGTAAGCATTCTGTACGATTTCCATGTTGCGGCCATGGTCCCAATGGGTGATGACCGGTACCGTTGCTTTCTTTGCCATGGACACCATCATATGGCTGAAATCTTCAAAGGAGGTATTTCCTACAAACCCTGTTCCAAAGGAGATAATTACCGGCGCTTTTGCCTCTTCTGCCGCGTCCATAACTCCCATCAGCATTTCCGCATTCCACACATTAAAGTGGGGAATGGCATAACGGCCTTCCACCGCTTTCTTTTCCCAGTATTTAATATTTGCCAGCATAATTTATTCTCCCGTTTCTTCTACTTTGATAACGCCCTTAATAATATCCTTCTTACAGCTTACGGATTCCTCAAAGGCTTTTTGCACATCCTTATATTCATAAATATGGGTCACCATGGATTTCACGTCAAACCCGCCCTTTGAAATGGCCTGGATGGTGTTCGGATAATCGTTGGCATAGCGGAAAACAGTCTGGATGGTGACTTCACGGTTTATCTTTAAGAAATCAATGGGAGTTTCTCCCGGTATGGTTCCCACAATCATGATCTTTCCGCCCCTCATTACCAGCTGCACGGTCTGCCTTGCAGTGACCTGGGAGCCTGCCGTTTCAAATACAATATCCGCCCCAAGGCTTCCCAAAAGCTCCTTGCTTCTTTGGACCGTATCCTCCGTCATTCCGTTGATCACTTCCATGGCGCCAAGCTTTTTCGCCAGCTCCAGCCGCTTTTCCAGCACGTCCACCACAACGATTTCCGAAGCTCCCATGGCCTTGCAGGCCTGAAGGGTCATAAGCCCGATACAGCCGGCTCCCAGAATGACGATCTTTTTCCCCGGTTTTACCTCTGCCTTAGATGCAGCGTGCATGCCTACGGCCGCCGGCTCCACCAGGGCCCCTTCCATGGTGCTCATATTTTCCGGCAGCAGATAGGTAAAGCTTTCGGGGTGGCAGAGGTAATTGGTCAATGCTCCTCTGTAATTGGGCTGGGTCGCCATAAAATCCACGTCCGGGCAGATATTGTATTTTCCTTCCAGACAGAACCTGCACTTTCCGCAGGGCACTCCCGGTTCAATACAAACACGGTCTCCTATTTTAAATTTCTTCACCTTTTTGCCCAGTCCTACTACCGTACCTGCGCATTCGTGACCCAGTCCGATTTCCTGGTTGGGGTCTGACGGCGGTATAAAGGGGCCTGACTCAAAGCCATGGACATCGGAACCGCAGATTCCCACAAATTCCACTTTAAGCAGCACTTCATCGTTCTTTGGCTCCGGCACTTTTGCTTCCCTTATTTCCATGGTGCCCGGAACTTTCAGAATTGCCTTTGAATTTACCATATGATTTCTCTCCCTTCTTTCTGACCCTTCGCCCTTACTCTGCATCCAGGCCGATTTGCTCTACCGATGCGCCCTTTGTTTCAATGCCGATCACAACGATGACCACTGCCACGATGATCGCTACTCCGCCTAACAGGGCAAATACCCCTGTGACGCCTCTTGTATCCAATAAGCTGGCTACTGCATAGGGAGCCAGAATTCCGCTGATACGTCCCACCGCATTTGCCACTCCCGATCCTCTTAACTTCGCCTCTGTGGGCCAGATTTACGGCACATAGACCGCAGAAGCATAGCAGACATACATATAGACAAAGGTAATCAGGAAAAATCCGATCAGGGTGAGCATTCCCATGCTGGTCTGTAAGGAATATATGTATCCAAGCCCGGCAACCAGGACAAGCAGTCCGGCTCCCATGACTTTACGGGGTATCCGGTCCATAATAAGCATGGCGATAAAGATACCGAAAGGAGCGCCGAACATGCTCATGGTGTTTAAAACAACGGAATCCTTTAAATTAATTCCCTGGGAAAGGAAGATGGTGGGCAGCCAGTTAATCAGGGTATACTGGACCACGTTCATTGCAATCAGGACAAAAGAGCCTAAAACAACCCGTTTTAACAGTGCGCCCTTAAATAGGTGAGAAAATGGGATTGTTTTTTCCTCTTTCTTCTCGTCTGCGGAAACAACTTCCTCCAGCTTTTTCCCTGTATGCTTTTCCACGGACTGTTCAATGGCCGACATGATCTTTTCCGCTTCCTCATACCTGCCCTGGGCCTCCAGCCAGCGGGGGGATTCAGGGAATTTCTTTAAAGCAACCAAGGTGGCAATCAGGGACAGTACGGACGGCACCACAAGCTGCACTCTCCAGTTCATGTTGGCCGCAACTGCCGGAGTAATGGCCATTGCAATCATGGAGCAGACCGGATAGGACCAGTTTCCGATAAAGGAAACCCGGCTTGACCAGGTACCCCGGTTCCGTCCCGGCATATACTCGGTAAAGCCTGCAAATAAAGTTACTAAGAGCGCTCCCAAGCCAAATCCCATAACAAAGCGGCAGGCGATTAAAAATGTCATATTCGGCGCGCAGGCCCCTGCCACCATGGCACAGATATGAATGACCTCAAATAATAAAAGCCCCTTCCGCCGTCCGATACGATCGCCTACAACGCCTCCGGTCAGTGCGCCTAAAAACATTCCTGTGGTGGTCAATGATACGAACCTGGCGCTGATGCTGTTATCCGACCAGCCGATCTCCTTTAGCTGCGCCAGGATCAGCCCTCCGATTGCATTGCTCCAGCACACCAGTAAACAAAATGCAACCATGGCAAACATGGACCAGTGCCATCTGCTGTTTGGCAGGCGGTCAAGTCTTGCCCCGCAATTTGGTTTTTGAACCTTTTGACTCATATAGTTATCCTCCCAATATCCTCAGTTTTTGTATTCTCTTATTCCTTCTTCGACTTCCTTTTTCATCATGTCCCACGCGGTCTCAATGTCTTCATCTAAATTCCACAGGGCGGGAGGTCCAAGGACCACCATATCCGCCCCTGCCTCATACAGGGGTCCATATATTTCCCCGCACATGGAGCCGTCGGCCTCAATGAGAAAATCCAGGTTCATTTCTTCCCGCCACTTCGCCAATGTCCTGATTTTCTCATACATCTGGACAATGGGCTTCTGCCCCGGATAGCCTGCGTCAACGGTCATGACCGTCACCTTATCCAGAAGCGGCAAATAGTAACGGATGGCTTCCAGAGGCGCCGCCGGATTTAAGGCAATCCCTGCCTTGCAGCCCAGGCTTTTAATTTTATTGATTGTTATAAATGCATCGCTTTCTATGCAGTCCGTATGGGGAGTGATATAGGAAGCCCCTGCCTTTGCACAGGCTTCAAGAAAATCCTGGGGATGCTTTACCATCAGGTGGGCATCCATAGGCTTTTTCACGATTCTTTTCACGCAGTCCATAAAGTCCGGCCCGACGCCGAAGGTCTTCACGTAATTGCCGTCCTTAATGTCAATATGTAAAAAATCAGCATGGTCGTCGATAAAACGGACTTCCTTCTCCATCCGGAATAAGCTGCAGCACCCAAGGGACGGGGCCAGCAATAAGTCTTCTCTCATATGGCAACCCCCTTATTTAATCGCAGTCATAATGTAAGATTACTTTAATCGCTTCCTTGTTTGCCATGGCCTCAAAGCCTTCCTCCCAATGAGACAGCCCCATTCTGTGAGTGATCATGGGCTGTACCTTAATGGCCCCTGATTCCAGCAAGCGCAGCGCATTTCTCCAGGAGGTGGTGTCGTATCCCATGTGGCCGATGATATTAATGGCGTTCACGGTAATATCATTGATGGAAAATTCCAGAGGCTTAAATCCCATGCCTACCCGGACCACTTCTCCGTTAGGCCTTAACATGGCAATGGCCTGCTGCAGGGCGATATTGGCACCCGAACACTCCACCACCAGCCCAAGATTATCTCTTCCGCAGATTTCCCTGCACCTTGCCACCACATCCTCCTTTGAGGCATTTACCACATGGGTGGCTCCCAATTCCTTTGCAATGCCGAACCGGACCTTTGTATCCTCTTCCAGCCCCACCATGACAATGTTGACAGCGCCCATAATTTTGGCGATCTGCAGGGAGAATAAGCCTAAGGGACCTGTTCCGAACACAACCACATCCTGTCCCGGCAGCAGCTTGGACCTTTGAGCCACCGCCTTATAGGCATTGCAGATGGGGTCCATGACAGCAGCCTCTTCGTATTTGATGTTTTCCGGGATCTCCCAGATGGCATGCTTATGGATTCTGAGTATCTCTCCCGGAATCACACAGTATTTTGTGAAGCCGCCGCCCCACCGGTTATTGTCCAGGCCTAAATTGACCTTTTCCGGACAGGTGATAAAATCCCCGGTTTCACAGGATGGACAGACGCCGCAGACATGACCCGTGTTATCGGAAACAATCCCCTGCCCCACGTGCCAATCCTTCACATCCTTTCCGACCTTCACGATTTCTCCCGCGAATTCATGTCCGCGAATGGAGTTGAACTCATCCGATCCGTTTTCCACCTTGTAGTGCTTCATGTCCGCTCCGCAGATTGCCGCTGCTTTGATTTCCACAATGATGTCTTCATCCCCGCATTCCGGCTCCGGAACATCGATAAAACGGTAGCCCCCAAACGCTTTCCCATACCTGGCTAATGCTTTCATCAGAAACTCCTCCTTTGAAATTAAACATTTTTTATTTGTTATCCACATAATACTACCGTTTTCAATATTAGTCAACTTATTTTTGTCTGTTTCAAATATAAAATGTTGTTTTCAAATATTTTTCTGTAGTTTCCACTAAAAACATTCAGGGATTTTTGTGAAATCCGCAGAAACCCAGGAAAGGGAATACTCCCGGCAGAGGGACGGGGATTGTAAAAAAAGGAAGAATGAAGTATAGTGGAACCAGAAAATCAAACATAAGGAGGATTGTGCAATGCAGAATTATCAATCCGATGCCGTCCTGCTGACCAGATCCCTGATCCGCATTGACAGCACGGACCCTGGGGCGTATGAAGAAAGGATAGGGGAATTTATCTTTGATTACCTGTTTCCCTTTCCGTTCCCGTTATCAAAAAAGAGGTTCTGACCGGACGTTATAATATTATGGCAAAAATAAAAGGCGAAATTGATGATCCGGCTCTTGTTTATATCTGCCACATGGATACGGTGACCATCGGAGACGGCTGGACCACAGACCCTTTCGGGGCTGAGATAAAAGACGGAAAGATCTACGGGCGGGGCGCCTGTGACATGAAATCCGGACTGGCCTGCGCCCTCTCTGCTTTTTCGTCCATGGCAAAGGAAGCTGCCGCAGGCAAGGTCCCCAAGCATTCTTTTATCTTTATCGGAACAGTGGATGAAGAGGATTTCATGCGGGGAGCAGAGGATGTGATTAAAGAGGGCTGGGTGACAGAAAAAAGCTTTGTCCTGGATACGGAGCCCACCAACGGGCGGATCCAGGTAGCACATAAGGGGCGGACCTGGTTTGAGATCACTGTCACCGGAGTAACCGCCCACGCAAGCACTCCCTGGATGGGAGCCGACGCGATTGCAGCAATGGCGGAGATCATCTCTTCCATTCGCCGCCAAATCAAAGAATGTCCCTCCCACGAAGATCTAGGAGCTTCCACCGCCACATTCGGCCAGATCGAAGGCGGATACCGGCCCTATGTGGTTCCTGACCGCTGCAAGGTCTGGATCGACATGCGCCTGGTACCGCCCACGGATACGGACGCCGCCATCTCCATAGTTGAAAGCGCCATCCGGGAAGCCGGAGAGGCAGTTCCCGGAATTACCGCTTCCTATACGGTAACAGGCGACAGGCCCTATATTGAAAAGGATGAAAACTCCCTATTATTAAAAGCTCTGAGAGGTGCTGCAAAAGAAACTACAGGAAATCCGGTTCCCGTTACCATTTTCCCCGGCTACACCGATACCGCCGTCATCGCCGGGAAGCTTCACAACCACAACTGCATGTCCTATGGGCCGGGAGATTTAGAACGGGCTCATAAGCCGGATGAATTTGTTCCCTTGGAGGATATTAGCCGGTGCGAAAAGGTGCTGACAGCCCTGGCTGGGTCTATACTTTTTTAAGAGAGTCTCTGTAATCAAGTGCCGCATTTATTGCAATTACACAGGGCTTGTCACTGCTTTTGTTACCGGTTCTTTCTGCCTTAAGCTGTTCTCTTATAATCCAATAGGCGGGCCCTAAATACCAAGGGCCCGCCTGTTTTAAATTACTCAGGCAGCTCATTGTAACAGCTGCAACAGATTATTCCGATTCTTTTGGAAATTTTAATTCCGGCAAACCGACAACCGATGTGAGCAGGGACAGGATTCCGGCCAGCGCTGCTGTCGATCCCACCAATACCCAATTTATCTCTGACATAGCCATGGTCGTTCCTACGGCTGCTAAAGTCGTCTGTGCCATCGTCTTTAAGGCTCTTATACCTGCTGCTTTAGCCCACTTTAATAAGTAATCTTTGTTCATAATCTTTTCCTCCTGTTTTATATTTTGAGCTATCATAATAACCGCCCCGGCAGCGAATCTCCCGGCAATAGCTCCTGCAAAAGCGTTAATAAATGTACGCTTTATATTATTATATGCTTCTATGGGGGCTGCTTCTAATTTCACCAGCCGCACCCCCTGATTCCCTATTTTTTAATCATGTTCTTATATATTAAAGACCGGCTCTTTTACCGCCAGAGCTAAATCCTAAATAGTATTGCTCTGTTTTTCCACTTCCGGTACAGCAATTTTTTCCCGCATATCCGGCGTACCAAATATGGCTTTCGGACATGATTTTTCAATGCTCATAAAATTTCCCTTCTGCTTTTCAGACATAAAAACAGAACCCTTTGCGGGACTAATTAAAAAGGGGCTTTTGCTAAAATATATATATAAAAAGGATTCAGCATTTTACTGAATCCTTTTTATATATATTTAATATTTAATTACTATTACCACTTATATCCACACCGTTTGCATTCAAATTGCTTCCCGATGTTGCTGCTCGCCAAACCTGCTATTTCAACCGATATTGCTCTACTTATTGCAGATATTTTTACGATATCAGTCGAACCGCAGCTAGGGCATTGGGGCGCATACAATTGTCTTTTTTGCTCTGCTTCATCCCGTGCTTCTTGCTGTGCAGATACTTCATCTCGTATTTTAATGATTTTCCTTTGATATGCTTCAAAATTTGTTTGTGCAAGATTATAGTTCTCTGATTGTTTTAGGTATGAATATATATTTATTCCCAAAACAACAATACCAAAAATCAAAAGTACTGCTCCTGAAAATACTGGATCTCCAGTATGATTAAGTATACTGAGTTGCCGCTCATACTCACTTGACATTAATTGCATAATTGCAATTAAAAATAAAAAAATACTCAAAATCAGTGCCTTTATAGATATTTTAGGTTTTGAGGGCCTAGGAACGCTCTTTATCCGCTCTTCTTCGTGTCTTTTTCTGTCTTCTTCTGCTTGCTTTTTCTTCTCTTCCTCTTTCTGCACCTGTTCTTCTTTCAATTTTTCTTGTGTAATTTCGTCAAAGTGCGCTTTGACATTATAACCGCAACCAGGACAAAATTCAGCCGTATCAGAAACACCTTTTCTTCCGCATTCCGGGCAATTAATGAGTGCCATAATTTATCCCCCCTATCTATATGATGGATATATTATAACACTTTTATTAATATACAGAAATATACAAAACAACAATTTAAGCAACAAGGCGGGTAATGGGGGGAAATAGCATGACTAAAACAGGCAGCAGTAAAAAACGTACCCCGTATCCATACTGCCGCCGTCTCTATAATCCTCTCCAATCTCATCAAGGCCCATAAAAACGCTTTTTCAGATAGATTTCTTAAAAAGTATTTCTGCCATAATAAAAAACAAATATTAAAGCCGGCCGAAGTTATATGCCTGAAAGTACTTCTATTAAATTTTCAATATCTAATATTCCATAACCCCATATATTATTCGGATATTCAACAGAAGGATCACGTAAAGCATCATAAGTGAGCATTCCTCTGATTTGATTCCCATTGATAGTGATATAATTTCCTTTTAAATAAGCCCACTCCATAACTATGGCTATAGCCCCCGCCGCATATCCGGCCGCCGCCCCGGTTCCGTTAATTACTCCATACCGGTACTCTGGAACTGCACACGGTATCCGGTAACCCGGCGCCGCTATATTGGGCTTAACAATACCCAGTCTGGTATAACCTCTTCCGGATTCAGGCAAAATGCTGTTATTAAATTGATTATAGGCAGTAACGGTTATGGGATCAGCAGCATTTCCTGGTGAAGTTATAGTAGTATTCGGATCTGAGTCAAGGAAAAAGGTCTCGTCAGATATCAGATTTCCAGCCGGTAGCCATGCATGAAAAGAAAAAGGAGTATTTTCAACACATACAGCTCGAAAATGCCAAATTCCCGGATAAGGATTTTTAAAGCGTATTAAAATTAATGGATTTCTTCTTCCACTCTCAAAAACAAAATTACTTACTAAAAGAGTACTCCGGCTCTGCTCAAAAGCAAACTCTCTGCAGGCAAATGAAGGGGAAATAGATTTTGTAGACTCCCCCAAAGGTGATATAACCTCAATCGATAAGCTGTTTGGAGCAGATGGCCAAATTTCCATAGAAAACATTTTGTCATTAATCCCTACATTCAATTGGAAATTATTATAATAAGGCTCGTAAATAATATTTTTAAAGTAATGTCTTTCTTTGTTTCCCTCGTCTCCTGCCGCAATAGAGACTCCGATATCAGGCAATCGTACAATGCTGTTTAAATAAGTACTGATAGAGTTAATTCCATCATGACCGCCCTGGCTGCTCCCCAAAGCAATACATATAATTACTGGACGTCTCAAATTCTGAGCTGCAGTAAGTAAATACCTTATTCCAAGCATTAAATCTGTCTCTTGAAAGCATAACAAATCATCCGGAACAAAAAACAGCTGCTTTAAAGTCTTCTTTGCTTCCTTTAATTTTACAATTACCAGTTCAGCTTCTGGTACAATACCGCTAAAATATTGATTTGAATCAGGTCTGCCAGTGATAATGCTGGCAATAGCCGTTCCATGTCCATTCGTATCTACGGACGGGACTACAGACAATGGATTCTCTGATGCCAATGCTTGATTAATCATTTCCCTGGTATATTCACTGCCAAAAGTAAAACCCGCAGGAATAGCACCGCTTTGCTCAGACTGGTCCCATATAGAAATGATGCGTGTCGTCTTATCAGTATTAAGGAACGCTGGGTGCTGATAATCAATCCCAGTGCCCAAAATGCCAATAATCATCTTTTCCCCCTGCAAGGCAGACCCGGCATTAAACCGAAAACTGTCATTATATACTTTTTCACCGCCTATGATCGATATGGGCGTAAATAATTCAGGTAAAGAATAATAAGGAGCCGGACTTTGACCGCAAATATCCATTTCAGATGTACTGACATGTAATATATAATACAACTCATTCAGCGGAGTAACGTTAACATCTTCATTTTGAATTGGACTCACTAAACTTTCAATTATCAAGTCATAATAATTATCATCCAGAATCTTTTTCATATATTACCTTTTTCCTTATTCCATTTTTAGAATTCAAGGCGATTATTTTTCTAACAAAAATCGGGAAATAAGCCGTACAAAGTCTCAAACTGATCAGGCCTCTAATTGCCGGCTCACCAAAACTCACCAAACAGCTGTATAGAAAAATATAAAAACTCAACCATAAAACCATATACATCACATTATATGTACTGTTTAAAGGCGTCAATGCAAATTCCCCGAAATATTTACTTCGTCAGCACCGGATACTGCAGAATCCCCTCCTGATCAGTAGTGAGTATTATCTCGTGAAACCTGTACACGGCTGCCAAATTGTGGCCTTTGGCGACAAAAGGCAACCCCGAAATATTGAGGCTGCCTCCACCACTGATTCATAAAACCAAAAACAACTCAGGATTTTATTATGCCTCGTCTCACGAAACACAAGTAACACTTAAAATATCAGAGATACTAACTTCATCTTCGTACCAGCCTGAATTTTCATCCCAAATATAGCCCGTAACCGTGTCACTGTCACTGCTTTGCGGAATCATCCAAAATCTATCTCCGCTCTTAAGCCAAACAAAAACCATGCCTCCCATACAATTTCCAATGATTGTCGCAATCGTACTTGAAGACGGAGGGCTTGGAAGCTCAATTTCTTCCGGTTCCGGTATTGTTGGCAATGTTATTGAAATAGTTGGAGCTGTCGGACCTGTCGGTACTGTCAATCTCAATGGACCTGTCGGCGCTGTAGGTGCTGTTGGTGCCGTCGGTGCTGCGAACCTCAATGGACCTGTCGGTGCCGTCGGTGCTGTTGGTGCTGTTGGTGCTGCGAACCTCAATGGACCTGTCGGTGCTGTTGGTGCTGTTGGCATCATTGGACCTGTCGGCATCATTGGACCTGTCGGTGCCGTCGGCGCTGTCGGTGCTGCAAACCTCGATGGACCCGTCGGTGCAGTCGGCGCTGCGAACCTCGATGGACCTGTGGGTGCTGTCGGCATCATTGGACCTGTCGGCATCATTGGACCTGTCGGTGCAGTTCCTGTATTTCCATTTCGTCCAGGTCCTTGCTGTGTACGCATCCAATACTCCTCTGGATTAATGCCTCTTCTTCTATATGGGTCTGCATTTTCATAATCGTAATAATACATGTTCTAACTTCCTTGATATTTTTTATACTATATTCATATGCTTAAACAGATAACGCAAGTGCTTGTCCGATTGGGGAAGATTTCAAACTCACATTGCTGCGCCAATCAGGTACACCGGCAGCCGGCCATTATTTGCGCCCTCTGTGCCTTTATTCCGCCCTGCCAATTGGGTGTTATGTACTTAATATTCAGCAGGCGGGCATCCGGAGTTCCGGATGCCCGCCTTTTTACAGACGTTGGCATCATTGCTCTATTATAATTGCGGAAAGGGAAGCATTGTTTATAGCAGTATCGCCTATTGTTTCTTCAATTTCTGGTGCAATACCCGCCACTGTTGCAACAACGCTATATACACAGCATTCGTCGTCACAGATATCGCAGTCGCAGACAAAGAAGTTGAAGGAATCACTTTCAGTGACTGCTACAAGCCGCGAAAATGTCCAGACAGGTCCTATAGGAACAGGAGTAAGCTGGCCTTTACACTGTTTAAAGATCTGGAAGTTAAGGGTAATAACAGCCGCAGTTGTCACGATGTTGGCTGCAAAATCAAATCTGACACAGGGTCTCCGGTAACTTTTTGTATTGACGTTTACGGTGGCAAGAATAATGGCGGCTCCGACTACAGTTGCCGCCGGAAAGGTTACGAAGCCCTGGTTGCCGCATTTCAAAGCCTTTCTGTTGGGATTAAGGTATTTTCTGGGTCTTTCGTATACGCAGCTGCAGTTGCAATTGCAATCCCGAATTTCTTTGCCGCAGTTGCATTCACATGTTCTCATATCTTGATCACTCATGAAACTGCCTCCATTATAAATAAACAGAAAAATAATTTTTGTACAAGAAAGTATACTCCATTATATTAGGAAAAAAGAGAATATGCTACACTTAAGCATGTACATCCCAGGACATGGCCTTGCCAGCTGTCTGCTTAATCCTGTAATGCTGCAGATTTGTCACTGGTTCACCACCAGTTTGTCACTAGTTGTAAGTAATCTGACGTTTTCCTGACAACTTCACTTTTTGAGAGATGCCCATGCCATCAAGATTTCAAACATATCTGATTTTTATGAGTCACGTTTGAATTAAGAAAATCTTCATAATCTATTCAAACAATATACAAACTTTTTCGGAGCCGGTGTGCTATACTAATGACATAAGAAATGCACAATGTAACAATTATCCTTTCACCCTTTTTGAAATCCGAAAATCCTAAGAAAAATCCCCCCTGTGTCATGTGGCACAGGGATTTTTCTGCCCAAAAAAGGCTGCCACAAGGTTTTCTTCCCTTTGCAGCAGCCTTTTTCCATTCCTTACAGAAAAGTTAATTTTTTTGTCCAGGCTGAAACTCAGACAGGAATTATCCTGCCCCTATTCAGACATCCAAACAACAGCAGATATCCTGCAGTTGCACATTTCCCCGGTCAACAGGGCGATTTCTTCACCGCAAAACAAACCTATTTTTCCAGATCCTCCAAGTCTTTTACACCTTTAAGCACATCACAGAAATCAAAGGTTGCAAAATAATCCTTTGGAGTCTCCGCCCTGCGGATCATCTGAACCGATCCGTCCTCTTTCAGCAAAAGCTCCGCAGACTTTAATTTTCCATTATAGTTATATCCCATGGCATAGCCATGAGCTCCTGTATCGTGGATAAAGAGCAGATCCCCCTTGGAAATCTCCGGAAGCAGCCGGTCTATGGCGAATTTATCATTATTTTCACAAAGAGAGCCCACCACATCATACCTGCGGCTGCACACCTCCTCTTCCTTGCCCATGACAGTAATGTGATGATAAGCCCCGTACATGGCCGGGCGCATCAAGTTCACCGCGCAGGCATCCACTCCCACGTACTCCTTATGTGTGTGTTTCTCATGAATGGCCTTTGTCACCAGAGCGCCGTAAGGCCCAAGCATGAAGCGGCCCAGCTCCGTGTAAATGGCCACATCGCCCATGCCCGCAGGCACCAGAACCTCTTCGTAGACCTTTCTCACTCCTTCCCCGATAGCCATAATATCGTTAGGCTCCTGATCGGGCCGGTAAGGAATGCCGACGCCGCCTGATAAGTTGATAAAAGCGATATCCGCCCCTGTCTCCTTTTCCAGCTTCACCGCAAGCTCAAAAAGAACCTTGGCCAGAAGTGGATAATATTCATTTGTCACTGTATTGCTGGCTAAAAAGGCGTGGATGCCGAACCTCTTTGCCCCTTTGCTCTTTAAAATCCGGTAAGCCTCAAAAATCTGCTCTGTGGTCATTCCATATTTGGAATCCCCGGGATTGTCCATGATGTCGTTGCTGACCTTAAACACGCCGCCTGGATTGTAACGACAGCTGATGGTCTCCGGAATATGTCCGATGGATTGCTCCAGAAAATCAATATGTGTGATATCATCTAAATTGATAATGGCCCCGACCCTGTCCGCATACTGGAATTCCTCGGCTGGGGTATCATTGGAAGAAAACATGATGTCCTCCCCGGAAAAGCCCATGGCGTCAGACATCATAAGCTCTGTCATGGATGAGCAGTCAGAGCCGCAGCCGTAATCCTTTAAGATATTTAAAATAAAAGGATTTGGCGTGGCCTTTATGGCAAAATACTCCCGGTAGCCCTTATTCCAGGAAAATGCTGCTTTCAGCTTCCCTGCATTTTCCCTGATTCCCCGTTCATCGTATAAATGAAAGGGCGTAGGATATTCCTTTACGATTTCCTCTAATTTTTCTTTTGCAATAAATGGTATTTTTTTCAAATTTATCTCTCCTCTCGCTTTTTTTGAATAAAAAGTGATTCTTATCCATGGAAATAATAAAGCGTCCGCTTGCGGACTCTCGCTCCGGAGCGCGGTTGCTTCAGCAACCTTACTTCCCTGGCGCGGAGTGCGCATCCCCCGGAGGGTTTTTATCGTATAGGGCGAACTTTCATATACGACAAGAAAGAATCCCGCGTGCGGGATTCTCCGCCTGCGGCGGGTCGCTTCTGCGACATCCAACCTTACCGCCGCAGTGCGATCCCCCGGAGGGTTTTTATCGTATAGGATGAACTTTCCTATACGATAAAGACCGTCCCGGTATAGGCACTGATAAGCGCATTATACCGGGGATAGACTCCATTGTCTACACTTTTTATTGAATTTTAATCCACTGTCACCACGCGCATGATGTTGGTGTGAATGGCCGGCTCATGCTTTTTCACCGGACTTACCACTCCTGCGGTCACTACTACGGTGTCATTTTCCTTTATCACACCCTTGGACTTTAAGAGCTCCATGGAGGAATAGATCAAAACGTCCGTGGACTCCGCACGCTTTGCATGGTAAGGCTTTACGCCCCAGTAAAGCTGCATCTGACGGAGGGCGGAAGAGCTTGGGGACAAGCCGATAATCAGGCTTTCCGGTCTCCACTTGGACAAAAGCCTTGTGGTAAAGCCGGTAATGCTGGGGGCTACGATTACCTTTGCCTCCAGATCATGGGCTGTAGATACGGAGGAGTAGCATACGGCATTGGATACGTTGTGCTCGTTGACAGCGGAAACCTTGCGCTGGCGGTATGCCCTGTAGTCTAAATGCTTTTCTGTCTCTTCCACAATGGAAGCCATCATGGAAAGAGCCTCTACCGGGTACTTGCCCATAGCCGTCTCGCCGGAAAGCATGACTGCGTCGGTTCCGTCGTAAACAGCGTTAGCCACGTCCGTCACCTCTGCTCTGGTAGGACGGGGTTTGCGGATCATGGAATCCAGCATCTGGGTTGCTGTAATAACCGGCTTGCATGCCTCGTTGCATTTATTGATGATCCGCTTCTGGATAAAGGGAACCTCCTGTGCCGGGATCTCAACGCCCATATCACCTCTGGCAACCATGATGCCGTCGCTGGCTTCAATAATATCGTCCAGGTTCTCAATGCCTTCCGCATTTTCGATCTTGGCGATAACTGCAATGTTGGAGCCGTTGGCCGCCAGGATATCCTTGATTTCATAAATGGCTGAAGCCGTGCGGACAAAGGAAGCGGCGATAAAGTCAAAGCCCTGCTCAATGCCGAACTGGATGTCCTGTTTATCCTTTTCAGTCAGCGCCGGAAGCTTTATCTTTACATTGGGCACGTTGACACCCTTTCTCTCTCCCAGTTCTCCGCCGTTTACGATGCGGCAGACGATTTCCTTTCCCTTGACAGACTTAACCTCCAGCTCGATTAAGCCGTCGTCAATGAGAATGCGGTTTCCGGCGGCTACATCCTGGGCCAGGCCTTCATAGGTGATATGGCCTTTCTTCTCGTCGCCGACGATATCTTCCGTAGTCAGGGTGTAGGTTTCCCTTCCTTAAGAATCACCTTTTGGCCGTCTTTTAAAATTCCGGTACGGATTTCCGGTCCTTTTGTATCAAGGAGCGCTGCCACCGGGATATCCAGTTCTTCCCTGACGCTCTTTAATAACTCAAGACGCATTTTCTGCTCTTCATAGTCACCGTGTGAGAAATTGAATCGGGCAACATCCATGCCGTTTTCCACCAGCGTTTTTATTAAGACGCGGTCATTGGTGTTGGGTCCCATGGTGCAAATAATCTTGGTTCTTTTCATTGTCATCCTCCGTAGCTAGTTGAAAGTTCCATCAGTTGTGGGGTTTTCCGATGTAACGTGTTTATGTGTATATAAATGCTCGGAGCAGTATTCATAGCTGCCCTCGCATTTTGAACAATAACGGAATTCCAGGTTAGGGGAATCCTTTTCGGTCCGTCCGCATACGGAACACCGATGACTGCTCCCTCCCTGGGGCATGATCTTTGTCTGCTTGTGGAAATTCTGCTTTCGCCTTATTTCCTTGGGATTGAACCGGCTTAAATTCCGGGTCAGAAGGAAAAAGATGATGAAGTTGATTAAAGACATCAATATGGTAACTCTGGTTGCCATATTGCCCACCACAAGCTCATACAGGAAGTATATTCCGCTGAAAGCCGCAAGAAACTTGGCCTTGATGGGAATAACGAAAAACAGTAAAAATTCCAAATCGGGAAATGTGGCTGCAAAGGCAAAAAACAGGGAATAATTTAAAAATTCCGTAGTCAGCAGCACTACCTTTCCCATGAAGAGGTAGACCACAAGGGCTGCCGCCACATGGCCCAGGACTCCCATAAAGAAATAGACATTAAAACGGAAAGAGCCCCATACCCTCTCTAGGTTCCTTCCCAGCATATAGTACAGATACATGCTGATAAGGCTTATGAAAAGACTGCCTCCCGGCGGGTAGATCATGAAAGTGATGATCCTCCACACCTGGCCTCTTAAAATCCACCTTGCGTCAAGGCTTAAATAGGCATCGTAAAACCCCGGTGCAAACATTTCCATCAAAAGGCCTGCACCGTACATTCCGATGATGTAATACATCAGGTTGGGGATTGCATATTTTCTGAATCTGCGTTCAAAGTTGTAAAAAAATTTCATGTTTTTATCCTTTTCTTAGAATAAATCCTTTTTTGAAAAAATCCACGCTACAATCAGCGTAAGTGCCAGTGTGAGTCCCAAAACAATGGAAAAACCGAAGCGGCTGTCCGCAAAAGGCATTCCGCTGGAATTTACGTTCATTCCAAAGAAGCTTGCCACCATGGTGGGGATGGACATGACAATGGTGATGGTCGCCAGAAATTTCATGACGATATTTAAGTTATTGGAAATGACCGATGCAAAAGCATCCATGGTTCCGCTTAAGATGCCGCTGTAAATATTGGCCATCTCAATGGCCTGCTTGTTCTCGACGATAACATCCTCCAGAAGCTCCGTATCCTCAGGATACTTCTTGATCTTTTCATTTCTCATGAGCTTTTCAAGCACCGCCTCATTGGAACGCAGGGAGGTCGTAAAATACACAAGGCTCTTTTCCAGCTCCAAAAGCTCGATCAGCTCCCGGTTCTTGGTTGATTTGTGAAGCTTTTCCTCCACCTCTCCGCTCTTTTTGTCGATAATACGCAGGTACTGCAGATAAAGAGAAGCGTTCTTATAAAGAATCTGCAGAATGAAACGGGTTTTCATATAGGTATGGAAGTCCCGGACCCGGCCATCCATAAACGCGGTCAGGACCGACGTTTCCTCCAGACAGACCGTAATAATGGTGTCGTCTGTGGTGATGATGCCCATTGGGATGGTCACATACCAGTCTTTTCCGCCCCTTTCCTCAATACTTGGAACGTCCACCAGGATAAGTGTATACAAATCCTCCGTCTGGATACGGGAGCTTTCCTCCTCATCCAGGGGGGCCCTTAAATCATCCGGGTCGATGTTATAGGTATTGGCGATTTCCAGGATCTCCGTAGCGGTAGGGTTCGTAAGAGCTATCCAGGAGCCCGGAGAGAGCTCATCCTTCTGGTGAATCAGGCCGTCTTCTGTTTTATAAATCTGGATCATAGCATTTCCCCCTTCCTCTGAAAAACCAATATAAATATTTGGCGGACTTTGACTTATACATTATAGAATCCCGAATCATTTTTGTCAAACGAAATGCGGAAGCATTTGTGAAGTTAAACAAATTTTTCTAGTTTTAACAAGAATTTAGCATGTTATGTCAATTGTATTATTTCTTATTTTATGTTAAACTGATGTTCGGTGAGCTGAATACTTACTTCTACACAAAAGGAGGCAGGGGTCATCCCCGCAAATATGACTACATACAACACATTAGGAATCGATATTGGTTCTACCACAGTCAAAATCGCTGTTCTTAACGGTGAGAACGAATTACTGTTCGCTGATTATGAGCGGCATTTTGCAAATATACAGGAAACACTGGCCGGCCTGCTGAGGAAGGCTTACGAGAAGCTGGGTCCCATGGATTTTTATCCTGCCATTACGGGCTCCGGCGGACTTACTCTGTCTAAACATTTAAAGGTTCCCTTTGTCCAGGAAGTGGTGTCAGTCGCCACCTCCCTTAAGGATTATGCCCCGCATACCGACGTGGCAATCGAACTTGGCGGAGAAGATGCAAAAATTATCTACTTCACCGGCGGCATTGACCAGCGCATGAACGGCATCTGCGCCGGAGGGACCGGCTCTTTCATCGACCAGATGGCGGCCCTCTTGCAGACCGACGCTGCCGGCTTAAACGAATATGCGGCCAATTATAAGGCCATTTACCCCATTGCCGCCCGCTGCGGAGTCTTTGCCAAAACAGACATCCAGCCCCTGATCAACGAAGGGGCCACCAGGGAAGATCTTGCGGCATCCATTTTTCAGGCGGTAGTGAACCAGACCATCAGCGGCCTTGCCTGCGGAAAACCAATCCGGGGCAACGTTGCATTCTTAGGAGGTCCCCTTCACTTCCTGCCGGAGCTTCGTAAGGCCTTTATCCGCACCCTGCATTTATCCGGAGATGCTATCATCGCTCCTGAGCACTCCCATCTGTTCGCCGCCATCGGAGCGGCCATGCAGGCAGTAGAGGTACAGGGAGCAAAAGTCTCTCTGGATGATATGATAAACCGCTTATCCTCCGGCATCCACATGGAATTTGAAGTAAAGCGTATGGACCCCCTGTTCGCGGGGCAGGCGGATTTTGATGAGTTCTTAAACCGTCATAACAGCCATCGTGTGAAAAAGGGTGATTTGTCCTCCTATCACGGAAAATGCTTTTTAGGGATTGACGCCGGCTCCACCACCACAAAGGTGGCACTTGTAGGGGAAGACGGCACCCTGTTATACAGCTTTTACAGCAGCAACAACGGAAGCCCTCTGGCAACGGCCATCCGGGCCATGGGAGAAATCCGGGAAAAGCTGCCATCAGACAGCGAAATCGTATGGTCCTGCTCTACCGGATACGGGGAGGCCCTGTTAAAGTCAGCCTTTCTTCTGGATGAAGGCGAGGTGGAAACCATCTCTCACTACTATGCCGCGGCATTTTTTGAGCCGGAGGTGGACTGTATCCTGGATATCGGCGGACAGGACATGAAATGTATCCGCATTAAAAACGGAACCGTGGACAGCGTCCAGTTAAACGAGGCCTGTTCCTCCGGCTGCGGGTCTTTCATCGAAACCTTTGCCAATTCCTTAAATTACAAAGTAGAGGATTTTGCAGAAGAAGCCCTTTTTGCAAAAAATCCAACGGACCTTGGAACCAGATGTACGGTTTTCATGAATTCCAACGTAAAGCAGGCTCAGAAGGAAGGAGCGGAGGTCTCCGACATTTCCGCAGGCCTTGCCTACTCAGTCATTAAAAATGCTCTGTTCAAGGTCATTAAGATCACCAGCGCCGCCGATTTAGGACAGCACGTGGTGGTACAGGGCGGCACTTTCTACAACAACGCCGTCTTGAGAAGCTTTGAAATGATTTCGGGCTGCCAGGCAGTCCGCCCGGATATTGCGGGCATTATGGGCGCTTTCGGCGCCGCCCTCATTGCAAGGGAACGCTATGACGCCTCCCAAACGACGTCCATGTTAAGCCTTGACAAGATACTGGGCCTTCACTACGAGACTTCCATGTCCCGCTGTAAGGGCTGCACCAACAACTGCGTGCTGACCGTCAACCGTTTCGACGGCGGCCGCCAGTTCATTACAGGCAACCGCTGCGAGCGGGGTCTTGGCAAGGAAAAGGCAAAGCGGGAGGTTCCCAACCTTTTTGACTATAAAAACCACCGCATGTTTGATTACGAGCCCTTAAGCATGGATCTTGCAGACCGGGGAGTCGTGGGAATTCCCAGGGTACTGAACATGTATGAAAACTACCCCTTCTGGGCTGTTTTCTTAAAGGAATTAAAATTCCACACGGTTTTGTCCCCCCAGTCCACCAGAAAGATTTACGAGCTGGGTATTGAATCCATTCCAAGCGAATCGGAATGCTATCCGGCGAAAATCGCCCATGGCCATGTGGAATGGCTCATCCGGCAGGGAATAAAAACCATTTTTTATCCCTGCATCCCTTATGAGCGGAACGAAACCCCTGACGCGGGAAACCATTATAACTGTCCCATCGTCACCTCCTACGCGGAAAATATTAAAAATAACGTGGAGGGCCTGAAAACGGAAAATATCCGCTTCCTAAACCCTTTCATGGCATTTACCAATGAAGAAGTCCTCACAAAGGGCCTGACAGAAATATTTGCAAAGGAATTCCAGATTCCGGCAGCAGAGGTTGCCGCCGCAGCCCACAAGGGCTGGGAAGAGCTGATTGCCTCCAGAGAGGATATGGAGAAAAAGGGCGAGGAAACCATTCTGTGGCTTAAGGAAAACAACCGTCACGGCATTGTGCTGGCCGGCCGCCCCTATCACGTGGACCCGGAAATCAACCACGGAATCCCGGAGCTCATTACCTCCTACGGATTTGCGGTGCTGACCGAGGACTCTGTCTCCCATCTGGCAGAAATTGAGCGTCCCATGGTGGTCACAGACCAGTGGATGTACCATACCAGGCTCTACAAAGCCGCCTGCCTGGTGAAACAGGAGAGCAGCCTGGATTTGATCCAGCTCAACTCTTTTGGCTGCGGCTTAGACGCAGTCACTACGGACCAGGTCAATGATATCCTGACCGGTTCCGGCAAGATTTATACGGTCTTAAAGATCGATGAGGTCAATAACTTAGGTGCCGCAAGAATCCGCGTCCGCTCCTTAATCGCGGCCTTAAAAGTCCGGGACCACCGTCATTATGAGCAGAAAGTGGTTTCCAGCTCCTATCACCGGATCACCTTTACCAAGGAGATGAAAAAGGACTACACCATTCTCTGCCCTCAGATGTCACCCATCCATTTTGATTTAATAGAGCCTGCTATCCGCACCTTCGGCTACCATGTGGAGGTCCTTCAAAACGACAACCGCTCGGCCGTTGACACCGGATTAAAGTACGTAAACAACGACGCCTGCTATCCTTCCCTCATTGTTGTAGGCCAGATCATGGACGCTCTCCTGTCCGGCAAGTACGATTTGGACCGCACGGCTGTTTTCATGAGCCAGACAGGGGGAGGCTGCCGGGCCTCCAACTACATCGGCTTCATACGCCGCGCCTTAGAGCGGGCCGGCATGGGCCAGATTCCGGTAATTTCGGTCAATGCAAACAACATGGAGACAAATCCGGGCTTTACCATCACCCTGCCTCTGCTGACAAAGGCCATGCAGTCGGTGGTTTACGGCGACGTCTTTATGAGAGTTTTATACGCCACCCGCCCCTACGAAAAGATCCCCGGCTCCGCCAATTCTCTCCATGAGAAATGGAAAAACCGCTGTATCCAGACCCTGTCCAAAAAGTCTCCGGACATGATAACATTTTCCCGCAACATTAAGGGAATTATCCGGGATTTTGACAATCTGCCGAGAAATCCGGGCAAAAAGCCCAAGGTAGGAATCGTGGGCGAGATTCTGGTGAAGTTCTCCCCTCTGGCAAACAACCATATCGTAGAGCTTCTGGAAGCAGAGGGTGCGGAAGCGGTTATGCCGGACTTAATGGATTTCCTGCTGTACTGTTTCTACAACAGCAACTTTAAAGCCGAGAAATTAGGCGGTAAAAAATCCACCGCCGCCCTTGCCAATATGGGCATCTCCCTGCTGGAATATTTCCGCAGGACAGCCAAGCGGGAGCTGCTAAAGAGCAGCCACTTCACGGCTCCGGCCCACATCGGAAACCTGGCGGACATGGCAAAAGACTTTGTATCCATCGGAAACCAGACCGGTGAGGGATGGTTCTTAACCGGAGAAATGCTGGAGCTGATCCACAGCGGAACCAACAATATTGTCTGCACCCAGCCCTTTGGCTGCCTGCCCAACCACATTGTAGGAAAAGGCGTAATCAAGGAGCTGCGGAAAGCCCATCCTGATTCCAAGATCATTGCCGTGGACTACGATCCGGGCGCAAGTGAAGTAAACCAGTTAAACAGGATTAAGCTGATGCTTTCAACCGCACAGAAAAATCTGCGGAAAGAGGAAGAAGCAGAAGAGACGGAAGAAATGGTATGCTGGGCAAGCGGGGATACTATATTACAAGATTCTTCGCTGTAAAATTCTGCACTGCAGGTACGATTATAATTGAATAAAAGTATTATAAATAAAAAGATACCGGAAAGCATAGATTTCATATGCTTTCCGGTATCTTTTTATTTCTGTTCCCTCTCCCTGCCTATAAAGCCAGTACCATACCAAGACGCCCGTTCTCTGCCCCATGCTTTAATTCAAAGCTGAAATCACCCATATCCGCCTTTAAATAGTCTCCCAGCTCTCTGTTGCCGCCATATCCCGCTGTCATCAGTTCATCGACCATTCCTCTTAGCTTTTCTTTCAAAATCTCTTTCGGATATTGGTTTACATAATCTTCCAACCTTTCTGCTTCCTCTTGCGTATATCCCAGACAATTGACCGCCTTTCCCGCTATCCTGCACCCAAGAATGTTCCGCAGGGCAACGGAGGCAATATTTATAAGGAGATCATCACAATCGGGAGAATAGGCTTTCAGCACATGACGGACATAATCCTCAGGCAGCTTTCCAAGAAACGTCTGCTCCAGCCATGCGCAGTTCACATAGACGTCCACCGCATCAATCCCGCATAAGGAAGCCATGGGAGTAAGCACCGGATAGTCCAGGGTAAGGATGTGATTCTGGGGTTCAAAGCGGGAATCGTAATACAGGAAAAAGGAGGGAATGCCCTTTGCAAAGGTATCGTAATAACACCGGTTTTCATAGAATTTAAAATCCGGTATCATTTCATTATACACCTGCTGGGCCTTTTTCACCTTTTGAAGCACCAGCTCATAGCCGGGGGCCGGGAAATTTTTTCTCCGGAGAACCGGCCGGATGCGAAAACAATC
>JASGGP010000032.1:0-23017 GCA_047604985.1 Lacrimispora sp.
AAAAATGGCTCGAAAAAGTCGCAGTATTCGTTTACATTTTCCTGAGAGGTCACAGGCGTGGCTCCCTTTGCGATCCTGTCATAAAATTCGTCAAAGGGGATGCTCTCCCCGAAATCATCGGGATAGGTGACGCCGTCCATGGTATAATGGAAGCATACATAGGGAATCCGGCGTTTTACAAAATATTCTTTCGGCATGTCCGCTGTAGAGCAGCATGTTAAAACAAAACTTTCCATATTTTCATCTCTCCTGTCAGTTACTTGCTACGGTTCAGACATTGGCATGTTCCCCCATGGCTGAACTGTAACCATTTTAACACATCTTTTCCTGAATTGGAATCTTTACAGTAAATTCCGTTCCAACATCCAGCTCGGAATGAACAGTTATGGAGCCGTGATAGAAATTTACGATGTGTTTGACAATGGAAAGACCCAGGCCGGTGCCGCCCTGCTTCTTGCTCCGCCCCTTTTCCACCCGGTAAAAACGTTCAAAGATCCGGCTTAGGGACTCCTGAGGAATTCCCATACCGTTATCCTTTACCTGAATGAGCACGTTCTGGTCCTCTTCCGTCACCCGGACCCATACCTGGCCTCCCGGCTTATTGTATTTTACCGCATTGCTGATGAGATTTCCAAAAAGCTCCCCCATCTGCTGCCCATTGGCATAAATGCACAGAGGCTTGCAGTCCGTATGGATGACAACCTGGTGGGAAGCTGCCAGGGGCTTTAAGGATTCAATAATATCATCCAGAAGGATGGAAAGGCGCACATCGGTTTTTAACACCTCCGCCTCCTTTGTCTCAAGCCGGGAGATCATCAGGATGTCGTTGATTAAGTTGTTCATATTTCCGGCTTCCTTTTTAATCCGCAGCAGGAAATCCTTTTTCTGGCTTTCATCCTGAACGATCCCGCTTTCTAAAAGCTCCGCATAGCCCTGGATGGAGGTGATGGGGGTTTTCAGCTCATGGGAGGCGTTGCTGAAAAATTCCTGGCGTATCTGTTTTTCAAGCTCAATCTGATTCAGATAATCCTTTACATTTTCGGACATCTTGGTCATGGTTTCCGCTATGATGTTAATTTCCGGGTACTGGTAGGTTTCAAAGGATAAATCCGCATAATCTCCGTTTACCTTTAACATTTCCTGGGAAAGTTCCTGGAGAGGCTTTGTTATGGACTGGGCAAAGTTATCCGCCGAAAATGCGGAATACAGAATGGCAACAAGAAAGCTGAGCAGAATGGCGGGCAGTAACAGAAATAAATATTCTTTCATGCCCGTATAAGGAATTGCCATCCGAAGAATATAATCCGACTGCCCGGAAAGGATGGCGGCATAAAGCATGTTTTCCTTTAAGGTCTCTGAATAACGCCTGGAAACGCCGGCACCCTTTGCCAGGGCGTCTTTCACTTCCGCCCTGTTTAAATGGTTATCCAAAGAAGCCGTGGATACATTTTCCGTATCGGCCACGACTGTCCCATCCAGCCGTATGATGGTAAAACGGCTGCGATTTTCACTTAATACCTGCTGCAGGTCATCGATTTCCGCCTCTAAGTCCCCGGAATAGTCCATTACATGGTCCATGACCCTTAAGGTGTACAGCATGTCCTTACTGGAATTTTTAAGCAGGGCACTGCCGGAGGCGACATAAAAAATGCAGCTGCACAGGATAAGAACCACCAGAATAATCTGGATAAATTTTGCAAAAATTGCTCTTCTCATATTGGAGACACTACTCCTCTGTTTTAATAAAGCGGTAGCCTACCCCGCGGATGGTTCTGATGCAGGAGCCGCCGTTTTCTCCCAGCTTCTGCCTGAGGGTACGGATGTGCATGTCTAAGGTTCTTGTCTCCCCGTCGTAATCGTATCCCCATATATGGTTAAGCAGCTCATCCCTGGTGACCACCTTATTGTGGTTTTCCATTAAATACTGAAGCAGTTCAAATTCTTTTAAGGTCAGTTCCACCTTAAGGCCGTCGCAGACAACCTCTCTGGTCTTTTTATTTAAGCTTAATCCGTATTGCTCCAGCTGATCCTGGGAATCCTGGCCCCGCAAGCTGCGGCGCAGCAGGCTGCGGATTCTGGCGGCCAGCTCCATGACGCCGAAAGGCTTTGTCATATAATCATCGGCTCCCCCATCCAGTCCGGCCACCTTGTCAAACTCCCTGTCCTTTGCGGTCAGGACCAGGATGGGCATATCCTTTAAGGCCTTGTTTTTCCGTATCCTGCCTATGGCCGCCATCCCGTCCATTCCGGGAAGCATTAAATCAAACACTGCAAGATCCGGCTTGTCGGATTCAATATTTTTTAGGGAATCCTCCGCCGTCTCAAAGGCGTTTACCTGGTAGCCAAAGCCTTCCAGGGCGATCTTTATTAAATCCCTGATGTTGTCGTCGTCTTCAATCACATAGATTCGTTCCATCGGTTCTCCCTTTCATCTAAAAGTTATGTAAGTACTATATCAAATCCATGTAAACTATCATGCGCATCAATGTAAATTTTATGTAAAATTTTCCCTTAATGTAAAATTTCCTTATAAACCCGGAGCACATTCCCATAAAAAACAGCTTCGATCTCATGGTCCCGGAAGCCCGCTTTTCTCATGGCATTCTCCAAAGCCGGCAAATCCGACGGAGATTTCATTTCCAGATTTCCGTCTATGCCGTCAAAATCAGACCCCAGCCCAATGCACTGGATTCCTCCCACCGCCTTCATATGCTTCATGTGGGAAACCATATCCTCAATCCGGCTGAGAGCGCTCTCCCCTTTCTTCCAGTCGTGAAGAAAATCGGCGCAGAAATTGATTCCCGCAACTCCTCCCCGGTCGGAAAGCATTTTTATCATCTCATCGGTTAAGTTCCTGGGATTGGAGGCTATGGTACGGGCATTGGAATGACTGGCGACAAAGGGTTTTTTCGTATGAAAGAACACATCCCGGATTCCCGCATCTGACAAATGGGATATATCAATGATCATGCCCAGCCGCTCCATTTCCAATACAAAATCAATCCCTTTCTCCGTAAGCCCCAGCTCTGTCTCCGGCTCAAAGAAAGTCTCCTCATTCTCCACCCGGACCCGGTTGGGATGGCCCAGCTCGTTTTTATGATTCCAGGTCAGAGTCATCATCCGGACTCCAAGACGGTAGAAATCCCTTAAAAATGCCAGCTCTCCCTGGCAGACGCCGCCCTCCTCAATGGTGAGCATTGCAGACATTTTCCCGTCCTGCCGGTTTCTTTCGATGTCCGGATAACAGGTCACAATGCCGATCTGGTCCTGATATTTCTCAAGCTCCGTATAAAATAAGTCCACCAGCTTCATGCAGTATTCAAAGGGATGCTCATGGCTGCTTAAGTTGGTAAACAGGGCAAAGTTCTGGAGACAGTAATCCCCCTTTTTCATCCGCTCCAAATCAATGTGGCAGTCATTTTTTAAGATGGAATACTCTTTTCCTTCCTCTCTCCTGTAAAAAAGCTCTGAAATGGTATCACAATGCATATCAACTACTCTCATACTTTGTCCTTTCTGTTTTGCCATGCAAATATTTCTATAGGGCGGAACGCCCTACATGAATAATTTGGCGGCCAATACATACGCCTTTAAAAAATATGTCCGCCCCGCCAAATTATGAATGTCATGGCCGCCATGGCTGTCATGCCCCAATTCTACACAAAAGGAGCAACCCTCAATGAGCTACTCCTTCCGTAACTATGCAAATAGTATCATCAATAGAACACATTTGCAAGAAAATATTAGATTTTACTCGCTGCGCAAAGCATCAATAGGATTTAGGTTGGCAGCCCGGCTGGCCGGCATGTATCCGAATAAGAGGCCGATGCCCACGGACACGCTGAAAGAAACAATAACCGCCCCAGGTGTAGGCGTGGCATCCATGCCCATAGCTGTTCCAATGATCGTGGTGGCTATGGAACCTACAAAAATACCGATGACGCCTCCCAGGGAGCTGGTAACAGCCGCCTCAATGACAAATTGCTGCATGATGTTCCTCTTCTTTGCCCCCAGGGCTTTCCGAATGCCGATTTCCCTGGTCCGCTCCGTAACGGATACCAGCATGATGTTCATAACGCCTACACCTGCAACCAGCAGGGAAATACCTGCGATGCCGCCCAGCATCATGGACATCATGGTGATCATGGAATTTAAGGAGTCTAAAAGCTCGCTCATGGCAGTGATACGGAATAAGTCCTCATCCTTGAATATTTCCATGAGAAAGGTGGTAATGGCCTCCTTTGCCTCTGTGGTGTGGTCCATATCAGCCGTGGCAAACACATAGTTGCTGATATTGGCGCTGCCGCTCATAATGGCAGCAGTGCTGTAGGGCAGATACAGCACGTCGTCGGAACCGCCGGCTTCCAGCTCACTGTCATCCTGTCTGGAAACCACACCCACAATCCGGAACGCATAGCCGTTTATTTTAATTGTCTGGTCAATGGCCTTTTCCACGCCTCCGTATAGATCCCAGGCTACATAATAGCCTACGACGCAGACCTTCTGCCTGGACAGAATATCGGAATACTGAAGAAAACGGCCTGCGGCCAGGGTCTGGTCCTTCATGTCTAAGTAATCTTCGCTGATTCCGCTGACCGATGTGTCGGTGAGGGATTCCGTGCCGTATTTAATAGTGGAGGACAAAGTGACCTTAGGCGTCATCTGGGCAAACAGATCCTTATGGTCTTCGTAAAAATCATACATTTTATCCACATCCACGGACCTGGAGGAAAGATTGGATACATTGACATTGATCTGGTTGGTTCCCATGCTGGCAAACCGCTCCGTCATATAGGACATCTGGCCGTTTACAAGGCTTACCAGGATGATGACCGACGCAACGCCTATGATGATTCCCAGCATGGTGAGAAAGGAACGCATTTTGTTGCCCCAGATGCTTTTCAGGGCCATTTTAAAGGATTGCAGAATATTCATTTACGTCTCCATCGAAATTAATCTTTCCATCGTGTACCCGCACCACCCGCCTGGCCTCCCTGGCAATGGCGCTGTCATGAGTAATCATAACAATGGTGTTGCCTTCGTCGTTCAGCGTTTTTAAGAAATTTAAAACCTCCCGGCTGGTTTTGGAATCCAAAGCTCCCGTGGGTTCATCGGCTAATATCAGGGATGGGCTTCCTGCCAGGGCTCTGGCTATGGAGGCCCTTTGCTGCTGGCCCCCGGAAAGCTGGTTTGGAAAGTTTCTCCACTTATCCTCCAGACCCACCCGCTCCAAAGAAGCCATGGCCCGTTCCTTCCGTTCTTCGTTTCCGGCCCCCGCATACAAAAGGGGCAGTTCCACATTCTCCAGAAGATTCAGCCGGGGCAGCAGATTATACTGCTGAAAGATAAAACCGATCATTTTGTTGCGGATCTGGGCCAGCTGGTTATCCGACATGCTTCCCACATCTTCTCCTCCCAGGAGATACTCTCCTGAGGTGGGCACGTCAAGGGCACCAATGATGTTCATGAGCGTGGATTTTCCGCTTCCAGACTTTCCTACAATGGCCACAAACTCTCCGCGGCAGATGGTCAGGGAAATACCGTCGCTTGCACGCACCTCTTCCTCTCCCATCTGGTATACCTTTTCAATGTCTTTTAATTCAATCAAGGGCTCTGCCACGATTTCACCTCCTGCTGCCATTAGCCGCCATTGCGGCTGCTACTGCCGCCGCTGCTACTTCCGCTTCGGCTGCTACCGCCGCTGCTGCCTCCGCTTCGGGTATTGCCGCCGCTGCCGCCTCCGCTCCAGTTACCGCCGCCGCCACTGCCAGGGCCGCCTATTCCGCCCATGCCTCCGGGCATCATGACATTCTGGTTAGTGCTGACTGTGGATTCCGCCAGATACACCTCCTGGTTTTCTTCCAGCCCGCTGGTGATTTCCACATAGTCCTCACTGATAAGTCCTGTGGTGACTTCCACTTTCTTGAAGCCTGCCGGAATATTCCCCTGGGCCTCTTTTACCGTGTCATCCTTTACATAGACTTCCTTTCCTCTCATGAGGGCATCTGCCGGAATGGAGAGCACATCCTTTGCCTCCGCCAGAATGATCACGCCGTCCACGTTCATACCCGGAAGCAGACTGTCCATTCCGTCATTTAAGGTGACCGTGACCGGATAATTGGTAACGCCGTTGGAGGTGGAGCTTTGCAGGCTGACATTGGTGACTGTACCTGAAAATGTCTGGCCTGAAACTGCATCTGCAGTGATAATTACGTCCTGGCCCACTTTTACGGATTTCACATCAAGCTCATCCACTGACATCTCAAAGGTATAATTGGACATATCGTAAATAACCGCCAGGGTGGTGCTTCCGCTGGAGCTTTTGGCAATCTTATCCCCTGCCTTTACGGACTTTGTAATGACCCGTCCGGAAATGGGAGCGGTAATGGTGTAATTGTCATAGGTATCCTGGGTACTTTCCAGCTTGCTCTTTGAAGATTCCAAGGATTCCTCTGCTTTCTCTAAGTCGTCCTTATAGGTACGGATCAGCTTATCAGCAGATTTGCTTTCCATGGTAAAAATAGGGGTTCCCTTTGTTACATAGTCCCCTTCGTGGACCAGAAGCGTTCCTACCTCAACGGTGGCCGCCAGATCAGCTTTCATGGTGGTTTCCAGCTTCGGCTCAAAGGTGGCTTCCATAGTGCAGACAAAATCTCCTATCGATGCCGTGGCCGCCGTTTCAGTTGTAAGGCCTCCCGGATTTGCCACTTCAATGGTGACATAGCGGACGATCCTGCCTCCGGTTAAAGTCACATCCATGTTGCTGACAGAGGAAACCACACCGGAGATCTGCTCCCCCGTGTCCGTAAGGGTTAAAACTGCCCCGGCTCCGGCTCCTATCTGTACTGCCTCTCCCGACAGGAAAGGAATCTTGATCTTCATAGTCTTATCGTCATATATGGAAGCGATTTCTCCGTTGCTGCTGACCTTATCCCCTTCCTTTATAGACAGAGTCTTTATGTAGCCGCTTTCCGTTGATTTATAGGTATTTCCGCTGTAATCACTTAAGGCGGAATTATAATCGGCCAAGGCGATATCATAGCTTTCCTGGGCTCTTTCCAGGGAATTGTTCACCGATGTCATCTCTGACTCCATGGAGGAGGTATCGATCTGGTAAAGAACCTGGCCTTTCTCCACTTCGTCCCCTTCTTCGAAATCTGCGGAAACCACCTCGCCCTCCACCAGGGAGGTAATATCATAGGTATCTTTGGGCGAAATCGTTCCCGAGGAGGAAAGCTGGGAAGTGATATCCTGCTTTGTCACCTTGGCGGTCTTTACGGTCTTGGCTTCTGCGGAAGCCTCTTTGGACTTTTTGGCGCCGTAGACCGCCGCCGCTGCCGCCAGGCAGACAAGGACGGCAATGAGGATGACCAAAAGCTTTTTACCTTTCTTCCGGCCCTTTTTCCCCTTTTCTTTTGAAAATAATTTTTGGATGATCTTTTTCATTCCGGCTTCTCCTGTTAATCTTCGATATAGTCAATGACAGTCCGTGTCTCATTTCCTTCACTATCCGTGGACAGGGTGTAGACCAGGTTCACCGTATCTCCTACCCGCAGATCTCCATAAGAGGAAAATGCGAACTGCATATCCGTGCTGGTAAGCTCATAGGTGTTGCCATCATCCAGTATAATGGCGCTTGGAGTCATCAAATCGGAAGAGTTGTACACAACATTGGTAATCTCTCCGAATACGGCAGACCTGCCGCTTTCATTTTCAACACCAACGGTGTAGAGCCAGACGGTTTTGGAAAGGCTATGGTAATAAACCAGAACGCCGTCAGAGCTTTCAAGAGCGGATGTTATGGCATCGCTGGAATTGGAAACAGCTTCTCCGTCCAGATAGACATTGGCCGTACTGAGTTTAAATGGCAGGTAAGAATTGAGGCGGCTCTTGCTGTCCACCACCTTGGGACCCTTTAGGCTGTTGTCCACCATGGTAAAGGGATTGATCTCTCCGTCTTCCGTCAATTCGCAGTCCAGGCTCGTTCCAAACATGGTGCCGGATTTTGTATCCGTTTTCAGCAGATTGTAAAATAAGTTGATGCAGTCGTCCCTTTTTAAAATCTCCAGGGCCTCCTTATTCAAATTGTCATCCAGTTCCAGGAAATGGTACTTGGAAAGCCTGGAACCGATCTGGTCTCCGGTAAAATCGGTATTTGTATACCCTAAAAGCCCCAGAACGCCTTTTACCGCATCCTGAAGGGTAATGTACTCATCGGGCTTGAAGTTTCCGCCCAGATACCCATTCATCCAGCCCTGCTCCGCCGCAATGCGGATGGAGGCCGCATACTCGCTGTCCCTGGGCACATCGGCGAACACGGCAGTGTTGCTGTTACCGCTTACAGTGCTCCGGTAGGGAGAGGCATTGACCAGCATGCTTGCAAATTCTCCCCTTGTTACCTCTGCATCCGTATTGGTAGTGCTCATAATGCCGGAAACTCCGATCACCTTTTTTCTTAAATCAAAATTTGTTGATGCCTCCGCGGTTATGGAGTTTACTGCCGTTGCAGTTAATACAAGAACCAGGGAAGCCGCCATTCCTCGTCTGTTCATAGGGTTCTCCTCTCATTTTCTATCGTCATGAAAATCTGTTTTTTATTTTATCAGGCTCTTATGTCTGTTTTGTGAAAATTTGCTGAAATTAGTCTGAAATTTTTAGTCCGTCATATTTTACCAGTTTTACCTGAAAATAACCTGAAATCAGGTTTCAGCATATTTTCAGCTTAATCCTTTATAATTTCAAATAAATGTAAGATTGCTTTAGGAAGGTTCTCAATTTATAATAGTCATAGAATGGTGAAAGCCATGCCCAAAGTGCATGGGCGGAAAAGAGGAAACATGAGAGTATTAATTGTAGAAGACGAAGTGAGATTGGCCGATGCCCTGGGACAGATTATGAAGGAACAGCATTATCAGGCTGATATTGTTTATAATGGAACCGACGGCTTATACTGCGGCTTATCCGGGGAATACGACGTCATTGTACTGGATGTAATGCTTCCGGGAGAAGACGGTTTTCATGTGGTCCGCAAGCTGCGGGAGGCCCATAACCAGACGCCGGTCCTGATGCTGACAGCCAGGGATGACATCAGGGATAAGGTAACCGGCCTTGACAACGGAGCCGACGACTATATGACAAAGCCCTTTGTGCCGGAAGAGCTGCTGGCCCGCATCCGGGCCCTCTCCCGCCGCCAGGGCGAAGTCATCGTGGAAGAAATGAAATTCGGAGATCTGGTCCTGAACTTATCTGCCAATGATTTATGCTGCGGAGCCAAATCCATTCACTTGGGCTATAAGGAATTTGAGGTTCTGAAAATCCTTATGAGCAATTCCGGCAAGATCATTTCCAAGGACACCTTAATTTCCAAGGTATGGGGAAATGATTCCGACGCAGAGGACAACAATGTGGAGGCCTATATTTCTTTCCTCCGCAAAAAACTGAACTTCGTCGGCTCCAGGGTGGAGATCGGAACAGTCCGCAAGGTGGGCTACCGCCTGGAGGAAACATCATGATAAGGAAATTAAGGGGGCAGTTTATCCTCATAAACATGACCTTTGTCATCAGCATCCTGGCCGTTGTCCTGGGCATGTTTTACTATACCGGTGTAAAGCGCCTGGAGCGCCAGATGAGCATGAGCATTATGCAGGCCATTAACCAGGACCGCTCCGGTGCGCCGCCTGACAAGGTGGAATTCGGGCGAAGGCCAAGGGATAACCCGCCACCCCTGACTCCGACCTTTGTGGTGACCTTAAACAGGGATAAATCCATCGAAAACATCCGGGAAAACAACATCACCGTCACCGAGGATCTGGCCTCCACCCTGGTCCAGCTGGTAGAAGCGGGCGGTTCCTCTGACGGCACTCTTAAGGATTATTCCCTCCGCTATATAAAGATGGATACTATAGATGGAACGAAAATAGGGTTTGGGGATCAGAGCTATGAATGGAACAATTTGAAATCCCTGCTGGTCAATTGTCTGCTGATTTTCTCCGTGTCCGTCATTCTTTTCCTGATTTTAAGCCTTTTCCTTTCCCGCCTGGCCTTAAAGCCTGTGGAAACCGCATGGAAGCAGCAAAGCCAGTTTATTGCCGATGCCTCCCATGAGCTGAAAACACCCCTTACCGTTATCCTGGCAAATTTACAGATTCTCTCTTCCCACAGGGAATCCACCATCAGGGAACAGGAAAAATGGCTGGACAACACAAAGGAAGAAACCTCCCGCATGAAGCAGCTGGTGGAGGAGCTCCTTTTCTGGCCCGCTCCGATGCAGGAGCTGTTCAGGCAGTTCAGGTCACCCGGCTTCCCCTGGATTTCAGTGACATCGTGCTGAATGGTGTCCTGCTTTTTGAATCCGTGGCCTTTGAGCATAAGGTCACCCTGGATAATGATATTGACCCCGGCATTACCCTGGAAGGCTGCGAGGCACAGCTAAAGCAGGTGGTCACCATTCTTTTGGACAACGCCTGCAAATACGCCGGCAGGAACGGCTCTGTTTCCATTGGACTGAAAAAATCTCCCCACCACGCTGTTTTGACCGTCCAGAACACCGGCGAACCCATTCCTTTAGAGGAACAGAAGCATATCTTTGAACGTTTTTACCGGACGGACAAGTCAAGAGTACGGAAAGAGGGAGGATACGGCCTGGGCCTTTCCATTGCCAAGACCATCATTGACCAGCACAAGGGAAAAATCACGGTTGCCAGCGCTGCGGAAACAGGAACCATATTTACCGTTCACTTACCCATGTAGCCTTTGACAGCCTTATCCATAAAAAGGGAGCCATTCCAAAAAAGAAAATTTATTTATCTTTCTTTTTGGAATGGCTCCTCTTTATTTCGTTACAGTGATTCCCTGTTCTTCAATCTTCTTTCTGATATTGAGCATCCGCTCATCGGTTCCGGCGATTACATCGGCACATTCCCGAAGCTCCTCTCCGATTTCCTCCGAAAAATCTTCCACTTCCTTTTTATATTTCAGCTGATGGTCCAGACTGGCCCAGAAATCCATGGCAATGGTTCTGATCTGTACCTCTACTCTCATCCATTTTTTCCTGTCGGAAAAAAATACGGGAATCTCCACAATCATATGATAGCTGCGGTAGCCGTTCTCCTTAGGGTTCTTGATATAATCCTTAATGGCGATGACGTGCACATCATCCTGCCGGATTAGCATTTCCGCCACCGCATAAATATCATCAAGAAAGGAACAGATGACCCGAATCCCGGCCACATCATCCAGATTTTCCATCATGGACTCCAGGGAAACCGTATGTCCTCTGCGATTTAACTTTTCTACAATGCTGGACGGCCTTTTGATCCTGGATTTTATCACTTCAATGGGATTTCTGGAGTTTCTTACGGACAACTCGTCGTTTAATACCTCCAGCTTTGTCTTTAGCTCCCTGATAGCGCAGGTATACATCATTATGGCTTCCTGAAACTGGTAGGCCTGCTTTATAAGGGCATCAGGCACCTGGACCAGATCAGGAACGTTTACGATGGACTGGTTCAGCTCGCTATTGGGATTCATACTAATATTCATTTTCATACCTCAGGCGATTACGCTTTCTCGACCGCACCAACGGCTTCATCAAGCCAGGGGGCCTGTAAATATTCGGCAGTGCCCTCATCCACGGCTCCTGCGATCTTCGGATCAATTGGAATCTTAGCCAACACGGTCAGGCCATGGGTTTCCGCCACATCGTCAATATGGCTCTCACCGAAAACAGCAATCCTCTTGCCGCAGTCCGGGCATGATAAATAGCTCATGTTTTCAATCAGGCCAAGTATGGGAATGTTCATCTTCTTCGCCATATTGACCGCCTTTGCAACAATCATGGAAACCAGCTCCTGGGGAGATGTTACAATGATGATTCCGTCTACGGGAAGGGACTGGAATACAGTCAGGGGCACATCCCCGGTTCCCGGAGGCATGTCCACAAACATATAGTCGATATTTTCCCAGAGAGCCTCCTGCCAGAACTGCTTTACAGCGCCTGCGATCACAGGACCTCTCCAGATTACAGGATCTGTCTCATTGTTTAAGATTAAGTTTGAGGACATTACTTCAATTCCCGTTGAAGTAGTCGCCGGAATCATGAGGCCGTCCGGGGTCATTCCTATGCCCTGGTCCGTCAGGCCGAAAGCCTTTGGAATGGAAGTCCGGTAATATCCGCATCCAGAATGGCTGTCTTATATCCTTTTGCATTCATGCGCACCGCCATCATGGTAGTTACCAGTGATTTTCCTACTCCGCCCTTTCCGCTTACAATGCCGATCACCTTTTTCACCGTACTGGACGGATGAAGAGGCTCCTGGAAGCTGGTCTGCTCCTCCTGCCTGCCTGTGCAGCTTTCCCCGCAAGTATTACAATTATGAGTACAATTCGCATCACTCATGGTTCATTCCTCCTGAAAATTCTGATTTAAAATTCTGATCTAATATATAGAAGACGGCATGTTTTAAGCCATCCTTTTCTATCGGGTCCGTCACATATCCGGCTGCCTTTTTGACCTCATCGGCTGCATTGCCCATGGCGATGCCAAGCCCTGCTCCGGATATCATGGACACATCGTTATGCCCGTCACCGATGGCGGCTACCTCATCCATGGAAAGGCCGTAATGCTCTGCCATACGGCGTATGCCCTCCCATTTGCTCCCGGATGCCGGAATTACATCCCAGGCAAAGCCGTCATGCCAGCTGATGAATACGCAGTCCGTCAGCCGCTTCGCCAGCTTCTGCTTCATATCTGCTGAAACATAGGGAATCATCTGGTATATTTTCTGGCTTACGGCACGCTCCACATCCACAACCGGCGGAATCCTGGTTCCGATCCCCTCCTGAACAGTCTTCACCACCTGGTCTACCATATTGATGTACATGCGGTCCTTTTCCATGAAGAGGCACGGAAAGGGCTCCTCTTTTAAAAGCTCCAGGGTCCGCCTGACGTCCGCCTGATTTATGGGAAGCTCGTAAACCACCGTTTCCCCGCAGTAGCAGTATTGTCCGTTTAAGGTCACATAGCCGTCAAAGGCAATGCCCTCCAGCAAATCCTCTTCTTCCATTTCAAGGACATGGCGTCCTGTGGCCACAAACAGCAGAAGCCCCGCCTCCCTGGCTGCCAGAAGCGCCTCCTTTGTGCTGTCCGGGATCTTTCCTGAGGAAAAATCACGCAGAGTCCCGTCAATATCAAAAAAAATGCCCTTAATCGGCTTTTTCATCATCCTTCATCATTCCTTCTTAACGGATTTTCCATGCAAACACTTAAGATTATAGTATAAAACAACTGGTTTTGTCTATGGATTTCAGAATAAAGAGCATTGTATCAAAAAAGCCTGCGGGCCTTTTCCGGCACCGCAAGCCTTTTCTTTTACTTTAATCCCGCCGGTTTTACACCGCGGATAGTCCGAAAGACCCCCATGGTCTCCATGGCCTTTGTTATGGTATAAAAAATCATGGAATCAATGGGCCACATGACCAGATTCTTCAGCGCTCTTGCCGGAAGAAGCACCATGAACCCCTTTCCATAAAGAATGGATAAGCATAAGGTATTGAGCACCACATTGCAGATCAGCATGACCAGCAGCTTGGAAACCAGAACCCGTCTTAAAGTGATGGGCCTTTTGTAAAGCATACAGCCGTACATGACACCTGCAAGCATTGTTACCAGGGTCAGACCCGGGAAAAAAGGTCCGGCGGGCTTTAATAAGTATTTAAGCACATCCAGGCTTCCTGAAAACAATCCGCCTACTACGGGGCCGAATAAATAGGCCGTCAGTTCATTGGGAATGGAAGAAAAACCAATCCTGATGTAGTTTCCCAGATTAAAGGAAAACATGCCAAGAACAACGGCTATGGCGGCAAACATGGCAGCGGTGGTGATGGTTCTCACAGACTTTAACTCTCTGTAAGAATCGGTGAACAAAGCAGCGAATTTTTTCATAAAAAAATACCTCCTTTGCAGACCTCAAACTACAACCGGAGATAATATACCTATCTTCTGATGCAGCGGGATGCGACTCGTGTACCGCAAGAAAATCTTTTCGTCCGGTTGACAACTCCCTGTTCATCCGGCACTTAACGCACACAAGTCTACTCTGCGACTTTAATATTATGTTTTGTGACGCCATCAGTATATCACAGTTTCACCGGAATGCAAACATTTTTTTAAAACAGTCCTGTGAACCGCCAAGGCGATCAAAATGCCGAGAACCATTCCTCCCAGAACATCTGTGGGAAAATGAACGAACAGGTAGAGCCTGGAACATGCAATGCAGGCCGCCAGAACCAGGGAGGCCGTCCCCCACTTTCTATTATAAAGCCAGATGCTGACCGCTCCTTCAAAGGAGGCCAGAGTATGGCCCGACGGGAAAGAATAATCCTTTGGATTTTTCACAAGAAGTGGAATGGTGCTGTCGATCCAGCAGGGCCGTTCCCTGGCAACCAGATTCTTAAGGTATAGGTTTCCAATGAGAAAGCCTGCAGCCAGGGACAGCAGGACGCATAAGCCCATAGGCCTTGTGGGCCTAAAGCACAAAAGGACCAGTCCTGTAAGAATCCAGAATATTCCATGATCTCCCAAGCTCGTAACGCTCTTCATAAACAGATCCAGCCACGGAGTATGCAGAGACTGCAAAAAATATAAAATATCAAACTCTATTCCATCCGCCATAAGCTCTTAGCTCCTCTTTTTCATAAAAATCATTATACCCTACTACCCTTAAAATTGCCATGAAAAAAAATTATTATGTCAATAAAACATTTGACAAGCCGCAAAATTAAGTTTAGGATAATTCATAGTTCAAAATTCAACAGGAACTGCAGGAGGCGTTCAAATGAAATACATCAGACAATTCAGCATTATACTATTCATATCCCTTGCGGGAGAGATCATACATCTATTTGTTCCCCTTCCCGTCCCGGCCAGTATTTACGGCCTGATACTTATGCTGGCAGGCTTAAGGACCGGATTTATCCCCTTATCGGCAGTGGAGGAGGTCAGCATGTTTCTTATTGAAATCATGCCTTTAATGTTTATTCCGGCGGCAGTAGGACTTCTTGACTCCTGGGGAAAGCTTCGTCCCATACTGATCCCCTTTGTGGTCATCACACTTTTTTCTACCGTCATTGTCATGGGAATTACAGGAAAGGTGACCCAGTTTTTTATGAATACTTCTAAGGAAAGGCATAAGAAAGATGAGTAATGCAATCAATAACTTTTTATTTTTTGGAGCAGTTATCAGCATTTTAGGCTATGAAGCAGGCATCCGGTTAAACAGGCGGTTCAAACTTGCCATCTTCAACCCACTTTTGATCTCCATTCTGATCGTCATGGCATTTTTATCCGTATTTCACATCAATTACGAAGCATACAACGGAAGCGCCAAGTATATCAGCTATCTTTTAACCCCGGCCACCATCTGTCTGGCCGTCCCCCTCTACCGCCAGCTGGAGCTGCTGAAAAAGCATTCCAGGGCCATTATCGCAGGAACCATAACCGGCGTTCTCACCACTATGGTTACCGTATTTCTCCTGGCTCTTATCTTTGGCTTAAACCATCAGCAATACGTTACCTTTCTGCCTAAATCCATTACCACTGCCATTGCCATGGGCATCTCTGAGGAAATGAAAGGCCTTGTGACAATTACAGTTGCCTGCATCATCGTAACCGGAATCCTGGGGAGCATGGTCGCAGAAACGGTCTGCAAAATATGTAAGATCACAGACCCGGTGGCAAAGGGAATTGCCATAGGCTCCGCCGCCCATGCGGTGGGAACCACAAAAGCTATGGAAATGGGGGAAATTGAAGGGGCTATGAGCAGCCTGGCCATTGCCACCTCCGGCCTCTGTACAGTGATTTTTGCCTCTATTTTTGCCAATTTTATATGACGCTTTATATAAAAAAAGAGAAGAGATCCCATGACCTCTTCTCTTTTTCTTAATAGTAATTTCCTAATGAAGCTAAGGCACCGGCTAAAACGGTAGCATATACGATGACTGCCAGAACCGTTCCAACCACAGTGATAATTAAATTCGCTCTGCAGTAATTCTTGCGGTTTTCATTTCCGTTTCCGAATGACCAGATAATCATCATGATAATATTAACACAGGGAATCATCATCACAATCAGTGTGATGAACCATTCTCCCATGGACATTACACTTTTGTTCGGATCCTCCGACGGATAGCTGGCCTCCTGGTAGCTTACGTTGTTCTCGTTCTCCATACTTTCCCTCCTTAAAATAAATAAAAATGTTGGAACAATTTCATTATATCACAAAATGGAAAAAATTGGCACTTTTTTCTGTATTTTGTTATAAACAATCAGATTCCTAAGACTTTCATCAGACGAAAGAGAAGGGCCTGGCTGTTAAAAACATAAGGCTCTCTAAAAGGAAAGTACATTTTCATTCTTATTATGTAGACGGCAATTGACAGAAAGACACTGGCTGCCAGAAAGACAGCCGCTGTTTTTTTGCTGCCTTTCCCAAAATAATTTACACGGATCTCATTCAGCAGGCAGAAAAAAAGAAGAAGGGCGGAAGGATTCATATCCAAACTTCCCGAAACATCTCCTTTTGCCAGCAAAATCATGGCCCTGGTTCCTCCGCAGCCGGGACAGGGAATGCCTAAAAATCCTTTCAGAAAGCAGATACCGCCTGTCATGGCATTCATGGAAACGCAGTAAAGCAGAACCAGGGCCAAGAGCAGAAGAACTTTCCACAATCCCTTAGTCTTTTTTCTATGATCCACGAAAGCGCCTCCTACAGAAGCCGGAGGAGCTCATAAAGTCCAAAGCCTTTATGGCTTCGGAATATTTCCTCCAGCATGTTTAGATTCTCATCCGAATGCTCCACCTCTCTGGAATACTTCCTCGACAGCAGAGCAAAATCTTCAAATTCCAGGCTCCCTTTCTTTCTTTTAAAAACGGCCTGGGCCATTTCCTGAATGAGAAGGGTGCTCACCGCCGCCAGCTTCACCTTTTCATAAGGCCGTTCATCATATACGGCTCCGCAGAAATAGGTGAAGATAAAATACACCATGAGCTGTTCACACCATAAGTCCCACTGCTCTTTCCTGCCCGCCTTTTCCTCCAGATAATGGACAAAGGCCTTTCTGTCCGCCTCATAGCTTTCCGCCTCATCTTCAAACAGTGCCTTTTTTATATCGTCTAAATACTGGGGCCAGTCCCGGCTCAGCACTTCCAGCTTATCGAACACGGTAAACAGCTCTCTCATCTTTTCCTGTCTCCGGCTGTCGCCTGCCCTGCATTCCAAAAGCTTCTTGCCGATTCTTTCAGGAACATCCTCCCCCTTATAGCGCACCAGCAGCTCATCGACCTGATAAAGCTCATCCTGAAGGATTCTCCTCTGCATATCGTGGGCAAAGCCCAGAACCATGGCCATGCGCAGGCGGCAGTCCAGCTCCCTGTTTTGCAGGATGGAAAGGATCAGCTCCCTTGCATCCGTCAGCTTTGTAAATAAAAAGAAATCAAAATCCGGATATGACTCTTCTTCCTTCGTCTCCTTTGTGAGAAAGCGTACCGGCTCCTCACAGCCCAGGATCAGCCTTGCCGCTTCCGGGCAGGAAAGAGACAGGGAGATTTCACGGACACCCTCATACTCTTCCGTATGTCTGGGATAATCCCGGCAGGTTCTGCACAGCAGCCCGGGGCCTGCTTCGCAGTAGATATGGCAGAGGTTTTCTTCATTTAAAAAGGCGCACCTGCCGGCATACTGCTTAAAAGAGCCTTTCTTCCAGTCAATGGAATGGGAAAGCCGGCTTCCCAGCTCTCCCTTTTGCCCCCGGTAGCGTTTCATGGAAACAGCGTCAATCATAATGGCCCAGCCTGCACAGCAGGTGTCCGGGCATTCTCCTGCCACACAGCGAAATTTATTATAATAATGAGGTATGGTAAACTGCATAAATACTGCCCCTGCTTTCCGGTTATTCCCTTTTGTTTTTCAATCTCTCCATTTTACCAAATTTAAAAACATGGTTCAAGCAAATCCTTATGAAAAAAGTACAGGCAGAAGCAAGGACCTGTTTTGTCCCTGCTTCTGCCTGTGTTATATTTGCGCTGTATTTACTTCTGTTTTATTTGCAAAGCTTATTGAATTCATCAGCCACAAACTGTACCTGTGTTCCTACGATTACCTGGACACTGGTCTTTCCTGGACGGATAACCCCGGCCACTCCTGCCGATTTAATTTTCTTTTCGTCTACAAGAGTATAATCCTTAATTTCAAGTCTCAGTCTAGTAATGCAGTTGTCAACGCTGGTAACATTGCCTTTTCCGCCGATGCCTTCCAGAATAATGGAAGCCACCTGTGCATAATTGCTGTTGGTAAGGGTAACAACCTGTTCATCAATATCATCATCCTCACGTCCCGGGGTCTTAAAGTTGAATTTTAAGATAGCGAAGCGGAATATGAAATAATAAACGGCACCGTAAACAACTCCTAACGGAATGATAAGCAGCGGATTTACAGCCATAGGAGCCTTAAAGCTCAAGAACCAGTCAACAAAACCCGCGCTGAAGTTAAAGCCTGCACGTACAGGAAGCAGGGAGCAGATGGTTAAGGAAATACCTGTTAAAATTGCATGGATTAAGTATAAGCCTGGTGCAAGGAACATAAAAGCGAATTCCAGAGGTTCTGTTACACCTGTAAAGAAAGAACAGACTGCTGCTGCCAGCAATAAGCCGTATGCAGTTTTCTTCTTTCCTGGCTTTGCGGTATGATACATAGCCAAAGCTGCTGCAGGAAGACCAAACATCATAACCGGGAAGAAACCTGTCATGTACTGACCGGTCTGGCCTAAAGTACCGGTGCCTGACCAGAAGTTGCCTAAATCGTTTACGCCTGCCACGTCAAACCAGAATACGGAATTCAGGGCGTGATGAAGACCGATTGGAATCAACAAACGGTTTAAGAAACCGTAAATACCTGCACCGACAGCGCCTAAGCCCAGGATGCTCTCACCAAATCCAACCAGTCCGGTGTATACTACCGGCCATATGAAGAACAGAACCAGACATGCTACCAAAGAAACGAGAGCCGTTACAATGGCAACCGACCGTTTGCCGCTGAAGAACGCCAGCGCATCGGGCAACTTGGTGTTTTTAAATTTGTTATAGCAGGTAGCTCCGATAATACCGGAAACAATACCGATAAACTGATTTCCGATCTTTCCGAAAGCGGCATTTACTTCGCTTACATCAATGCCCTTTAACATGGCTACTACGCCTGGAGACAGAATGGTCTGGATCATCAGCCAGGAAACAAGAGCTGCCAGAGCCGATGTACCTTCATGGTCATCTGCCATTCCTACGCCGACACCGATGGCAAACAGAATTGCCATGTTGTCAATGATTGCGCCTCCTGCTTTAATAAGAAAAGCAGCAATGGCACTGTTGGCTCCCCAGCCGGTGGGATCGATCCAGTAACCGATTCCCATGAGAATACCCGCCGCAGGCAGACATGCTACCGGAAGCATCAATGATCTCCCCAGTTTTTGCAAATACTTCATCATAATAAAGAAAACCCCTTTCTTTTTTTGTCCTGCCGGACATTTTTATCTCTTCCTGCAAAAATGCAGGTTCAGATCACATACTCTCCAAAACGGCCATGATCCCAACAGAGGCAGCCTCCTCATCCTCTCCGTCAAACCGGAAGAGGACCTCCCCTCCGCCCATAACTCCCAATCCTATGAGCGATAAAAGACTTTTACAGTCCGCTTTGTCAGATTCCCATTGGGCCTCAATGCTGCAGGCGTATTTCCTGGCTTCCATAAAGATTAGGGAAGCAGGCCTGGCGTGAAGCCCCATAGGATCCTTTATATAAAATGAATACTCCCTCATTCAATCACCTACAATTCAATGATCGGGTCCAGCTCCTTTACCTGAATTCCCGTATGGCATTCCATTTCAGGATAATTTGGCGTATTGCATACAATGACGGGCGTTATCACATCATATCCCGCTGCCTTTATTGCGTCCATATCAAATTCGAGGAGAAGTTCTCCTGTTTTCACCCTGTCCCCCTGATTTTTATAGGAGGTATAGTGCTCTCCTTTCAGATTGACTGTATCCAGCCCTACATGGACGATGATTTCCGCGCCCTGGTTAGTGGTAATGCTGACCGCATGCTTTGTCTCAAACATGACCGTCAGGACACCGTCCGCCGGCGCCACAATTCTCCCTCTTTCAGGAATAATGGCAACTCCTTTTCCCAGGATCTCCTGGCTGAACGTCGGGTCACTGACCTCACTTAAGGGCACTGCCTTTCCTTCTACCGGCGAAAGAATTTTTTCCCTCCCGGCTTCGCCGCTTCCTCCAAAAATTTTTTTCAATGAACCAAACATATTCTGTGTTCTCCTTCCTTATTTATCGCCCCTGCATTTGGGCATACTACAATCTCAGCCTTTTGATGTGAACTGCCAGATAGGCTGTTTCCTCTTCTGTCACATTGTGATGATAGGTTTCCTGAATGTAGTCTTTGATCTTTAGGCTGCAGTTATACTCTTCCGGATACATCCCAGATATCAGCTGGTTAAACTCCGTATTGCCGCTGTCCAACAGCTCCTTAGCGACGATCCTCTGGGCCAGAAATCTCAAATGGGTGACGAAGCGCTGATAGTTTAAAGAGGCTTCGTCCGGCTTCATGGTAAAATATCCTTTCACAATCTGCACCACATTCTGGATCAGGGTTGTGATATCAATGGTATCCCGCATGGCCGTATTGAATTCTGCGTTTACAATATGAAGTGCGATAAATCCCGCCTCATCCACCGGAAATGTCACATCCAGCTTCCGCTCGATCAAAGCCACGGCATATTCTCCCACCAGGTATTCTTCCTTATAAAAAGTCTTTATCTCGTTTAAAAGAGGATTCCTGAAAACCATCTTTTCCTGAAAACGGTGTATGGCAAAGCTGATATGATCCGTCAGGGTAATATAGATATTCTGATTCAGGCTCCTGTTTAAGACGCTTTTGGCATAATTGATGATCTCCGTGGAAACCTGGATATGCTCAAGAGGAAGGTTGACCACCAGCTCTTTGAACTTATCAAGGCTGCCCTGCCCATCTAAGCGGAATACCTTTTCGATCTTGTCCTCCGGAATTGCCTTTCCCGGCTTTGCCCCGAACCCGATCCCTCTTCCCATAACAACGACTTCTTTTCCATCCGGTTCCAGCGCGCTGACAATATTATTATTGATGATTTTGTCAATTTCCATAAATGCCTCACCTGTAAGTAAAAAAACCAATTTCGACCACGAAAATAAAAATATTATTTTCTATAATCAAAATTGGTTTTGCCTGCTTTCCAGTAACAATCCACTCACTATGAACTTTAGTTAAACTATACCAGCCTTTTTCAGAAAAGTCAATGAATTTTTTACTATAAAACCCCGAATTTCTTCACAGGACACAAAATTCGCTATTTCCCTTCCGGTCAAACTCCGCTTTCAGTTTTTCCAGTGCCTTTTTCTCCAGTCTGGATACATAGGATCTGGATATCCCCATCAATTCTGAGATCTCCCTCTGGGTATATTCCTTTCCCCCATGCAGCCCATACCTCATGCCAATGATCATCTTCTCATTGTCCTTAAGGCAGCTGTCAAAAGCTTCATACAATTCCTTTATATCCTGTTTCAAAATAATGGTTTCCAGGGCCTCCTTGTTTTCCATTTCAATGACGTCAACCAGGCTTACGGTTTCTCCATCCTTGTCTATTCCGATGGGTTCAAATAAAGAGACTTCTTTTGAATATTTTTTATTTGCACGAAGAAGCATCAGGATCTCGTTTGCCATAGTCACATGACGGCTCTTCGGAGCCGATAAAGTACAGATGGACATTTTTCCCGTCCCACACAGCCTTTTTCACAAGGGCGCGGATGGCGGCCCTTTTCTGCCGGACATTCATGGTGTCCACGGTTTCCCGGAACGAGGAAAGGGTCTGCTTTATCCAACCGAATTCCAGCGCCGAAAGCTCCCGTTCCACAGCGGCTTCTTCCAGTTCCTGAATCCTTTTTTCCATCTCCTCTTTTTCTTTATGGAGCTCCTGGATTTGCTTTAAGATATATTCCTCAGCTCCTGTTCCCTTAGCCTTTCCAAGGGAAGAAACCAGACCGTCAATTTCGCTTTCTATTTCTTCCACCTTTTGAACCAGCTGCTGTCTGCGGCTTTCAAATTCCGGCAGGTCCTGCTCCAGGTTTTTTCTGTTCCTGTTTAGCTGGATCAGGAACTCGCTGCTGTCTTCGGATATTTTTTTGATTTCTTCTATAACCAGCTGATCCAGCAGATTTCCATTTATATTTTTCATGGAGCAGCATTCCATGCGGCTTCTTTCTTTCATGGAACAGAGATAGGAATACATCTGCTCTCCCTTCTCATTGCTCCGCCCGGAAAGCTTAGGCCGCATCCGGTCCCCGCAGCCGCCGCAAAAGAGAATACCGGACAGCAGGGCCACGTTGCTTCTGGGTTTCCGGTAGCTTTTGGACTTATTCTGGTCCAAAAGCCGCTGGGTGCTGACCCATATGGAGCCAGGTACCATGCTCTCATGCTTACCCACCGAGACAATCCACTCATCCATACACTTCGCTTCATGGGTTTTTCCCTGCTTCTGCAGGGTGCGGTTATAGGCGATGATTCCCCGGGTGCCGTTAAACGCTTCTCTTTCCGCCCATAGATCCACTTCCTTTTCCAAAAGGTATTCATAGGTTTCCCGGTCCGCGGCAGCGTAAACTGGATTGGACAATATCCCCTTGACAGCGAAACGGCTGAATAAGCGGCCGAATTTCGTCCTGTACCCATTCTGAATCAAATAGGTCTCTGTCTGGGTCAGGGAACCTGTCTCAAGGAACTTCCGGTAAATCAGCCTTACAAGCTTTGCTTCCTCAGGGACCAGCTGCAGCTTAAAGGCCTTTTTCACCTTGCCGTCGATGGTTACCGTTGACTCGCTTTCCAAAAGCGGAAGATGGCTGGGAGGAAATACACCTACAGGCTACCGGTCG